>DASUCO010000094.1:0-44121 GCA_036275955.1 Acidimicrobiales bacterium
CACGGCCGCGATCCCGTTTCCAGCTCCGCCGCACCGGCGCCCAGCGGTCCGGCCCGGTAAGACGGGGGCATCCAATGGACCGCGACCAGGGCGGCCGCCAGCTGGCTGGCCTCATCCTCGACGCCGCCGGCCGCGGCGAGCGGCGCTTGGCCCAGCCGGCGAGGTAGAGCCCTGGACGCACGCGACCGCCCTCGTGCGGCGTGCGCCCGACGGCGTCCACGGGGAGGCCCGGCACCGCGGTGGGCAGCGTGCCGGCGGAGACGACCACCAACCCGGCCTCCAGGTCGGTGCCGTCGGCGAGCCGCACCCCCTCGACGACCGTGGCGCCGAGGATGCGCTCGGGGGCCGCGCCGAAGCGCAGCACCACCCGGCGCTCCGCGGCCGGTCCGCGGCCGGCTGCGCGCTGCGCCGTCCGCTCAGCCAGGTCGGCGAGCAGGTCGAGGCGGGCGCGGACGACCGGATCGGAGGAGGCCTCGCGGTCGACCGGCCCCTCCACATCGACGTCGACGCCGTCGACCTGGGTGAGGCCGATGAGCTCGGGCAGGGTGAAGGCGGCGTGCTCGGGGCCGCGTCGTCCCAGCACCACGACCTCGCGGATCAACGAGCCGTGCAGGGCGGCGAGCGCCTCGGGACCCATGTCGGTGGCGACGAGCCGCTCGGGCGGGGTGAGCAGGAGGCGCGCCGCGTCCAGCGCGACATTGCCGTTGCCGACCACCACGGCGCGCTTCTGACGCAGCGCCCCCGCGGCAGGGCCGGGCACGCCGATGTCGCCGTTGAACCAGCCGGCCAGGGCGACGCCCGACACCACGCCGGCGAGGTGCTCGCCAGCGATGTCGAGGGTGCGGGGCCGAGCCGCGCCGGTGGCGTACACGACGGCGTCGTGACCGGCTTCCAGCTCGCCGTGGCTGACGTGGACGCCGACCTCGACCCCGAGGTGGAGGCGCAGTCGGGCCGCGACGTCGTCGGGCTGGCGCCAGCGGTCGGCGACGCCCTTGGTGGCGTGGTGGTCGGGGGCGACGCCGGCGCGCAGCAGGCCCCAGGGCACGATCCGGCGGTCGATCATGTCGACCACGGCGCCGGGGACCCGCCGCAGCAGGTCGTCGGCGGCGTACCAGGCCGCCGGTCCGGCCCCGACGATCGCGACCCGGATACGGCGGTTCTCGACGGTGTCGTGCTCGCGCACGAGCCGTGGCCGGTAGTCGGGCTGCTGCGGTACCCGCCGATAGAAGGCGGCGTTCACCTCGACGAAGGGCAGGTCCCGCTCGGCGAGCGCGTCGCCGGCCTTGATCGCCCCCACGGGGCAGGCGTCGGCGCAGGCGCCGCAGTCGATGCAGGCCTGCGGGTCGATGTAGAGCATCTCGGCGGTGGCGAAGTCGGGCTCGTCGGGCCGCGGGTGGATGCACCCGATCGGGCAGGCGGCCAGGCAGCTCGCGTCGTTGCAGCAGTTCTGCGTGATCACGTAGGCCACGTCAGGCCTCCTGTCCGGTGCCGAAGAGTTCGGCGAAGTCCTGCTCGACCTCGGTCGGGTACGGCGACTGGCCCAGCCCGGTGATCGTCGAGCCGCCCCACGGGTCCTCGTCCACGAGCACCGCCTCGACGGCGTCGTGATCGGCGAGGCGGAGCCGCACGGGCTGCGCGGCGCGGCGGTGGAGGCGGCGCAGGTCGGGGTGGTGCTCGACGCGACCCGACCAGCGCACGGTGTTCTCCTGGGGCTGGTAGACCGCGAGCACGTGCGCGACGACCGGCACCTCGGTGCCGTCGTCGAAGATCACGACGCCCGGCCCGTGGTACGCGCCGTCGTCCTCACGGTCGTCGACGCTGGTCATCTCGTAGTCGGCGAGGTCGGCGCGGCGCAGACGCCGGCGGTAGCCCACCGTGGTGCCCGGCCAGACCGCCCGGTTGACACCCTCGTCGTCGAGGTACCAGCTGGTGCAGCCGCCCGACGTCCACACGGTGCCCTGCGACGCGCGCTGGAGGCGGCGGTTCTCGTCGGCCTGCGCGTGCGCCTTGACCTCCACGCGGGTCGCGCCGCATCGGCGGGCGGTGGCGATGACGTCGACGATGTGGCGCACCTGCGCCTCGATCATCACCACGATCGACTGGTTGCCGACGCCGGTGTTGGGGCCCATCACCGTGAAGAGGTTCGGGAAGCCGTGCACCGCGACGCCGAGGTAGGCCTCGGGACCGTCGGCCCACACGTCGTGCAGCGACCGGCCGCCGCGCCCGACGGCGGGCAGGGTGGCGGCGGCGTCCGTGACGTGGAACCCCGTGGCCCAGACGATGACGTCGACCTCGCGCTCGGTGCCGTCCGCGGTGCGGATGCCGGTGGGAGTGATGGCCGCGACGTCGTCGGTGACGAGCTCGACGTCCTCGCGGGCGAGGGCGGGCAGGTAGTCGCTCGACATCACGATGCGCTTGCAGCCGATCTCGTAGTCGGGCGTGAGCCGTGCGCGCAGCGCCGGGTCGGGCACCGAGCGCCGCAGGTGCCGCTGCGCGACCGAGCGCAGGAGGCCCATGTAGCGGGGGTCGAGGAAGCCGACCGTGATCGACTCGTGGGCGAGGTAGAGCGCGGTGCGCAGGCTGCGCTGCAGCCCGGGCACGAACCGGTAGGCCGCGCGCTCCACCGCGCGGACGCGGTGATCGGGGCGCGGCAGCACCCAGTTGGGTGTGCGCTGGTAGACGTCGAGGTGGGCGGCGACGTCGGCGACGGCCGGCACGATCTGCACCGCGCTCGCGCCGCTGCCGACGACCGCCACCCGGCGACCCGCGAGATCGATGTCGTGGCGCCAGCGGGCCGAGTGGAACGCGGTGCCCGTGAACTCCTCGCGCCCCGGGATGTCGGGCAGCCGCGGAACGTGCAGCGGCCCGGTGGCCGAGACCACCGTGCGGGCGAGCACGGCGTCGCCGTCGGCGAGATCGATGCGCCACTGATCGGCGTCCTGGTCGAAGGCCAGGCCGACGACCTCCGCACCGAAGCGGATCGAGGGCCGCAGGCCCTGGCGCTCGACGACGTCACGGAGGTAGTCGAGGATCTCCGGCTGCGGGGCGTACCCGCGCGAGAACGCCTGCGAGGGGGCGAAGGAGAAGGAGTACAGCAGCGACATGACGTCGCAGGCGGCACCGGGGTAGGTGTTGTCGCGCCAGGTGCCACCGACCTCGTCGGCCTTCTCGAGCACGACGACGTCGTCGATGCCGGCCTCGCGCAGCCGGATGGCCGCGCACAGCCCGCCGAAGCCGGCGCCGATCACGGCCACCTCCCGCACGTCGGGGGAGGATGCGGCGCCGGCGCCGGACGGGGCGCTCACGCGAGGAACCCGAAGCCGCGCCACATCGCGGTCGACACGGGGTTGCACAGACCGTTCTCGACGAGGAAGCCGTGCAGGCTCTCGAAGGACTGGCGCCGCACGGCGGCGACCCGCTCGTTGGCCTTGGCCTGGCGGACCGCCTCGCGCACCGGCAGGCCGCAGCGGCGGTAGACCTCGCGGTTGATGAACATCTGCTGCAGCACGAAACCGGCTCCTCCGTTGGCGGTGGCGGCGAAGGCGCGCTCGAGCGCCGAGGCATGGGCGATACGACGGCGCACCCCCTCGCGGGCGAAGCGGATGTGCCGCGCCTCCTCGGTGACGTGGATCTGCATGACCTGCTGCATCAGCGGCTGGAGCTCGGGGTGGTGCGCGACCTTGCGCTGCACGTCGTCGAGCACCTCCTCGCCGCACAGGGCCGCGACGTAGAGCATGATGCCGCGGTAGGCGAGCGGGAAGGCCTGCACGGCCGCGGCCTCGAGGCGGCTCAGCCGGTAGGGGCGGGCGCCGATCGCCTTGACCGCGCGACCGAACATGATCATGTGCCGGGTCTCGTCACCGATCTCGGTGAGCGAGTAGTGCACGTGGGCGTCGGTGGGGTCCTGGTGCAGCATCGCGCGCAACAGCCCTTGATTGAGGGTGTTCTCGAACCACACGGCCCGCGACAGCAGGTTCGCGGCCTCCTCGCGCGAATAGTCGACGCGCTCGCGGTGGGTCATCGCCTCCCACAGCGGCGTGCCGTACAGCGACAGCGTCTCGGGCGGCAGGTAGTACAGGTCCGGGCTCTGCGGAGCGTCCCAGTCGACGTCGACCAGGGCGTTGTAGGAGCGACGGGCCGACCCGCGCAGCAGGCGGTCGGCGACCTGGTCCTTGCTCGGGCCCGCAGGGCTCGGGGTCGCGGGGCTCGGGGCGATCGTCATGTCCAGCACCTCCTCGTGATGGCCGCCGGCGGCGGTCCGTAGATTATTAGACACTTTTCGTCTACTCGTCTAGTAGTGGTCCCGGCTAGTGTTCGCCACGTGAGCGAGCAATCCACGCCGACGCGGATCATCGAGGCCGCCGTGTCGTGGATCGCCGAGACGGGTCTGCGCAAGATCTCCGTCGACGAGATCGCGAGCAAGGCCTCGGTGTCGCGCGCCACGGTCTATCTCCACTTCCCGGGCCGCTCGGCGATCATCGAGGCCGCGGTCCGCCACGAGGTCGGTCGCATCCTGGCGCGGGCCAGCGCCGACGCGGAGAGGTACGACGACCGCGACGCCCGCCTGGTCGAGGTCTTCGCCGCCTCCGTCGTCGATCTCGCCCACCACCCGGCACTGGCGGCCGTGCTGCGGCACAACCCGAAGATCCTGCTGCCCTTCGTGTTCGGCCCCGACCCGCTCGGCATCCGCATGGCGCGCGAGCACGTCGCGACCCTCTTCGACGGCGGCCCGGGCGCCCACGAGCTCGCCGAGATGATCGTGCGCACCTTCCACAGCTTCCTGCTCGCGCCGTCGAGCGTGTTCGACCTGAGCACGCTCGACGGGGCGCGCCACTACGCCCGGGTGGTGCTGCTGCCGCTGCGCGACAGCCTCGCCGCCGCGGCGGCCGACAGCACCTGACACGGCTTCAGCGCGCCTCGCCGATCGGGGCGGCCAGCGCCGCCCGCAGCCGGACGCCGAGCGCGTCGAGCGCCCGCCCGGCGGGCGGGACCAGACCGGCCATCAGGTGGAAGTCGTGGAAACGTCGCGCGTGCTGCACGTGGTCGACGGGCACGCCCAGCGGTCCGAGACGCGCGGCCAGCTGCTCGGCGTCCCAGCGCAGGGGGTCGTCGCCGCACGAGTCGAGCACGATCGGCGGCAGCTGGGCCAGCACGTCGTCGCTCGCCGCCAGTGGCGACAGCTCGGGGTCCGAGCGGTCGTGTCCGGCCGCGTAGCTGTCGGCGAACACGTCCATCAGCTCCGCGGTGAGCAGCGGCTCGCGGGGGCCGAACCTCCGCTGCGCCCCCGCCTCCGGCCGCATGTCGGCGGCAGGACACACGAGCACGAGCGCCGAGGGGCCGGGCATCGCGCGGGTGATCGCCCGGATGCTGGCGGTCAGCGACAGCGCGCCGCCCGCGGAGTCGCCGGCGAGCACGACGACGGGCTCCTCCCCCGCCGCGCGCGCTCGGGCCACCTCCGCCTCCCGCACCTCCAGGTAGGCCTCCCAGACGTCGTCCTGGGCCGCAGGGAAGGGATGCTCGGGCGCCAGGCGGTAGTCGAGCGAGTGCACGACCATGCCGGCGGCGGCGGCGAACCGGCTCACCATCGCCCGGTGCCCCCGGGGGCTCCCGACCGTGAAGCCGCCGCCGTGCAGGTAGAGCACCGTACCGGGACGCCGCGACCGCGAGGGCTCGTAGCGTTCGGCGGGACGACCGGCCAGCGCGCCCCGCTCCACGCGGACCCCGGACGCCGGCGGGGCGGCCCAGGTCAGCAGGTCGGCGCGATGGCGCCGGGTCGGCCACGAGGCACTCGGCGAGAGCGCCCAGGCCGCGCTGCGACGCGAGCCGGCGATCAGCACTCGGTCGGCGGCGGCCGCCGCTCCCGAGGCGAGGACGGCGATCGCCCCCGTGGGGCGCGGGCGGTGACGGTTCATCGGGGTTCCCTTCTAGCATCGCGCGACGCGGGCGCGGGTCATCGGCTGAGGTGCTCCACGAGCACCACTTGCAGCTCACCGACGGCGAACCCCAGCAGGGCGCCAACGGTGACCATGAGCAGCTCGTCGTCCTTGAAGACCGGGCGCAGGATCCCCTCGAACTCGTCGGGGGTCAGCAGGTCCAGCTTCTCGACGATGAGCTCCTCGAGCCCGAGGGTCCGCTCGGCGTAGTCGCGGGCGGAGTCGAGGGCGCCCGGCAGATGGTCGACGAGCCGCTCGACCACCACGACCTTCAGGTCGCGATAGCGCTGCGTCCCGATGGCCAAGGCCAGGGCCGGACGGGCCAGACCGAGCTCGTCGTCGACAGCCTCGGAGATCTCGCGGTCGAGGGCCGCGAAGAGGCGGTCGGACGTCGGACCGTGCAGGAGGCCGTCGAGCAGCACGTCGGGCGACAGGATGTCGCGGGCGATGATCCGCGCGTAGTCGCGGGTGATCTGCTCGCGCCGTGCTGGGATCACCCCCTGCACGGGCACCCGCCCGAACAGCAGGCGCTGCTCGCGCGGCATGAAGATGAGGTTGAGGGCGAGCCAGTCGCTGGCGAACCCGACGAACAGGCCGAACGCCGGCATGATCCACGGCTCGTGGAGCACGCCCCAGGCCACCATCTGCACGGTGCCGATGGCGAGGCCGAAGTAGATGCCGCTGCGTCGGATGAAGCGCAGGGGCGCGCGCCCGATGCCTCGCACCAGGTCGTTGAGCTGCTGCTTGTTGCGCACGAGGATGTTGACCGCGAGGTACTGGATGTCGATGTAGCGGCTGAGATCGGTGCGCATGTCGGCGAGCAGGCGATCGACGACCCGCGGTGCCGAGCGCTGCACCCTGGCGACGACGGCGCGACGTCCGAGCTCGGGTACGGCGTCCCACAGCCCCGGCCGCAGTTGGCTGCACAGGTCGCGCGCGAGCTCGTCGACCAGGTCGACCAGGGGACCGCGCAGCTCCTCGACCAACTCGGCGGCGTCGACCCGGTCGAGGAGCTCCTCGGGCCGCAGCAAGCGCTCGGTGATCAGATCCAGGGTGACGGCGGCGGTCTTGCCGGCGCGCCGCGGCACCACCCCCTGCCACCCGATCGGTCCGATGCCGCGGAACTCCAACGGCCGGTAGATCATCTGCAGCGCCACCACCTTGGTGCCGTAGCCGACCAGGGCCGCGACCAGCGGCATCGAGAGGTAGATGTACCAGTTGAGCGAGACGTCGGCCCGGATCTCGGGCCACGTCTGCACGGCGGCGACCTGGGCGGTCGCGGCGATGGCGGCGGGGCTCATCCCGCACCTCCGAAGGCATGGACCCACAGGTCCTCACCGAGCGGCGAGAGCCGGAGGCCGCCCCGTTCGACCTTCGCCGGGAGGGCTCCGCGGGAGGCGGCCTTGAGCGCGCGCAGCACGACGATGTCGGCCAGCAGCACCTCGTAGTCGGTGGCCAGGGCGTCGTCCTCGGGGCCCACCTCGACGAGACCGAGGGCGAGCAGGTGCGCGACGTAGGTCGGTGTCAGCTGCGGCAGCGACAGGCTCGCGCTGCGGCCCACCAGCGACATGTTCTCCAGCACCCGCTCCCCGGCGCGCCCCCGTGACGACACGGTGACGACCGGCGACGCGCCACCGTCGGACAGCGAGGCCAGGATGCGCGCCTCGTCGGGCACCAGCTGGTCGAGCACGCGGTGGTAGAGCACCTCGCGGCTCTCCGTCGTCGACTGCTCGAGCGCCTGGCGCAGCAGCCGGCCCAGTTTGACCCCGAGGTCCGGCTCCGCCGCGCCGATCTCGGCGACGGCGGCCGAGGGCCCGAGCGGACGGGGCGGGGCGACGGCGTCCATGCGGGCCCGCAGGAGCCCCAGGGCCTGCCGCTCGTACCAGCCGGCGACGAGCGCGGTGGAGCGCACCGCGGTGCCGATCGCCCATCGGGCAGCGCCGAGAAACTCGGGGGCGATGGCGCCCCGGCTCTCGCGCTGAACGGGCAGGCGGTCGTTCACACCGTCTGCTGGGCGCGCGTGGGCGCGTCGTCCGCCGACGACGCGACCTCCTCGGTCACGGCGGGGCGCGCACCGGTGCGCTCGTCGTAGGCACGCCGAGCGGGCGAGTGAGCGCCGCGCATCATCAGCGTGTCGCCGCCCATCACCCGCATGACGACGTCCATGGCCCGGCCCGGGAGCAGGGCGTTGGCCGCGACGAAGGCCGGCATGACGCGCGGGGCGAACACGGCGAAGCGGCCGCGCTCGACCGCCCGGACCACGCGGACCGCGACGTACTCGGGCGTCACTGTGGGCAGCAGGGGGTGGGAGTCGACGCCGGAGATCAGCTCGGTGGCCACGAGGCCGGGCATCACGCACGACACCGACACGCCGGTGCCGTGCAGCTCGCGGCGCAGCGCCTCGCTCAGGCCGTGGACGCCGAACTTGGTGGCGCAGTAGGTGGAGACGCCCACGAAGCCCATGCGGCCCGCGGCCGAGGCGACGTTGACGATGTGGCCGCCGCCGTGCGCCCTCATGCGGCGCGCGCCCTCGCGCGAACCGTGCACGACGGCGGTGAGGTTGAGCGCGATCTGCAGGTCGGCGCGGTCGGGGTCCTCGTCGAGGAAGGAGTCGACCACCATGATCCCGGCGTTGTTCACGAGCACCGCGAGCGGGCCGAGCGTGTCCTCGACGTCGTCGAGGAAAGAGGCGAAGGCGGCGCGGTCGGTCACGTCGACGCGGCGGCCGATGGCCCCGCCCCCCAGGGAGGCGGCGGTGGCGGCGGCGAGGTCGCCGTCGAGGTCGCCGATGGCGACACGGGCCCCGCGCTCGCTGAAGGCGCGCGCCATCGCGGCGCCGATACCGCGCCCGCCACCGGTGACGACGACGGTGCGGCCCGACAGATCCCGGATCCCTCGGTGGTTCGTCATCCGGCCATCTCCTCTGCTGCCAGGTCCCGGAGCGCCCGCTTGAGCACCTTCCCGGTGGGGTTGCGGGGCATCGCGTCGATGACCCGGATCTCGCGCGGCACCTTGTAGCGCGCGAGGTTCTCGCGCACGAAGAGGCGCAGTGCCTCGCCGTCGACCTTCTCGCCGGGGGCGGGCACGACGAAGGCGACCAGCCGGTGGCCGTAGGTCACGTCGGGGACGCCGATGACCGACACCTCGCCGACCTCGGCGCGGCGGGCCAGCAACTCCTCGACCTCGCCGGGGAAGACGTTCTCGCCGCCGGAGACGATCATGTCGTCGTCGCGACCGTCGACATGCAGGCGACCCTCGGCGTCGAAGTGGCCGACGTCGCCGGAGCTCATCAGCCCGCCGACCATCTCCTTGGTGCCACCGCCGGTGTAGCCGTCGAACTGCATGCCGTTGCCGACGAAGATGCGGCCCGTGGCGCCCTGCGGAACCTCCCGCCCGTCGTCGTCGAGCAGTCGCACCGTCGTGCCGCGCAGCGGACGGCCCACACAGGCAGGCGCGGCGCGCAGGTCGTCGGGGCCGGCGATGGTGGCGTAGGCGACCTCGGTGGAGCCGTAGAGGTTGTAGAGCACCGGCCCGACGCGATCGAGGATCCGGGTGGCCAGGGCGGCGCCGAGCTGCGAGCCGGCCACGAAGACCACCTGCAGGGAGGACAGGTCGCGGCGACGACCGCCGGCCTCCTCGGCCTCCAGCAACCGCTGCACCATGATCGGCACGGCGATCAGGGCGGTGACGCGGTGGGTCTCGATGTCGTCGAGCAGCGCCTCGGCGTCGAAGCGGCGACGAGTGACGATCGTGCAGCCCAGGGCCAGGGCGAGCATGGCGTGGGCGAAGCCCAGGGTGTGGAACATCGGTGCGGGGATGGCGGTGACCCCGCGACCGCGGAACGGGATGCGCTCGAGCTGCACGCCGAAGGGGGCCAGCGACAGAGGCTCCTTGCGCGGCGCTCCCTTGGGGGTGCCGGTGGTGCCGCTGGTGAGCAGCACGAGCTTGGCGTGGGTGCCGGGACGCGGCGGCGACGACGTCGGGAAGCTCGCGACCAGCCGGTCGAGGGAGGTGACCTCGGCGGCAGCCGCCGGGTCGGGGCCGTCGACCCACGACAGCACGCGGCCGAGCCGGGGCTCGACGCCGGTGAGCAGGGCCGTGTACTCATCGTCGTGGACGAGCAGGTCGACGCCCTCGCGGCCGCAGACCTCCACCAGCTGCGGACCGGCGAAGTCGGTGTTGAGCAGCACGATGCGCGCGCCGCAGCGGGCGGCGGCGAAGACGGCCTCGAGGAACCCGCGGTGGTTGCGGGCGAGCACCGCGACGCCGTCACCGGGCCGCAGCCCGGCGGCACGCCACCCGTTGGCCACCGCGTTGGCCCGGCGGTCGAGCTCGACGTAGGTCAGCCGGCCGCGCTCGTCGACGATCGCCGCACCGTCGCCGTAGCGCGCCGCGGCGAGCGAGAGCAGGCCGCCCACGGGGCCGTGGCGCAGGAGGCCCGCGACGATACGCGCCAGGGCGGGCGGCGGGTCGACGCCCAGCATGCCGGCGCGCCACGCCGCACGCGCGTACGCAGCCTCGTCGACGACACGGTGGGCCGCGCGGGCCGGCAGCCCCAGCAGGCCGCTCATCGCGCGCCCGCCTTCACACGCCGGGCCCCGCGGGCGCCCAGCGCCCGCAGGGAGCGCTCGATGAGGATCGCCTTCGCCGGCACGTAGGGGTGCCAGGCCAGACGGCTGACCAGCGGCTGGTGCACGCGCGAGGTCGTGATCACCTGCGGCCGGCAGAACTTGCGCACACCCGACGCGCCCCCCAGGCGACCACCGACACCGGAGGACTTCCAGCCCGCCTGGGGCACCGGGAAGCACGCGAGGTGCATGTTGACGTCGTTGATGTCGACGGCGCCGACCTCGAGGCGGGCCGCCACCCGTTCGCCGGCGGCGACGTCGCGGGTCCACACCGAGGCCGACAGCCCGTAGAGCGAGTCGTTGGCCAGACGCACCGCCGCGTCGACGTCCGGGACGCGCATGATCGGGATGACCGGGCCGAAGGTCTCCTCGGTCATCACCTCCATGGTGTGGTCGACGTCGACCAGCACGGTCGGGCGCACGTAGCGGCCCTCGCGGCCGCCTCCGGCGACGACCCGCGCGCCCTTCGCGACGGCGTCCTCGAGGTGGGCCATGACGAGGTCGGCCTGGCCGGCGGTGGTCATGGCCCCGAGGTCGGTGCCGTGCCCGGTGTCGGCCGTCTGACGGAGCCCGCCCACGAGCTCGACCACACGCGCGACGAAGGCGTCGTGCACAGCGTCCTCGACGTAGACGCGCTCGATGGAGGTGCACATCTGGCCGAGGTTGCCGAGGGCGCCGAACACGACACCGCGAGCGGCCAGGTCGACGTCGGCGTCGGCGAGCACGAGGGCCGGATCCTTGCCGCCGAGCTCGAGACCGCACGGGACGGGCCGGGCCGCGGCGCGCGCGGCGACGAGGCGACCCGTGCGCGTGGAGCCGGTGAACTGCACGTAGTCGACGGTGTCGACGACGGCCTCGCCCACCTCGGCGAGGCCGGTCACCGTGGTGAGCACGGCGGGCGCGCCGATCTCACGCCAGCCCGCGGCGACGCGCTGCACGGCCAGCGGCGTGAACTCCGACGGCTTGAGGACGACGGCCGCTCCGGCGAGCAGCGCGGGCACGGCATCGAAGAGGCCGAGGCCGACGGGGAAGTTCCAGGGCACGATGACGCCCACGACGGGATAGGGCCGCTGCACGGTGCGCAGCCGGCGGCTGGAGGTGAGCACGCTGTGCGGCAGCGGCCGGTCGGGCGCGAGGAAGCGGGGCGCGCGCTTGGCGTAGTAGTTCAGCAGGTCCATCGCCATGCCGAACTCGAGGCTGGCCTCGATGCGCGGCTTGCCGGTCTCGGCCTGCAGCAGCGCGAGGATCTCCTCCTGGTGGTCCCATAGCCAGTCGGCCCATCGGCGCAGCCAGGTGGCGCGACCTACGGGCCCGAGCGCCTCCCAGGTCGGCTGGGCACCGCGCAACCCGTCCACCGCGGCGCCGACGTCGGCCGCGGCCAGGCTCGGGACCGTCCCGATGGTCTCCCCCGTGCCGGGGGCGGTGACCGGGATCGCGGCCGCCCGGTCGAGGGCATCACTTCGCACCATGGGCCGAACGGTAGGAAGCAGCAGGGTGTGACGACCATCGCTTCGCGGGCCACGTGCCTCTCGTTTTCGGCCACCTGTCGCGGCCGGGACCCCGTCCACCGGGGGCGTCCTACCTGCGCGACGGGACCTCACGCGCGAGAATGGGCCCGACATGGACGACGACGACCAGGCCTCGATCAGCACGAACCGCTGGCACCAGCGCCGACCCACCGCGAGCGCCGCGCTGCTGGTCGCGCTCGGTGTCGAGCAAGGCGTGCGGAGCGAGGACCTCCTGCGCGACACCGGGCTCGACCTGGTGCAGCTGCACGACCCGGCCGCGGAGATCGACGCTGACCAGGAGCTGCGGCTGATCGACAACCTCGTGGCCCAGGTCGACGTCCCCGACCTCGGCTTCATCGCCGGCGAGCGCTACCACTTCGGTCTGCACGGGATCTGGACGTACGCGGTGATCAACAGCCGCGACCTGCGGGTGGCGCTGGAGATCGGCACCCGGTACGCCGAGCTCACCTACAGCTTCCTGCGCCCGGCCTTCGTGATCGCGGGCGATGAGGGCCGCATGCACCTCAACCCGGACGACCTGCCCGCCCGCCTCGTACGATTCCTCATCGAACGCGACCTGCAGGCCGCCAGCGCGGTCTTCCTGGCCCTGACGGGTCTGCCCGGGCTTCCGGCGAGTTCGGCCCGGCTGCCGTACGCGCGCCCCACCGACGAGCAGCACCTGCAGCGCTACGTCGACCTGCTCGGCGTCGAGCCCGAGTGGGGCACCGGCGAGTGCTGGCTCGGCTTCCATCCCGCGCTGCTGGACCTGCCGATCCCGTCGGCATCGGCCCGCGCAGCCGCCGACGCCGAGCGGGCCTGCGCGGAGCTGCTCACCCGACGGCGCCGCCGCAGCGGCTTCGCCGCCGAGGTGCGCGAGGTGTTGGCTCGCGGGCGGGTGACGACCGACCAGGCCGAGGTCGCGGCGACGCTGCACGTCAGCCTCCGAACCCTGCGTCGGCGGCTGGCCGAGGAGGGCACCACCTACCGCGAACTCGCCCAGGAGACCTGGGGGCTGCTCGCCGAGGAACTGCTCCGCTCCGGCCTGACGGTCGAGCAGGTGGCCGACCGTCTGGGCTACGGCGGGGCGTCCAGCTTCACGCGGTCGTTCAAGGCGTGGAAGGGCGTCAGTCCCGGCACCTTCGCCCGCCAGGGCACGGGGACCTGACGGCCCGAACCGCCCCACGGATCGGGTCGGGCCGCCCTGTCAGGCCGTGCGCCGCACCTGCTGGTCGGTGAAGGCCAGCACGGCAGCGGCCACCTCCTCGGGGAACGCGATCTGCGGGCAGTGCCCCCAGTGCCGACGCACGTCGAGCACGCTGTGCGGGATCCGGGCGTGGACGTACTCGGCCGAGTTGACCGGGATGATCAGGTCGCGCGCGCCGTGAGCCACCAGCACCGGGCAGCGCACGGCGTCGAAGTCGTGGCAGTCGATACTCTCCAGCGCCAGTTGGCGGGCCGTGCGCAGCGCCCACGACGGACCGCCGCGGCTCACGACGAAGTCGGCGATGCGCCGAGGGGCGTCACGATCGGTGGGCCCCCGACCCACCGCCACCGCGGCGGCCGCGACCATGGCACGGCGCACCAGCGGCCGCGGGAGCGGCAGCGGGAGGCCGAGCAGGGCCAGGGGGCCGATCCGACGACGCCGGAAGAGTCGGATCAGCGCACGGTCTCCGCAGGAGGGCTCCGAGATCAGGACGACGCCGGCGAGGGGCAGGTCGGTGGACGCCGCCCGCAGCGCGGCGAGGGCGCCGAGGGAGTTGCCGACGAGCACGACCGGTCCGTCAGCGGCCTCGCGGGTGACGAGGTCGGCGACGAACCGGTCGAGCTGCGGGAGGATCGGCCCCGGCGCGAGGGCGTCGGCGGACCCGAAGCCGGGGAGGTCGACCGCGACGGCCGACCTCCCCGACCGCGCCAGGGCCTCCAGCACGCCGGACCAACTCTGGCCGCTGTCGGTGAAGCCGTGCAGCAGCACCACGCGGGGAGTGCCCCCCAGCGCCTCCCAGCGACGCGTCGTCCAGCCGGCGTACCGGGCTCGGTGAGGTGTCACGTCAGCCTGCGAGCAGGCCCTTGGCGACATGGGTCACCTGGATCTCGTTGGAGCCGGCGTAGATCATCAGCGACTTGGCGTCACGCGCCAACTGCTCCACCCGGTACTCCGCCATGTAGCCGTTGCCGCCGAAGAGCTGCACGGCCTCCATGGCCACCTCGGTGGCGGCCTCGGAGGAGTACAGCTTGATCGCCGAGGCCTCCGCGAGGTTCGGCATCTTGCCGGCACGCACGTGCTCCAGGGTCGAGAAGACCATGTTCTGCACGTTGATCCGCGCGACCTCCATCTTGGCCAGCTTGAGCTGGACCAGTTGGAAGTCGCCGATCGGGTTGCCCCACAGCGTGCGGTTGCGCGCATAGTCGAGGCTGAGCCGGTGGCATTCGTTGATGATGCCCAAGGCCAGGATCGCGACACCGACCCGCTCGCCCGCGAACGCGTCGCGCACCTCGGCCTTGGCCCCGCCGTCGCCGGCGGTGCCCTCGGTCTCACCGAGCAGCCGGTCGCGTCCGAGGCGCACGTTGTCGAAGAACAGCTCACCCGTCGGGGAGCTCATCATGCCCATCTTCTTGAACGGCGTGGCCTGGGTGAAGCCCTCCATGCCCTTGTCGAGCACGAAGGCGAGCACCTTGCGGCGGCGCTTGTCGGCGCCGTCGCCCTCGTCGAGCTTGGCGTAGACCACCACCGTGTCGGCGTAGGGGCCGTTGGTGATGAAGGTCTTGCGACCGTTGAGCACGTACTCGTCGCCGTCGCGCTTGACGTAGGTCTGCATGCCGCCGAAGGCGTCCGAACCGGCGTCCGGCTCGGTGATCGCCCACGCACCGATGTGCTCGAACGTGGCGAGCTTCGGCAGCCACCGCTCCTGCTGGGCCAGCGTGCCCTTCTTGGCGATGGTCGCGGCGCACAGGCCGAGCGAGACGCCGATCGAGGCCACCGTGCCGAGGCTGACGCCGGCCAGCTCCGTGATCACCGCCGCCGCCATGCCCTCGGCGCCCTGCAGGCCGCCGACACCGGCGGACGCGTCCTTCGAACGCTCCGGCTTGGGCTCGCCCGAGGCCTTGCGCTCCTCGCGGCGGCGCAGCCCCGCGAAGTACTGCTCGAGGGCCTCGCCGGCCATGACGTCGATGCCGAACGCCGACCAGAAGGCGCGGATGATGTCGTACGGCGGCAGCTCACCGGTCTCGAGCCGGTCGAGGTTCGGGCGGATCTCCTTGTCGATGAAGTCCCGCGCGGCCTCGCGCATCGCCTCGTCGGTCTCGGACCACGCGATCATCAGTGGCCCCACTTCTCGATGCCGTCGCGCACCGCGTCGATGGTCCACGGGTCGTCGGTCTCGACGAGGTCGATCGCCGTCCAGCCCTGCAGCCGCTGGATCGAGCCGCCCTGCACCGCGTACACCTGGCCGGTGATCGGGCAGTCGGCGGTGGAGAGGTAGGCCACCAGCGGCGAGATGTTGGCCGGGTGGAAGGGATCGATCACGCCCTCCTCGATGGTCGAGCGCATGATGTCGCCGAAGCCCGGGGTGGCCTCGGTGAGGCGGGTCCGGGCGACCGGCGCGATCGCGTTGGCGCGCACGCCGTAACGCTCCAGCTCGTCGGCCGCCACCAGGGTGAGGGCCGCGATGGCCGCCTTCGCGGCACCGTAGTTGGCCTGACCCGCGTTGGGCAGGGTCACACCCGAGCCGGACGCCGTGTTGAGCACCGACGCGTTCGGCGTCCGACCGGCCTTGGTCTCCGCCTTCCAGTAGGCGGAGGCGTGGCGCAGCACCGAGAAGTGACCCTTGAGGTGCACCTGGACGACGGAGTCCCACTGCGACTCCTCCATCGTCGGGATGAAGCCGTCGCGCAGGATGCCGGCGTTGTTGACGACCACGTCGAGGCGACCGAAGTGGTCGACCGCCTGCTCGACGAGGGCCCGGGCGCCGTCCCAGGTGGCGATGTTGTCGGTGTTGGCGACGGCCTCGCCGCCGAGGGCGACGATCTCGTCGACGACCTGCTGCGCCGGACCGACGTCGGAGCCGGCGCCGTCGTTGGTGCCGCCGAGGTCGTTGATGACGACCTTGGCGCCCTCGCGGGCGAAGAGCAGAGCGTGCTCGCGGCCGATGCCGCGACCGGCACCGGTGATCAGGGCGACGCGCCCGTCGAGCTGTCCCATCAGGGAACCTCCGTGGAGTGGGTGGGTTGGAGAGAGGCGGCAGGTGCGCGTCAGCGCACGATCTCGGCCAGGCCGTCGGTGAGCACGACCTTGTCGCCGACGTAGGTCTCGAAGGCGTAGGTGGTGCTGTCGGCGTCCTGGGCGGTCTGCCAGATGCGGGTGGTGAGGTCCTCCCCGGGGAAGACCATCTTCGAGAAGCGGATCGCCAGCCGGCGCAGCTTCGTGGTGTCGGAGTCGCCGACCTGCTCGAGCACGCCCCAGGCCGCCATCGCCATCGAGCACAGGCCGTGCGCGATGATGCCCGGCAGGCCGGAGTCCTTCGCGACCTGCTCATCGAGGTGGATCGGCATCGGGTCGCCCGAGGCCTCCGAGTAGCGGTAGGTCTGGTCGTCGTCCACGTGGGCGTGGGCGACGGCGGTCGGCTCGGTGTCGCGCAGGGCGGGGTCGAGCTTGTGGTCGGGCGCCTTCTCCCCGACCGAGCGACCTTCGTCGTGGCCCCGGATGAAGCAGGTCACGATCTGCTCGTTGACGAGGGAGTCGTGCTCGTCGCGGCACTCGAGGTGCACGATCACGCGGGTGCCGTTGGGCAGGTTCTCGTAGCCGACCACCCGGCCGCGGGCGCTCAGGAGGTCGCCCGGGCGGATCGCCCGGTGGAAGACGAACTCCTGCTCGCCGTGCACCACGAGGCCGAACAGCCCCGTGGGCACGACCTCGATGACGGGCTCGAGCAGCGACTCGAACACCGGCACGATCGCGAAGACGGGGTTGGCGACCTCGCCGGCGCGGTGCGCGGCGATGGGGTCGTTCGTGGCCTCGGCGTACGCGGCGATCCGCTCGGCCGTGACCTCGAACTTGGTCGGCTCGGTCCAGACGCCGATGCCGGCGTCGTCGAAACGCAGGTCGCTCATGCCAGGGAGGCCAGCTTGTCGAGGCTGTCGTTGAGGTTCTTCAGGGCGTCCTTCTCGACGGCCTTGGCCAGGGCGCCCACGACGAGCGAGCCCGAGAACGAGGCGTCGATGTCGACCTCGGTGCCACCGTCGGCCGCGGGGGCGATGCTGAACTTGAACAGCGCCTTCACGCCGGCCATGCCGGTGCCGGCGATGGTCATGCGCTGCTCCGGGATGATCTCCTCGACGGTCCACTCGAGCTTGTTGGCCATGCCGAGCATGACGACCTTCTCGACCAGGCGGGTGCCGACGGTGATCTCGGCCGGCGGCGCCTCGAGCCACCCGGCGTGGATGGTGAGCCACTGGTCCCAGCCGGCGACGTCGGCGATCTTCTCCCAGATCTTCTCGGGGGAGGCGGGGAGGGTGCGCTTGGTGGTGATCTGGCCCATGACGGGTTCCTTTCGAGGGGTCCCCGAACGGTGCCGGGGACGAGGGTGATGGGTGGGTGCCGCGGGGCGGCGGGTGGTCAGCGGTCGGCGCGCTGGTAGATCGAGACGACGGCCGTGCCGCCGATGCCGATGTTGTGCTGCATGGCGGCGGTGACGCCGTCGACCTGGCGCTTGTCGGCGGTGCCGCGCAGCTGCCAGGTGAGCTCGGCGCACTGCGCGAGACCGGTGGCACCCAGCGGGTGGCCCTTGGAGATGAGGCCGCCGGAGGGGTTGACGACCCAGCGGCCGCCGTAGGTGGTGTCGTCGTTGTCGAGCAGCTTGCCCGCCTCGCCCGGGGCGCACAGGCCGAGGGCTTCGTAGAGCAGCAGCTCGTTGGCGGAGAAGCAGTCGTGCAGCTCGATGACCTGGATGTCCTCGGGCCCCAGGCCGGCGCGCTCGTAGGCCTGCCGCGACGCGGCGACGTTCATGTCGTAGCCGATGATGTTCGCGGCCGTGCCGTCGAAGGTCGACTCGAAGTCGGTGGCGATGCCCTGGCCGACGATCTCGACCGCCTGCTCGGCGAGGCCGTGCTTCTCGACGAAGTCCTCGCTCGCGAGGATCGCGGCGCCGGAGCCGTCGGAGGTCGGCGAGCACTGCAGCTTGGTGAGCGGCTCGTAGATCATCGGCGAGTTCATGATGTCGTCGAGCGTGTACGCGTCCTGGAACTGCGCGTACGGGTTGTTCACCGAGTGCTTGTGGTTCTTGTAGCCGATCTTGGCGAAGTGCTCGAGCGTCGTGCCGTACTTCTGCATGTGCTCGCGACCGGCGGCACCGAACATCCACGGCGCGGGCGGGAAGCGGACCTCACTGATCTCGGCGAGCATCAGGAAGTGCTTGCCGTTCGGCTGCTCGCGGTCGTCGAAGGTGACGCCGAGCGAGCCCGGGTTCATCTTCTCGAAGCCGAGCGCGAGGGTCACGTCGCTCTCGCCCGAGCGGATCGCGTTCGCGGCCAGGTACAGCGCGCTCGAGCCGGTCGAGCAGTTGCTGTTGACGTTGAAGACCGGGATGCCGGTCATGCCCAGCTCGTAGACCGCCCGGTGGCCAGCGCAGCTCTCGCCGTACACGTAGCCGACGAAGGCCTGCTCGACCTGGTCGTAGGTGATGCCCGCGTCCTCGAGCGCCTTGGTGCCCGATTCCTTGGCCATCTGGGGGTAGTCCCAGTCCTCGCGTCGGCCGGGCTTCTCGAACTTCGTCATCCCGACGCCGATCACGAAGACCCGGTTCTTCTGCTTGCTGCTCACGTGGCCTCCTCGTTGGCGCTGATAGGAGGACCGTAGGAAGCATCGCGGCCCCGCGGCGACGACAGCGGAGCCCGTTGTGCTTGACCGAAACGCTCACGCCGGGGCACCTCGAGAGCCCTGGTACGGTGCGCCGCATGGCCGAGCGGACCCTGCCGATCGACATGGTGCAGGCGGTCGTGTCGGTCGCGCTGCGCATGGGCTGGGACGTCAACGCCCTGCTCGAGGAGGCCGGCGTATCGCCCCTGCTGATGGCCGAGGGACGCGCCCGCGTGACCGAGGAGCAGCTGGTGCGGACCCTGCGCTCGCTCTGGGACCGCACCGACGACGAGCTGCTCGGCCTGGGCCCGCACCCGCTGCCGCGCGGCACCTTCCGCCTGCTGCTCTTCGGCATCGCCGGTGCCCGCGATCTCGGCGATGCGCTGGCGCGGCTGCAGGGTTTCGTCCGGGCCTTCCCCGCCCTCGGCTTCGACCTCGACGTCGCCGACGGGGAGGCCCGCCTGCGGGCCCCGACGGTGCTCGACGACGACATGGCGACCATCGCGCTGCTCACCGGTCTCGCGGCGGGGCACCGGCTCATCTGCTGGGCCGTCGGAGCCGCGGTCGTGGCGAGACGGGTGGAGCTGCCGTTCCCCCGCGCCCACGACGAGACGCTCGCGATGATGTTCGACGCCCCCCTGGTGTTCGACGCCGACCGCGCCGCGCTCGTCTTCGACGCCGACCTGCTGAAGCGGCCCTTCGTGCGCACCGACGCCGAGATCGAGGAGATGGTGGCCCATGCGCCGCGCTGGTTCCTGGAGCGGCCGCGCCGCGAGGTCACTCTCAGCGCCTAGGTGCGCCGCTATGTCGAGACCGCCATCGCGAGCGGCACCTGGCCGGACGCGCGCGACGCCGCCACGCGGCTCACGATGAGCCCGCAGACGCTGCGGCGCCGCCTGGCCGAGGAGGGCACGTCGTTCCGGGCGATCAGCGACGACGTGCGTCGCGACGTCGCCGTCACCAGCCTGGTCGACGGCACCGAGTCGATCGCCGACCTCTCCGCCCGGCTGGGCTTCTCCGAGCCGAGCGCGTTCACCCGGGCCTTCCGACGCTGGACCGGCGACGCACCGAGCGCCTACCGGCGTGACGGCGCCGAGGACGGCTGAGCCTCGGCGGGCCGTGGCCGTGGCCCAAAGTGCGAGGGTCGCGACCGATCGCACCCTGGTGCGATCCCCCGGCCCTGCCTAGGGTCGCGCGCATGCCCACTCCTTCGCCCAACTCGGCCGACGACGCCGCCGCCCTGCCGCAGGGCTGGGCACCCGACCTCGTCGCCCGCCACGAGTCCCGCTGGATGCACCTCGCCGGCCGCTTCACCTCGACGCGCACGCTGCGTCGTCCCGACCTGCTGGCGCGGGCGGTGCGCGGCAAGGTCGTGGTGATCACCGGGGCCTCGAGCGGCGTCGGAGCCGCGCTCGCCGCGCAGTGCGCCGACGCGGGCGCCCAGGTCGTCATCTGCGCCCGCAGCGCCGACCTGCTCGAGGAGGTGGCCGTCGGCATCCGCGCCCGCGGCGGGCTCGTCGACACCCACCGCGTCGACCTCGGCGACGACGAGCAGGTGCGGGCGTTCGCTGCGGCGGTGCTGCGCGACCACGGCAGGGTCGACGTCCTGGTGCACAACGCGGGCAAGTCGCTGAACCGCAGCGTGGAGCGCTCCGCCCGGCGACCCAAGGACCTCAACGCCACCCTGGCGGCCAACTACGTCGGTCCGGTGCGGCTCACGATGGCGCTGCTGCCCTACATGCGTGCCCGCGGCGAGGGGCACATCGTCAACGTCTCGACCCTGGGCATGCTGATGCCCGCCACCCCGCGCTGGAGCCTCTACCTCGCGAGCAAGGCGGCCTTCGACTGGTGGCTGCGCTGCGTCGCCTCCGAGATCGAGGTCGACGGCGTCCGCGTGACCACCCACTACCTGGGTAGCGCCCGCACCAAGATGAGCGCCTCCGACAACCTGCTCACCCGACTGCCGAGCCAGTCGGCCGACGACGCCGCCCGCGGCGTCGCGCACTCCATCGTGCACCGGCCCCGCATCGGTGCCTGGCGGCCGCTGTTCGTCGTCGGCGCGCTCTCCACCCTGCTACGGGGGCCGATGGACCGGCTCACCGCCCGGGCCTACCGCCGCATCCCGGAGCCGCGGCTCAACGCGAGCCGCGCCCTCCCGCAGGAGGAGCTCGTCTACGGCGACCCGGACGCGCTCGCCACGCAGCACGGCTGAGCACGGCCCGGAGGCGACGAGGCGCCCACCTCCTCCACGGGGTGGGCGCCTCTGCGCGTGCGCACCGGCCTGGTCAGGCCGGGGCGACGTCCTTGCGCCGGCGGGAGCCGACCTGCTTCGGGGCGGGCGCGACGACCGGCGCGTCGAGCACCCAGTGCTCCTCCACGGGGGCGCGCATCGCCTTGCGGTAGCGGTCCGGCGTCCACGGCCACAGCTCGGGCAGGCCGTCCTTGCCGAGGTACCAGCTGGTGCAGCCGCTGGCCCACACCGTGCCCGGCATCGCGGCGTTCATGGCGCGCTGGTGCTCCTCGTAGGCCTCCTGGCTCACCTCGACGGTGTCGAACTCCCCGGCCGCCCACCGCTCGATCCAGCCCGCGACGAAGGCCGCCTGGGACTCCGCGATGGCGGTGAGCGAGTAGTTGCCCACCGGGCTGTGCGGGCCCATCAGCATGAACAGGTTCGCCAGGCCGGGCACCGCGACGCCGTAGTAGGCCTTGGGGCCGTCGGCCCAGACGTCGTCGAGCGTGCGACCGCCGTCGCCGACCACCGACGCCGGTCGGATGAAGGCGTGGGCGTCGAAGCCGGTGGCGAGCACCAGGACGTCGAGGTCGTGCTCCTCGCCGTCGGCGGTGCGCACACCGGTGGGCGTGATCCGCTCGATGGCGTCGGTGACGACGTCGACGGTGTCGCGCTGCACGGCCTTGAAGTAGCCCGGCGACATCACCAGGCGGCGACAGCCCGGCTGGTAGTCCGGCGTCAGCTTGGCCCGCAGGTCCCGGTCGCGCACCATCGCGAGGCTGCTGCGGCACAGCAGCTCGATCGCGCGACGACGGACGCCGTCCTGCACCAACGCCTGGGCGAAGAGCTCCATCGCGGTGCGGTAGGCCAGGTAGCCGCCGTGGTCGAGGGCGCTCAGGCGGCGGTGCGCCGCCTTCAGCAGCCGCGGGTAGGCGGGGTTGGGCAGGGTCACCACCCAGTGCGGCGAGCGCTGGAAGACGCTCACCTTCGACGCCACCGTCGACAGCGCGGTCGTGATCTGCACGCCCGTGGAGCCGCTGCCGATGATGCCGACGCGCGCGCCCTCGAGGGGCACGTCGTGGTCCCACCGCGCCGAGTGGAACAGCGCGCCCTCGAACTCCTCGGCGCCCGCGATGTCGGGCACGTGCGGGTGGTGCAGCACCCCGGCGGCGCTGAGCACGAAGTCGGCACGCCACTCCCCACCCGCCGCGGTGCGCACGACCCACTCGCCGTCGACCCGCTCGATCGAGGTGACCTCCTGCCCGAAGCGCACGTGACGGCGCAGGTCGAGGTCGTCGGCGACCTTCTCGAAGTAGGCCGCGATCTCCGCCCCCGGCGAGAACAGGTGCGACCAGTCGGGGTTGGTGGCGAACGTGAACTGGTAGAAGCGCGACGGCACGTCGCACGCCAGCCCGGGGTAGGTGTTGTCGCGCCAGGTGCCGCCGATGCTCCCGCGCTTCTCGAGCACGGTGATGTCGTCGACCCCGGCCTCGCGCAGGTAGTGCACGGCGCACAGGCCCGACATACCGGACCCGACGACGACGACGCGGGGCGAGCGCGGGCGGGCGGGGGTGGGGTGCATGGTCTTCTCCTTCGAAGCGGCTGAGGTCATCGTGCGACCGCCGTCACCGCGGACGGCGCACGGGCACCGTGTTCGGGCCGCGCAGCGACGGGTTGGTCGACCACGTCAGAGGGCCGGCGGGTTCGAGCGCCGGCACCTGGTCGAGCAGCGTGTCGAGGGCGATGCGCGCCTCCAGCCGGGCCAGGTGGGCACCCAGGCAGAAGTGCGGGCCGACGCCGAAGCCGAGCTGGCCGTTCGTCGTCCGGGTGGGGTCGAAGACGTCGGGGTCGGGGAAGCGGTCGGCGTCGCGATTGGCGGCGCCGAAGAAGAGCACCACCCGCGAACCGGCGGGGATCACGTGGCCGCCCACCTCGTAGGGCTCGAGGGCGACGCGGCTCACCCACTGCAGCGGCGTCCCCCAGCGCAGGCCCTCCTCCACGAGGCCGGGCACCAGCGAACGGTCCTCGCGGACCCGGGCGTAGAGCTCCGGGTCGCGCGCGAGCTGGTCGCCCACGAGACCCAGCAGGTTCGTGGTGGTGTCGTTGCCCGCCACGATCAGCAGCATGACGAACAGGTAGGCGTGCATGCGGGTGATCTCGCCGTCGTCCACGCCCTGCTGCAGCACGGTCAGGACGTCGTCGCGGGGATCGCTGCGCCGGCGCAGCATCTCGGTGTGCACCAGGTCCTCGAGCTTGACCATCACCGGCACGGACCTGCCCAGCACGCTGAAGACCTCGAGGTAGGTGCGCGGCGAGAAGATCTTCGCGAGGTCGAGCGACCATGCGCGGAAGTCCTGCCAGCGCTCGTCGGGGATGCCGACGAGCTGGGCGATCATCATGATCGGCAGCGGCACCGCGAAGTCCCGCATCAGGTCGACGTCGGCGCCGTCGCGCACCTGCGCGGCCAGCGGGTCGACGATGCGTCGCACCTGGTCCTCGAGCTTGCGGACGATGCCGGGGCTGAACGACTTCGCCACTACCGTGCGCAGGCGGTGGTGCTCGGGCTCGTCGGTGGTGATCAGCGAGGGCACGCCCATCGAGCGCAGGAAGATGCCGTCGGCCGACGACAGCACGTCGTGGGCGCGGGCCGCCTCGTTGACGTGGTCGAAGCGGGTCAGCATCCACACGTCGAGGCGCTCGTTGACCGCCACGCCGGCCGACCGCAGGGCCGCGTAGGCGGGATAGGGATCGGCCACCGCAGCGGGCAGGGTCGGGTCGAAGGTGGTGCGCAGCACCGTGTCGGGGGCCTCGGCCACCGAGGCGCGGTAGGCGAGCTCCCGCCACATGTTGCGGACGACGAGCGGGCCGGACTGGCCGGCCAGGTATCCCAGTGACGACGCCATGCCGCGCGCGGTGCCCGACGGTCGCGTGCGGATCGGACGCGACGGGACCTCTCGTGGGGAGGGCGGCGGATCCGACGGGGCCGGGGTCGGCGGCGTGGACGTGGCGGTGCTCATGCGTTGCTCCGGGGTGCGGCGGTGGCGGGCGTCGACGTCGCGTCCGAGGAGGCGGCGGGCGTGGGGGCGGCGGCGGCCGTGGGGAGGGCGGCGGGCGCCGCGGCGGCACCGGAGGTGAGGCCGGGGACCCGTGCGAGCACCGTGTCGAAGCGGGCGACGAGCGAGCGGAACTCGAGGGCGGGGCCGACCCAGCGCGGCGCCCACACCCGCGCCGAGCGACGCTCGAGACCCCGCACGATGGCGGCGGCGGCGACCTCGACGGGAGCCGGGCTGAGGATCCACGGGACCTTCTCGGCCAGGGCGCCCAGCGGGGTGCCGCCGAGCAGGCCGTCGCGAGCGAGGCCGGTGTCGATGAGGCCGAAGAAGGCGACCCCGGCGCTCGCACCGGTGGGGGCGAGCTCGATGCGCAGGGAGCGGCCCAACGACTCGACACCGGCCTTGGCGGCGCCGTAGCCGGCGATGGTCGGGCAGGCGATGGCCGCGGCGAGGGACGCCACGAGCAGCACGTGCCCGCGCGAGCCGACGACGTGCGGCAGTGCGGCGTGCACGGTGCGCCAGACGCCGAGCAGGTCGACCTCGATGACCTTCTCCACGGCCTCCGGGTCGGCCTCCAGCAGCGGGGCGACCGGACCGGCGATGCCGGCGTTGGCGACGACCGAGTCGATGGGGCCCAGGTCGTGGGCGATGCGGGCGAAGACCTCGACCAGGCCCTCCCGGTCGGTGACGTCGGCCTCGTAGGCCCGCGCGCCGGCGACCAGGGCCGCCGCCGCCTCGGCGGCCGCCGCCCCGTCGCGGTCGACGACGGCGACCTTCGCCCCGCGCGCGTACAGCAGCCGGGTCGTCTCCCGCCCGATGCCCTTGCCTGCTCCGGTGACCACGACGACGCGGCCCTCCAACGATCGTGCCCTCACGGCATCCTCCTCATTGAGTGCGTTCATCAGAGGATCGACCAGAGTCCGAGGCTTCGATAGGGCAGGAGCGACGATCTGTCGCCGAGATTTTGTGGGAAACTCCAAGAGTGGTCGTCTCTGCGTCATCGTCACCCCGCCTGCCCGAGCCGCGGCCGCACCTGCTGCCGTGGCTGGAGATCCTCGAGGAGCCCGCCACCCTCGACGCGCTCAGCCACCAGGTCCTCCAGGCCCTCGCCGGCTCGACCGCCTGGCTCGATCTCTCGCTGCAGCGGGAGGTCGCCGAGCTCTTCCGCGCGTCGGCCCACAGCCTCGGGCCGATCCTCGCGGGCACGGCCACCGGCTTCCAGCCTCCCCGCGAGGCGCTGCGCCTCGGCCGCCGCATGGCCCGTCTGGGGCTCGGCGTCGGCGAGATCCTGACCGCCTTCGGCGACATGCGCCAGCAGATCTCCGACCTCGTCGCCACCGTGCTCGCCCTCCTCGACGTGCCCGCCGACCAGCAGCTGAGGCTCGCCCTCGAGGCCCATCAGCTGGTGATGTGGTGGCTCGACGCCATCCAGCTCGCCGTGCTCGCCGAGCACGGGCTGGAGCGCGACTCCCTCACCCAGGCCACGCAGCGTCGACGCCAGGAGCTCGTGCACGGGGTGCTCGACGGCACCCACGGCGACACCGACGAAGCAAGTCGGCACCTCGGCTACAACCTGCGCGGCTCCCACACCGCCGTCGTCGCGTGGGCGAGCGACCAGCCGGACGACGACGGGAGCATCGCCGACTACCTGCGCCGGCTGCACCCGCGGGGCGGGACGGCGGCCCTCGTGCTCGAGGGGCCCGGCAGCGAGACTCGTGCCTGGCTCCCGGCCGTCGGATCGACCGACCTGTTCACCGCCCACCCTCCGCCGCCCGGCGTGGTGGTCGCGGTCGGCAACGGCCTGCGCGGGCCGGGGGGGTTCCGGCTCTCCCACCGCCAGGCGCAGGCGGCTCGAGACCTGGCCCCGCGGCTGCGCGGCCGGCCGTCCGTCGTCCGCTACGCCGAGTACGACGTGCTCGCCCACCTGGCCGCCGGCGATCCCGAGACGCTGGTCGCGCTCGCCACCACCGAGCTCGGCGAACTCGGCGCCGACACCCCCGCCGCCGAGCGCCTTCGCGAGAGCCTGGCCGCCTACTTCGCCCACTCCCAGCGCATCGGGCCGGCCGCGGAGACACTCGCCGTGCACCCGAACACGCTGCGCTACCGGCTGCAGCTGGCGGAGGCCGCCATCGGCCGACCGCTCGGGGAGGCACGGCTGCGCCTCGAACTGGCCCTGCTGGTGCACCGCGACCTCGCACCACCGCCGGACCATCAGTGACCGGTGCCGGCCGACGGCCGGGACAGCGGTTCGGTGCGCGATACTATGGTTTCACCCCTAGAAGGGCCGGGCCGCACGATCACGCTCCGACGTCGCGAGACGACCGCCGAGCAGGGAGGGCACGCGTGCCACGAACGAGCGACACGAAGTCGAGGATGACGCGTCACGCGATCGCCCTGCTCCAGGAGCGCGGCGTCAACGGCGTCACCATCGACGCTGTGCTGGCGGCGAGCGCCGCCCCCCGAGGGTCGGTCTACCACCACTTTCCCGGGGGCCGCGCCGAGCTGGTGCACGAGGCCGCGCGGGCCTCGGCAACCACGATGACCGACTTCATCCGGCATGGCGCGCAGGCGCCGCTGCAGCGACTGATCGACGACTTCGTGGACCTGTGGCGCCAGGCCCTCCTGCGCAGCGACTTCCGGGCCGGCTGCCCGATCGCGTCCCTCATCGCCGAGACGGCCGACGAACTGCGCGCCAGCGTCGACCTCGCCGCACGCACCTTCGACGAGTGGATCGACCTCCTGCGCGACGCCCAGATCGCCCAGGGCTGCGATCCCGACGAGGCCACCGGCCGGAGCGTGCTGACCGTGGCCGCCGTCGAGGGCGCGATCACCCTGTGCCGGGCGCGTCGTTCGATCGATCCGCTCGAACTCGTCGCCGCTCAGCTGCACCGCCTCGCGGACATCCCCGAAGGCCGCTGACCCGCCCCTGACCCCGCGTCGGCTCGGGCTCATGCCCGGTCGGGGGCCGGCTCCACTCGGGCCGGCACGTGCTTGTGCCACGGCGAGCCGAAGTGGTGATCGACGTCCTCGGCGGAGGTCAGCTCGTTGAGCGCCACGCCGACGACGCCGGTGTCGGGGTGGTGCACCCCCATGCCGTTGGGAAGGGAGACGTGCCCGGGCTGCATCATCTCAGTGATCTCGACCGGCGCCACCGCGGAGCCGGCACGCGTGGTGACCCGCGCCGGGGCGCCCGCCTCGAGGCCGAGACGCCGGGCGTCGTCGGGGTTCATCCTCAGCGCGCCCTCCGGGTCGCGGCGGCGCCAACGGGGATCGCGGATGATCACGTTGGCCGTGAACGAGCGCCGCTCGCCGGCAGAGAGGACGAACGGGAACTCCGGTGACGTGTGCTCGTGCGCGATCGCGTCGAACCCCTTCAACTCCTCCAGCAGCTCGGGGATGACGAGGTCGAAGCGGCCTCCGGGAGTGCGCACGTAGTCCCAGGCGGCCTCGTACGGGTCGTCGGTGAACACGACTCCCTCGCCCGTGGCGAGCAGCGCGTCGAAGAGCGCGTCGCCACGGCGGAAGCCTCGAGCGGTGAAGCCGGCGCGGGTGACGGCGTCCCGGTGGGCGATGGCCGCGAGGTGGCACAGGCCCCAGGCGGTCGCCGTCGCCTCGCGACCGAGGCCGAGCTCGGCACCCAGGGTGCGGTGCAGCAGGTAGGGCGTGAGCCCACGCAGGTCGGAGCGCGCCCGCACCGTGGCGAAGAACGCGAGGGCGAAGCTCGCCCGGCCCACCCGCGCGGCGGCGCGCAGGTCGGCGAGGACGCCCGAGGGTACGGCCTCGAGTCGGTCGAGGATCTCGGCGTAGATCCAGGGTTCGTCGCGGGTCCCCGCCAACGCCGGCATCAAGGGACGACGCAGCTGCGCCGTGTTGTGCGGGAAGTGAAGGGTGAACAGCGAGAGCTCCCACTTCTCGAACTGGCTGCTGGCCGGGAGCACATAGTCGGCGCAGCGTGCCGTCTCGGTCATGGCGACATCGATCACGACGCTGAGCTCGAGGGCCTCGAAGGCCTGACGGAAGCGCGCCGAGCCCGGCAGGGAGTGCACGGGGTTCGACGCCTCGACCCACAGGGCCCGCACGCGGTCGGGGTGGTCGGTGAGGATCTCGTCGGGCAGGGCGGCGGCGGGCATCATGCCGGCGAGCACGCGGGCCCCTGACACGGCGGTGCGCTCGGGCAGGTGCTCGAGCGAGAGGACGTCGGCGAGCTCCTGCGCGAGGGGGACGCCGACGGAGTCGAAGAAGGCGTCGAGCGCCGCCGCGGCCGCGACCTCGGTGGCGGCGCGCAGCGGACCGCGCGCGAGCGCAGCGACGGCGCGGCGCAGCGGCGCGGCGCCCAGGCGCATCAGGGGCATCGCGACGGCACCGATCGCGGCTCGGTGCGCACCACGGTCATCCCCGCCCGTGGCGTGCCAGCGGCCCGCGAGCGGGAAGAGCCACGAGTGCATGCTCATCCCGCCGGGCTTGGCGTAGTGGCCGCCCAGGATCCACAGCATCTTCAGCACGTAGGAGTTGAGCGTGCTGTTCGGTGCCTGCTGGATGCCGAGGTCCTCGTAGGTGGCGACGCTGCCCGACGTGCCGATGCGCCGGGCGGCCGTACGCAGCAGGGTCTCGTCGACGCCGCAGACGGCGGCGCAGCGCTCGACATCGACGCCGGCGTAGAAGCCGAGGAGCTGCTCGGCGCCCCTCGTGTGGCGCTCGAGCCAGGCGTGGTCGACCAGGTCCTCCTGCACCAGCACGGCGACCAGACCGACGAGGCACCACAGATCGGTGCCGGGGCGCACCCGCAGGTGGATGTCGGCCATCGCGGCGGTCTCGGACAGGCGAGGGTCGATCACGATCATCGACCGCTCCGGGTCGCGCGCGATCTCGCGCAGCGTCACCCGCGCCCGCGCCACACCGTGCGACTGCCAGGGGTTCTTGCCGATGAAGACCGAGACCTCGGCCCGTTCGAAGTCGCCGACGGTGTGGCTGCCGTAGAGCCGGGCGTCGACGTAGGCCTCGCCCGTCTTCTCCTGGGCGAGGGCGTTGGAGTAGCGCGTGACGCCGAGGTGGTTCATCAGGCTCCGCGCGTGGGAGCCGCCGAGGTGGTTGCCCTGCCCCCCGCCGCCGTAGAAGGCGACCGAGGCGCCACCGTGCTCGGCCCGCAGCGCCGCGAGTCGCGCGGCGATCTCGTCGAGTGCCGTGTCCCAGCCGATCGGCTCGTAGGTGCCGTCGGGGCGACGCCGCATCGGCGTGTCGAGCCGGTGGGCGCCGTTCTGGTAGCGATCGAGCCGCAGCGGCTTCTCGCAGGTGTAGCCCTGCGACGCCGGATGGCGCTGGTCGCCGCGGATCTTCGCGAGGCGCCCGTCCTCGACGGCCACCTCGAGACCGCAGTTGCACTCGCAGAGGATGCACGCGGTCTGCTGCCACACCGGCTCGTCACGCTCGCCCGCCGGTCGGTGGTCGCTGGTCGTCCGCACATCCATGGCAAGCACTATGGCTTACTCCATACCATTCCTCAACCGATCGCGCGGTCGGCGCCGTTCGCCGACGCCTCCGAGGCACGGCGCGCCTCGCGGCGGCCTGGCTCAGATCCGGCCGGCGGGCGGCGCCTCGAGCAGGACGTCGGGCACGTGGCGGGCGGTCGTGGTCGCGCGCCCGGCGCATCCCGTCGCGACGCCGTCGGCTGGAGCAGCACCACCCACACAAGTGCGCGGCCGCGTGAGGTCGCGACGTCGATCGATAGCGGAGCCGAGAGGACGGGCGCCGCAGCGCCCTACGATGGGCGCCGATGCCCTCCCGCCGTCCCCGCGCCTGCGACCCGTCCGGCCCCGAACCCCGTGTCTACGCGGGGCTCTCGGCGCGCGAGCGCGACGCCGAGCGGCGCCAGCGGTTGCTGGACGCGGCCCTCCGGCTCTTCGGGACGGCGGGCTACGCAGCCACGTCGGCCGACCGCGTGTGCACGGCGGCGAAGGTCTCGACGCGGCACTACTACCAGCTCTACGCCAACAAGGAGGACCTGCTCCTCGACCTCTACGCCTCGATCACGCAGGCGTCGATGGAGCTGGTCGCCGCCTCGTTGGAGGCGACGCTCGACGAGCATTTCAGCGTGCGGCTGACCGCGGCGATCCGCGCCTACCTCGGGCCGATCCTCGAGGACCCGCGGGTCGCGCGGATCGCCTTCGTCGAGGTGGTCGGGGTCAGCCCCCGGGTCGAGGCCCGCCGCCTGGAGTTCCGCAACGCCATCGTCGCCCTCGTCGAGGCCGAGGGCGCGCGGGCCGTCGAGCGCGGCGAGCTGGGCCCGCGCGACTTCCGCTTCCTGGCCCTGTGCTTCAACGGCGCGACGAACGTCGTCGTGCAGGACTGGGGCATCGACGGCGGCGGCGGCGCGGCCGAGACCCTGCAGGACGACCTGTGCCGGGTGGCGCTGCGACTCTTCGGCGCCGACGCCTGACCCCGGCCGCCGACGACCCTTGCCAGGACGCAGCGGGCGGCTTACGTTCTCCCCATGCGAAACGTGCGTCTTTCACTTGTGGTCGCTGTCGCCCTCGCGCTGGCGTCCGCACCCGCCGGGGCGGCGACGCCGTGGTTCGGCCCGCGCATCGACTCCGCGATCGCCAACTCGGCGGGCCCCGGACCGGCCCCGCGGGGCGCGGCGAGCGGCGACGTGGACGGCGACGGCCGCCCCGACCTGGTCTCGATCGGCGACGTCACGTTCGGCGACCTGCGCGTCTCGCGCGGCCTGGGCGACGGCCGGTTCGCTGCCGCCACGACGATCGCCGGGTCGCGTCAGACCCAGGGCCTCGACGTCGGCGACGTCACGGGCGACGGTCGGTCCGACGTCGTCGCGATGAGCACCTCGGAGGTGAAGGTCTTCGCCAACGACGGCACCGGCGCCTTCGCCCTGCGCGACACCCGGCCCCTCACGCTGGGCGGCCAGGTGCAGCCGCTGCTCGTCGACCTCGACGGCGACGGCGACCTCGACGTCGTGGCGCCCACGTTCACCGCCATCCAGACGCTCCTCAACGACGGCACCGGCCGGTTCGCGAACGGCCCCACCACGCAGATCGCCGGCGCCGCCGTGCTGTCGGCGATCACCGTCGCCCACCTCGATACGGGCCGCACCCCCGACCTGTTCGCCGTCGACGGCTTCTCCGGCGCGACCTTCGCGCTCACCGGCGACGGCGACGGCACCTTCACCAAGCGGGGGACGCTCCACGCCACCTCGTTCGTGCCCGAGGACGTCGCCGCGATCGACCTCGACGGCGACGGCTTCGACGACGCCGCGGTGGTCGGCTCCTTCAGCTTCTCCCTCACCACGGGGCTGACCGACGGCACCGGCCGCTTCACCCGCACCACCGGCAACGCCTACCAGTACGGCGGACCCGGACCGACGAGCGCCGCGGTGGTCGACCTCGACGGCGACGGCCGCGACGACCTCGCCGTCTCCTCGCTCGCCGATCCCACCGCCGGCACGATCACGGTGTTCGCGGGCAACGGCACCGCGAAGCCCACGAGGGTCGGCACCGTCGCCACCGCCCGCTTCCCGCAGAACCCCGTGCCGGCCGACTACGACGGCGACGGCGACACCGACCTCGCGGTCGTGGCACCGGGCACGATCTCGTTCCTCCCGAACACCGCCTCGTGAACGGAACACCGATGCTGCGCAACCGTGTGGCCCGCACCGTCGGCGCCGTCGCGGTGGCGCTGGGCCTGGTGGTCACCGCCGCCGCGGCCCCGGCGCTCTCCGCCGCACCGCCGATCCCCGAGGACGACCCGTTCTTCGCGGCCCCCGCCGACCTCGCGGCGCTCGCGCCCGGGCAGGTGGTCAGGTCGCGACCGGTGACGATCAAGGCGTTCGAGCTGCCCGTGCCCGCCGACGCCTGGCAGCTGGTCTACCGCACCTCCGACCGCCTCGGCCGGCCGACCGTCACGGGGACGACGGTCATCGTGCCGCGCACCCCGTGGCGGGGTCGCGGCCCCCGTCCGCTCGTGTCCTACCAGACCGCCGAGGACGGCGTCTCGACCCGCTGCGCGCCGTCGTACGCACTGACGGCTGGCGTCGCTGGAGGCTTCACGGGCTCGTACTCCGAGGCGCCGGTGCTGCTCGGGCCGCTGTCGCTCGGCTGGGCGCTGAGCGTGCCCGACTACGAGGGCATGGCCTCGCAGTTCCTGGTCGCGGACGTGGCCGCGAAGGCGGTGCTCGACGGCGTCCGGGCGGCGCGGAGCTTCGCCCCGGCGGCGCTCGCGTCGTCGCCGGTCGCGCTGTGGGGCTACTCGGGCGGCGCCTTCGCCAGCGCCAACGCCGCGCAGCTGCAGGCCTCCTACGCCCCGGAGCTGCCGATGCGCGGGGTGGCGCTGGGCGGGCTGCTGGGCAGCGTGCGAGCCACCATCGACGCCTTCGACGGCAGCATCGCCGGCAGCGCGGTGCCGATGGGCGTGCACGGTCTCGCGCGCTCCTACCCGGAGCTCGACCTGCCGCAGTACCTCAACGACCTGGGCCGCGACCTGTACGCGGCCACCGCCGCCGACTGCCTCTTCGACGCCGCGGCACGGCGCCCGTTCCTGCGGGTCTCGCAGATCACCCGGGTGCCGCAGCCGTTCGACGTCCCGGCGGTGGCGGCGATGCTGCGGGCGAACTCCCCGCAGTTCCGGCCGGGGGCGCCGACCGCGCCGGTGTACGAGTACCACACGCTGCTCGACGAGTTCGCGCCCATCGGGCCGGCGCGCGCGACGCTGCGCAACTACTGCGCGGCCGGCACCCCGGTGCAGCACGCCACCAAGCTGCTCGGTGAGCACCTCACCGAGATCGTCGCGGGCATCCCGGGGGCGTTGGCGTTCCTGTCGGCCCGTTTCGCCGGTCGCGCGCCGGTCGACGGCTGCGCGGGGCTGCGGCGATGAGGCGGGGGTGGGTGCCCGCGGTGGCGCTCGGCGTCCTCGGGCCGCTCCTTGCCGGCGCGCTGGTCGCTCCGTCGTCCGCGGCGGCGCGCACGTGGTACGTCCGTTCCGGCGCGGACAGCGGCACCGGCACGTCGTCCGCGCCCTTCTCGAGCCTCGCCCTCGTCGAGAGCGCCAGCCGGCCGGGCGACACCATCGTCGTGCTCGCGGGCGCGGTGCCGCTCGACGGCGGCATCGCCTTGAAGCCGGGCCAGACGCTGCGCGGCGTCGGCGATCCGGCACCGACGCTGACCAACACCACGCCGCGACTGGACGGCGACGCGGTGCGCCTCGCCGACGCGACCACCGTGGCCGACCTGCGCTTCTCCGGCACGCGCCGCGGCGCGGTCTACGGCCTCGACGTCACAGGGGTGCGGGTGAGCCGCACCGAGGTGACGGGGCACAACACCTCGTGCACGCCGGGCTTCCTGATCCCCGCCTTCAACGCTCCGACGAACCTGCCGGGCGTGGGTGTACCGATCGCGACCGGCCTGCAGAACGGGTGGGCGGGCATCCAGATCGATGCCGCGTCGCGCCGGGGGTTCACGGCCCGCATCGATCACAACCGGGTGCACGACGCCGACTGCGGCGACGGCATCGACGTCCGCGTGTGGGGGGACGCCGATGGCACGGTGGCGATCACGGACAACGCGATCGCCTCGCTGCGCCAGGGGCCCGGGTTCATGTCGCTGCTCGCGATCGGCCTCCAGGTGCGCGACCGGGCGCGGCTCGTGGCCGGCGTCCACCGCAACACCCAGGAGCTGCTCGGCCAGCCGCGCGACGTCGACTTCGCCGCGCACGGCGCCGACTCCGAGGGCGTCTTCCTCAACGCCGTCGGGCCCGCGTCGCTCGACGCCGTCGTCACCGGCAACCGGTACACCAACACCTTCGGCTGGGGCGGTTTCTCGGCCAACGGCCTGGAGATGGTGTCGATGGGTTCGGGCGCGCGGATGCGGGCCGTCGTGCGCGACAGCAGCTTCTCGGGCGCACCGGGCGACCTCATCGAGCACGGCGCCCTGGGCACCGACGCGGTCATGGACATGACGCTGGAGCGGGTCACCGCCGAACGCTCGACCGGCGTCGGCAACACCTACCTGCTGCCCTTCAACAACGGCGACTGCGTGCTGGCCGGCAGCCTCGGCGCTCGCAACACGGTGACGCTCACCGTGCGCCGCAGCGTGCTGCGCGACTGCTCCAACAACGGGCTGTCGCTGGGCAGCAACGTGGTCAACGGCAGCGGCGCGACGACCGCGCTGGCGGCGTCCGTCAGCGACTCGGTGATCACCGGCAACCGGGGCGCGAACGTCGGCGTCCGCAACTTCACCGGCCTCGGCTCGCTGTCCTTGCGCATCGAGCGCACCGACCTCAGCCGCAGCGGCGGTCTCGGCTCGGGCGTCGCGGCCTTCTCGGCCGAGGACTTCGGCAGCACCGGCACCAGCACGGTCGACATCGGCGGCGGTCGGCTCGGCAGCCGCGGCGGCAACTGCCTGTCCGGCGGCCTGCTGCTGGCCGACGCCGTGCGGTACCCGGTCAGCGCCCGCGGCAACTGGTGGGGCGCCCCGGGCGGACCCGGCCCCCTGCGCACCCTTGCCCTCGGCGCCGCCCTCGACACCACCGCACCCCTCGCCGCACCCCCTCCCGCCTGCCGCTGACGCCGGCGGGCCCTCGACGTACGAAGCCCCCAGCACAACGGTCGTCCTCGCGGCTGGAAGGCGACGGTTCGGCTGGGGGCGTCGAGCGACGGCGTCGAACGAGGAGCGGCGACGACGGACGACGGCGGGGCGCGCGCCGGGTGCGCCTCATCCGCCGCCGGCGGGCAGGGCCTCGAGCAGGACGTCGGGCAGGTCGCGGGCGGTCTTGGTGGCGCGCCATTGGTCGACGAACAGCGCGAGGTGGGTGCCGTCGCTGCGCTGGAGCACCTCGACGCCGCGCACCCCCGCGAGCGCCGCCGCGCCCTCGGCGTCCGTGCGTCGAGCGACCTGGTAGTCGAGCCGGGAGAAGCGGATGGGGGCGTTGAACTCGTTGACCATGCGGTCCTCGACGACCTCGAACTGCATGGGCCCGACGGCGGCGAGCACGGGGTTCTGGTCGCCGCGCAGGTCCGAACGCAGCACCTGGACGACGCCCTCCTGGTCGAGCTGCTCGATGCCGCGGCGGAACTGCTTGTAGCGGCTGATGTCGCCCGCGCTGGCGGTCATGAAGTGCTCGGGGGCGAAGGTGGGCACCGGCGGGTACTCGATGGGATCGCCGACGTACACGGTGTCGCCGACGCGCAGCGCGGTGGCGTTGACGAGGCCGATGATGTCGCCGGCCTCGGCGGTCTCGACCGACGTGGTCTCGCGGCCGAACACGGCCTGGGCGAACTTCGTGGCGAACGGGCGACCGGTGCCGGCGTGGGTGACGACCATGCCGCGTTCGAAGGTGCCCGACACGACGCGGGCGTAGGCGAGGCGGTCGCGGTGGGCGGTGTTCATGCCCGACTGCACCTTGAACACGAAGGCGCTGAACTCGTCGCCGACCTCGCGGATGCCGCCGTCGACGCCCTCGGTAGCGCTCGGCGCGGGGGCGAGCTCGAGCAGCAGGTCGAGCAGTTGGGCGACGCCGAAGTTCTGCAGCGCCGAGGCGAACATGACCGGCGTCGTCTCGCCGGCGAGGAAGCGCTCCTGGTCGTGGTCGGCCTCGTCGAGACCGAGCAGCTCGTGCTCCTCGACCGCGGCCGCCCAGGGCAGGGCGTCGACGTCCTCGACCTCGCCGGGGCCCATGCGGCGCTCGGGCGCCCGCGTGGCGCCGCCGGCGGTGCGGGTGTACTTGACGAACTCGCCCGTGCGGCGGTCGAGGACGCCGCGGAAGTCGCCGGCCTCGCCCACCGGCCAGGTCAGCGGCGTGGGCCGCAGCCCGATCTTCTCCTGGATGCGGTCCATCAGCTCGAGCGCCGACAGGCCGGGGCGGTCCCACTTGTTGATGACGGTGATGACCGGGATGCCGCGCAGCGCGCAGACCCGGAAGAGCTTCAACGTCTGCGGCTCGAGCCCCTTGCCGGCGTCGACGAGCATGACGGCGGAGTCGACGGCCGAGAGCACGCGGTAGGTGTCCTCGGAGAAGTCGCTGTGGCCGGGGGTGTCGACCAGGTTGACCACGTGGTCGCGGTAGGCGAACTGCAGCGCCGCGGAGGTGATCGAGATGCCGCGGGCCTTCTCCATCGCCATCCAGTCCGACACCGTCGCGCGCCGGTCGCCCTTGCCGTGCACGGCGCCCGCCTCGTTGATGGCGCGCGCGTGCAGGGCCAGCGCCTCCGTCAGGGTCGACTTGCCGGCGTCCGGGTGGCTGATGACGGCGAAGGTACGGCGAGGACGGGTGTCGGGCACCGCACGAACCTAATCGGCTCGGTCGGCGCCGACACAGTCGACGGCCGCCGACCGTCGCTGCTCAGGCGGGGCGGGCCTGGGTGATCTTGTCCCAGAGCGAGCCCGCGTTGAGCGTCTGGATGTGATCCATCATGTAGCCCTGACCGACGTCGACCGGGTACCGGTCGGCGAAGTTCACCCGGGCGACCGTCTCCTCCCGCGACCAGCCCCGGGCGACCGCATCGGCCACCGCGCCCACCCACTCGAGCAGGATGGCGCGTTGGCGGGCGAGGTACTGCGGCGTCACCACCTCCCCGTGTCCGGGCACGATCCAGTCGACGTCGAGCCGGGCGATGCGATCCAGCGCAGCCAGCCACTGGGTGACGTTGGAGCCCATCAGCCAGGTCTGGCACTCGGAGAAGATCGTGTCGCCGGTGAACACCACCCGCTCCTCCGGCACGTGCACGGCGATCTGACCCGGGGTGTGACCCGGCGTGTGCAGCAGTTCGAAGGTGTGGGCACCCACGGTGAGGGTCAGGTCGCCGGTGAACGTGATGGTCGCCCGTCCGGGGTCGGCGAAGTACTCCTCGCGATCGGGGAAGATGGCCTCCCCCTCGGGATCGTCGGTCGGGATCGCCTCGTGGGCGTAGTCGAAGGAGTCGAGCGTGGGCGTGACCTCCATGAAGTTCTCGGCCACTCCCGCGTGGTGCACGATGTCGCCCGCGCCGCGGAAGTAGTAGTTGCCGAAGATGTGGTCGACGTGGTGCTCGGTGTTGATCACGTAGCGGATGTCGCCGTGCGACTCGGCCTCGCGACGCAGCGCCACCGCCCGCGTCGGCAGCTGCGGTGTGTCGATGACGACCACCCCGCCCCGGGTCAGCACCATGCTCGGATTGCATCCGCGCAGGGTCGTGTCGGTCCACACGTTGCCGGTCACCTTCTGCATCTCCTGGTCCTCCTCGTCGTCGTGCGGATTCGTGCGGGTCGCGGGTCTCAGCCGACGAGCACGGTGCGGATGTTGGTGAACTCGATGGCGCCGACGTCGCCGAGTTCGCGCCCGTAGCCGGAACGCTTCACTCCGCCGAAGGGCAGGCGCGGGTCCGAGGCGGTGACGGCGTTGACGAACAAAGCCCCGGACTCGATGCGACGTCCGACGTCGAGGGCGTGCTGCTCGTCGCGCGACCAGACGCTCGCGCCGAGGCCGTAGGGGGTGGCGTTGGCCAGCGCGACGGCCTCGTCGTCGTCGTCGAAGGCGATGACCGCCGCCACCGGGCCGAAGGTCTCCTCGGCCATGACCGCCATGTCGGTCGTGACGTCGACCAGCACCGTCGGGGCGTACCACGCCGGTCCCCGATCGAGCAGGTGACCTCCGGTGAGCACGCGGGCGCCCCGGGCACGCGAGCGCTCCACCTGGTCGGCGACGGCGCGCGCCAGGTCGGCGCGGGCCAGGGGACCGATCCGTGTCGTCGGGTCGCCGGGGTCGCCTACCGGAAGCTGCTGGACGGCCGCGGCGAGGCGACTCCCGAAGTCGTCGACGAGGCTGCGGTGCACGATGAAGCGCTTCGCACACAGACACGACTGGCCGGTGTTCAAGAAGCGGGCCGCCACGGCCCGGGGCACCACGACATCGAGGTCGGCGTCGGCGAGGACGACGAAGGGATCGGAACCTCCGAGTTCGAGGACGCTCTTCTTCGCCGCCCGGCCGGCCGCGGCCGCGACGTGGGCACCCGCCCGGTTGCTGCCGGTGAGGGTCACCGCGGCCACGCGATCGTCGGCGACCAACGACTCGACCACAGCGGCGACCTCGTCCTCGGCGACGACCACGGTGCGGAAGACGCCGGACGGCAGGCCGGCATCGCTGAAGACCTCCTCGATCGCCAGGGCCGTGCCGGTCACGTTGGGCGCGTGTTTGAGAAGCCCGCCGTTGCCAGCCATCAGGGCGGGCGCCGCGAACCGGAAGACCTGCCAGAGCGGGAAGTTCCACGGCATCACCGCGAGCACCACGCCCAGAGGCTCGAACCCCACCCAGCTGCGCGATCCCGACGCCTCGACCGCCCGTTCGCGCAGCAGCTCGGGCGAGCGCTCCGCGTAGTGCTCGCAGACCCAGGCGCACTTCTCCACCTCGGCGGCGGCCTCGGTGATCGGCTTGCCCATCTCCGCGGTGACCAACGCCGCGAGCGCGCCCGTGCGCTCGCGCAGGATCGTCGCGGCGCGACGCAGGATCGCCGAGCGATCGGCGAGGGCGCCGCGCGCGTACGTCCGCTGGGCTGCGTCGGCCTCGGCGAGGATGCGCTCGAGGTCGGCGGCGCTCATCGTCGGGTAGGTCGCGAGCGTACGGCCGGTCGCCGGGTCGATGCTCACGACGACCTGCGAGACCTCAGACATCACGCAGGACCCTCTCCAGAACGCGGTTCTTGCCGTACAGATAGCCGATCGTGAGCCCCACGAGGACGCCGGCGACGGGCCGGAGCACAGCACGCGCGGTTCCGGAGCCCAGGAGCAGACCCACGGCGTCGAGACCGTCGCCGCCCGCTGCGCCTGCCGGGACCGCCGCGCCCGCCCGAGCCGACGAGCCGGCCTCCGGGGCCGGGGCCGGGGCCGGGGCCGACGGCGAGGATCCGGTGGCACCGGGAGCGGCCGGTGTCACCGCGCCGCCGCGGATCAGGGCCGCGAGGTTGTCGGCGAACTGCGCGAGCATCCGGTTGCTCACGTCGCGCACCACGCCGGCTCCGAACTGGGCGGCCTTGCCCGTGATGTCGAGATCGGTCACGACCCGCACGGCCGTCTCGGCTCCGCGGTCGTCGAGGGTGGCCGCGACGCGCGCTTGTGCGCCGCCGTTGCCCTTCGCATCGCGCCCGCGCGCGACGATGACGGCCCGCCCCTGGGCGCGATCCTTCTCGACCAGCGCGCCGTCGCCGGTGAAGGTCATGGCGATCGGGCCCAGCTTGATCCTCATGCCGCCCTGGAAGGTGTCGCCGTCGACGGCCGTGATGACAGCGCCCGGCAGGCACGGGCCGACCTTGGCGACGTCGGTGAGCAGGTCGAAGGCCTGCTCGGCGGGCACCGGCACGGTGAAGTCGTGGACGAGTTCCATCTTCTCTCCTCAGCGGTGGTCGGCTCGGGGGTGGTCGGCTCGGGGGTGGTCGGTCGGAGCGAGCGCGTCGAAGGGGGTCACGGAGACCTCCCCGGCGGCGTCGATGCGCACCTCGACGCCGGTGACGTACGCGGGTTCCCCGGGGTCCGCGCCGGCGGCGTCGCTCAGCACCGAGCGCAGCACCGGCGAATGCGTCACCCCGATGACGGTGGCGCCGCGCGTGGGACCGTGACCGGCCAGACTGCGGGCGAAGCGGTGCACACGGCGCGCGACGTCGCCCGCGTCCTCGCCGCAGGGGGCGGGGTGGGTGAGCCAGGAGCCGATGCGGTCGGGGGCCTCGAAGAAGGCCATCCACCAGCCGTGCCGCCGCACGTCGTCGACCTCCATCTCCGGCACCTGGACCGCGAGCGTCTCGGGGGAGCTCACCATGTCCACGCGCACGCCCGCCAGGTACAGGTCGGGGTTGCGCAGGGCGAAGGAGTCGAAGGGCCCGTCGATGGTCGCCTCCTCGCCGAGCCCGCGGACGATCGCCTCGGCGGTCTCCCGGGTGCGCCGGGTCCCGCCGAAGAGCACCCGTGCCCGTTCCCCGACCTGGGGGCGCAGGGCCCGGCCGACGTCCTCGGCGTGACGGAGCCCCTCGGCCGTGACCGGCACGTCTCCGCGGTGCGAGGCGACCTCGCCGTGACGCAACAGCAGCAGGCGCGTGGTGCGAGCGTCCATCGTGGCGACCAGGACCCTCACACGTCGATGGTCGTGTAGGTGCTCACGGCGCGTTCCTCCAGGTAGTCGAGGATGTAGCCGAACACCTTCTCCTGGAAGTGGGGCGTGGCCTTGTGGGCCTCGTAGCCCGCCTCGTCGACGTACTGCTCGTAGAGGAAGAACGTGCGCGGATCGGCCGGGTTCACCTGGGCCTGGTAGTAGAGGTTGCCCTCCTCGGCTCGCGAGAGCGGCGTCATCTCCCGGATGGTCTGCTCCACCCGCGCCTCCTCACCCTCCTTGGCCTTCCAGATGGCGGCGACGACGAATGCCATGGGGTTCTCCTTGCGTGGTTGCAGCTGGTGCTCAGCTGACGGTGACCACCGACGCGGGTGCGCCGGCGGTGGTTCAGTGGCCGGCCGGTCCTGGCGAGGCACGCGGTCCGACGGTGTTGCGCAGCACGCCGATGCCGGCGGCCTCCATCTCGATGACGTCGCCCGGCCGGAGCCAGCGGTCGAGCTCGAGTCCGGATCCTCCAGTGGCGGTGCCGGAGCCGAGCAGCTCTCCGGGCCGCAGGGTGAGCGCCTGCGAGGCGTAGGCGATCATCGCCTCGAACGTGTGGTGCATGGCCGCCGTGCTGTCCCCGCCCCAACGCTCGCCGTTGACGCGGACCTCCAAGGCGACGTCGTGGGGGTCGATCTCGTCGGCGGTGACCAGGCAGGGACCGAGCACGTTGGAGCCGTCCCAGTCCTTCGCCTTCGACGGCCCCATGCCGACCGGGAGCTCACGGGTCTGCACATCGCGAGCCGACACGTCGTTCCACAGCGTGTAGCCGAAGACGTGGTCGAGGGCGTGGGCCGCGTCGATGTCGCGCCCCGGCCTGCCGATGACGGCCGCGAGCTCGAGCTCGTGGTCGAGTCGCTCGGTGAAGGCCGGCCACGGGATCTCGGCCTCGGGTCCGATGACGGTGTCGGGCAGACCCTTGTAGTAGGCCGGCACCGTGAACCACTCCTCCGGGATCTGCTTGCCCAGGCCGGCGAAGGCGTTCGTGAGGTGGCCCTCGAAGGCGAGGAAGTCGCGAAGGGAGCGCGGACGCAGCGGCGCCAGCAGCTGGACGGTCCCCGACGGTGCGACGGTGCCCACCCGGCGGGTGCGCCCGTGCGGAGCGCCGGCTTCGATGAAGGCCACCATGTCGCCCTCGAAGCCGACGTCGACCACGACCTCGCCGTCGAGGTAGCCGACCGATCCCGCACCGCGCTCGTCGCGATAGGTCACATACTTCATGGGGCGGCCTCCTCGATGGCCTCGACGATCTTCACGTAGCACCCGCAGCGGCACAGATTGCCCCCCAGCCCCTCCCGGATCTCCCGGGCGCTGCCGGCCTGACCCCTGTCGATGAGGTTGCGGGCGGTGAGCACCATGCCCGGGATGCAGAAGCCGCACTGGAACGCGTGGTGGCGGTCGAACGCGGCGACGACCGGGTCGTCGTCCGCGACGCCCTCGATGGAGGTGATCTCGCGACCCTCGGCCAGGGCGGTCATCATGATGCAGGCCGACACGGGCTCGCCGTCGATCAGCACGGTGCACGTGCCGCACAGGCCCACGCCGCAGGTGACCCGGGGGCCGGTGAGACCGAGATGCTCGCGCAGGACGTCGACCAGCATCGCCTCCGGCTCGACGTCGAGGTCGTGCACGCGGCCGTTGACGCGCAGGGAGATCGTCACCGATCCGCCTCCGATCTGGTCGGTCTCGCCTTCACGGGCTCCGCTGCGTCGAGCACGCGCTCGGGTGTCAGCGGGAGACGGCGCACCCGGTATCCGAGGGAGCCGACGGCGTTGCCGATGGCAGGCGGCACGGGCGGAACGGCCGTCTCCCCCAGTCCGTGCACCTGGGCGCCCTCGTGTTCGAGCACGCTGTGACGGATCGCGGCGACGTCCACGGACGAGGGGATGTTGTAGTCCGACAGGTTCGGGTTGACGATCTGGCCGCCCTCGAACTGAAGCTCCTCGAAGAGGGCCGTGCCGAGGCCCAGGATCATCGAGCCCTCCTGCTGCAGTTCGGCGCCGTGCGGGTTCACCACCCGGCCGGCGTACGAGATCGCGTAGAGGTCCTCCAGGTCGATGATCCCGGTCTCGTCGTCGACCCGGAGCCGCGCGCTCGCCGCGCCCTGGTGCCAGTGCGACGACGCGACACCCTCGCCGGTGTCGGGGTCGAGCCCGCCCTCGTCGGTGACGTGACCGTGACCGACGGAGCCGTGCCGGGCGAGGTCGCGGGCGGCCTCTTGCAGGGCGCGGTCCATCATGTGCGTCGAACGGCTCGACGTGGTCCGCGTGTCGTACGGGACGCGGTCGGTGTCGGGGGTGCACACGACGACGCGTTCCACGCCGCAACCGAGGTGGCGGGCCGCCAGACGGGTGAGCATCTCGGTGGCTCCCTGCCCGATGTCGGCGGTGGCCGACTGCACCTCGAAGCGCCCGTCGGGCATCGACACGATCCGCACCTCGGCGCGACTCGGCGTCTGCATGCCCTTGAGCATCACCGCGACGCCGAGGCCCGAGCGCTCGCCGCCACGTGACCAGCCCACCGCGGCGGCGGCGGCGTCGAGCAGCTCCTCGAACCGGACGTCGTGCATCGTCTCGCCGGTGCAGAACCGGTCACCCTCGCGGAGCAGATTGCGGCGGCGCAGCTCGACGGCGTCGACACCGAGGCGCTCGGCCATCAGGTCGACGACACGTTCCGAGGCCCACACCGACTGCATGGCTCCGTAGCCCCGGAACGCCCCGCCGGGCGGCAGGTTGGTGTAGACGCAGTAGGAGTCGACCGCCACGTGCTCGATGCGGTAGGGCCCCACCCCGGCGTAGCCGAGCTTCTGCGCGACCCCCGGTCCGCAGTCCGCGTAGGCGCCGGTGTTGACGTAGGCCCAGAGACGCTTGGCGACGAACGTCCCGTCGGCACGGGCGCCCAGCTTGACGCGCACGGTCGCGGCGTGGCGGGTCAGCTCGCCGAAGACCTCGTCCCGATCCAGCACACAACGCACCGGCCGACCGACGATGCGCGCGGCCGCGGCGACGACGGCCTCCGTGCGCACGAAGGTCTTCGCGCCGAACGCGCCGCCCATCGGCGGGACGACGACCCGCACCGACTCCACCGGCAGGCCGAAGATCCCAGCCAGGTCCTGGCGCAGGTTGAACGGGGTCTGGGTGCCGGTGGTGACCTCGAGTCGCCCGTCCACCCACAGCGCCGTGGTCGCGTGCGGCTCCATCGGCACATGCGCGGCGGCCGGGGTGTGGAAGACCTCGTCGACGACGACGTCCGCCTCATCGAAAGCGTCGGCCAGCGCATCGTCCGGGTCGTCGAGATCGACGATCACCGCCGGCTCCTCGCGCCCGCGCAACTGCGGGGTGCGGATGCGGAAGCGGTGGCACACATTGGTGCCATCCTGCGGCCGCATCGCGAAGTAGGCGGAGTCCGAGTCGGACCCGGCGTGGCGCCGGTGCACGAGAGGGGCGTCGGGGCGTACCGCCTCCAGGTGGTCGAACACGGCCGGCGTCTCCTCGTAGGACACCTGCACGAGGCGGGCGGCGACCCTCGCCGCTTCGGCGCTGGGCGCGACCACCGCCGCGATCGCGTCGCCGACGAAGCGCGGCTCCCGGGTGAGCACGACCTGGTCGGCGATCTGGCATCCGAACCGGGTGAGGCCCTCGACGTCGTCGGGCGTGATGAGCACGACCCGCCTGAGCAACCGAGACGCGCGCAACCGGATCGGCTGCGGTGATCGCCCGGACCCCGGCTCCGCACATAGGAGACCAAGAAGGACCGGCACTGCCGGTGCCGGTCCGCGAGATCCATGGGAGTTCGCAATGAGTGAA
>DASUCO010000095.1:0-3397 GCA_036275955.1 Acidimicrobiales bacterium
GCCATCAGCGTGGAGTAGGGCCCCGGTCGCTATCCTCCGCCTCGTGCCCGCAGAGACCCACGTCGAGCAGGGCCCGATGGACCGTCAGCAGGTCTTCGAGCTCATCCGCGACCGGCTCTCCGACATCCTGGAGATCGAGCCGAGCGAGGTCACCGAAGGCAAGTCGTTCGTCGACGACCTCCAAGCAGATTCCCTCGCACTCATCGAGCTCGTCGAGGCCATCGAGGAGGAGGTGGGCGAGCGCACCGTCGGCTTCCGGATCGAGGACGAGGACCTCGAGGACCTGAAGACCGTGCGCGACGCCGTCGACTACGTCTGCGCCCGACTTTCCTGAGCACGACACGGCGCTCGCGGCGCTCGCCGGCCGTATCGGCTGGGACTTCGCCGACCCCGAGCTGTTGCGCCGAGCGGTCGCGCACCGCTCCTGGTGCTCCGAGCACGCCGGCATCCTGTCGAACGAGCGCCTGGAGTTCCTGGGCGACGCCGTGCTCGGTCTGGTCGTCACCGACCACATCTACCGGACCTATCCCGACCTTCCCGAGGGGGAGCTGGCCAAGGTGCGGGCGACCGTCGTGAGCGCCGCCGCGCTGGCCGAGGTCGCACTCGAGCTCGAGCTGGGCGACGCCATCCTGCTCGGCAAGGGCGAGGACTCGTCCGGCGGGCGAGAGAAGCCGTCGATCCTGGCCGACGCCACCGAGGCCGTCATCGGCGCCGTCTACCTCGACGGCGGCTGGGACGCGGCGGCCGAGCTCGTGCTCGACCTGCTCGGCGAGCGCATCGGCGCCGCCGCGCTCGGTCCCGGCGGCCAGGACTACAAGACGCGCCTGCAGGAGCTGGCGGCGCGGGAGCACGAGGCGCTGCCGGAGTACGCCGTGGCGGACGAGGGTCCGGACCACGCCAAGCGGTTCTTCGCCACGGTCACGCTCCGGGGCGTCGAGTACGGCACCGGCGAGGGTCGGTCGAAGAAGCAGGCGGAGCAGGCGGCGGCCCGAGTCGCATGGGAGGCCCTGGTTGCCCGAGCTTCCTGAGGTCGAGACCATCCGGCGGGACCTCGAGAAGGAGGTCCTCGGCAAGCGCATCAAGACGGTCGAGGTCAGCGGCCTGCGATCGATCCGCCGCCACGCGTCCAAGAAGCAGTTCACCTCGCGGCTCGAGGGCACGAAGATCGAGTCGGTCAGCCGGCGCGGCAAGAACCTGCTGCTCGACGTGGGCGAGGACCTCTTGATCGTCCACCTGGGCATGAGCGGGCAGCTGCTGAAGGCGGCGCCGAAGGACCCGACGATCAAGCACACCCACGTCGTCATCACCTTCACGGTCGGCGGCCAGCTCCGCTACGTCGACGCCCGCACCTTCGGCGAGCTGTACGTGGTCTCGAAGGAGCGGCTGGCCGAGGAGGCGCCCGAGCTGAGCGAGCTCGGCTTCGACCCCGTCGAGGACGTCATGTCGTGGCAGGACTTCGGCACCAAGCTCGTGCGCAAGCAGGCGCAGCTGAAGGCGGTGCTGATGGACCAGAAGTTCGTGGCCGGCATCGGCAACATCTACAGCGACGAGATCCTGTGGGAGGCCGGCCTGCGCTACGACCGGCCGTCGCACACGCTGTCCATCCAGGAGGTGCGCCGCCTCTACCGTGCCATCGGCGAGGTGCTCAACGAGGCGATCAAGCAGCGCGGCTCGTCACTGGCGGACGAGACCTATCGCGACCTGTACGGGGCGATCGGCGGCTTCCAGCTCCAGCACAACGTGTACGCACGCGACGGCCAGCCCTGCAAGCGGTGCCGCCATGCGATCGGCAAGCAGAAGTTCGCCGGCCGATCGACGTACTACTGCCCCTCCTGCCAGGTCTGACGCTCGTTCTCGGTACCTCAACCGACCACATGTGGTCGGTTGAGGTACCGAGAAGTCGTCAGCGGGAGCGGCGGGCGAGGCCCATGGGTCGGGCGCCGAGGGTCACCGCGTCGCCGTGGTGCTGGGCGTCGCCGAAGGCGAACACCCGGCCGTCGCCGCCGAGGATCCAGTAGCCGAGGCCGGTCGTGGTGGCCTCGATGGAGACGCCGCTCGTCGACCGGCACAGCGACTTGCCGGGCACGCCGCCGCCGTAGCGCGCTTCGCCGAACGCGAACACGCTGCCGTCCTCGCTCAGCATCCAGTACCCGAGCCCGTCGGGGTTGGCGGCGGCATCGACGATGCGCGAGCTGGTGGCGCCGACGGCCGAGCCCTGGAACACGGCGTCGCCGTAGGTGAACACGCCGCCGTCGTCGGCGAACAGGAAGTACCCGTCGCCCGACGGTGACGGCGACAGGGCGACGATGGGTCGCGCCAGGCCGACGTTGCCGGCGGAGCCGAGGAAGACGGCGTCGCCGTAGGTGAAGACGCCGCCGTCGGTCGACGACAGCCAGTACCCCCGTCCGCTCGGCGTCGGCGCCAGGTCCATCACGGGGCGGCGCAGCGGCAGGCCACCGGTTGAGCCGTGGAAGCGCGCGTCGCCGTAGGTGAAGATGCCGCCGTCGGCGCCGAGCTGCCAGTAGCCCTTGCCGGTGGGCGTCGATGCCACGGCCACGATCGGCGCGTTGAGCGGCAGGTTCACCGACGAACCCAGGTGGCGCGCGCCCGACGCGACGATGCGCCCGTTCACGGCGGTGCTCCAGTAGCCGACGCCACCCTCGCCGTCCGGCACCGCCGGTGGGTTGGTGTCGGGCCCGCATCGCCCGGCCACCGGCTTGGTCGAACCGCTCGTGCCGTCCGAGCGCGCCACCCGCGCCCCGGTGTGCCGCGCGTCGCGGCGCCAGCCCGGCCAGGCGCGCGCACCCGGCGTCGGGATGGCCAACGCCGAGACCTCGCCGGTGCCGTCGAGCGACAGGCCGGCGATGGCGATGACCGACTGGTCGGCGAAGCGGCCCACCACGGGCGAGTTCTGGAACGCCAGGCCCTTGCCCGCCGGCTCGTACAGCCGGGCGCCGTCACTGCCGCGCAGGAAGAACGTGCCCCACCCGTTGCCGAGGGCGACGTCGTTGTCCCCGTCACCGTCGAGATCGGCGATCACCGGTGTGGAGATGAGCTCGCCGCCGCCTTCCTTCGCGGTGTTCGGGGTGACGCTCCACAGCGTGTGGCCGACGCCGGTGACCGCGCGAACGCGGCCATCGCGAGCGCCGAAGACGACCTCGTCGATGCCGTCCCCGTCGAGGTCGCCGAGCGCCGGGGAGCCCCACACCTCGGCCTGGGCGCGGACCGGCCAGCCAGGCAGCGCAGAGCCGTCGTCGACGTGCCAGGCGAACACGCGCCGCGAGTCGGGGACGTCGACGTCGCGTCCGTAGAACACCCCGGTGCCGACGATGGCCTCGGCGCGTCCGTCACCGTCGATGTCGCCGATGGCGGGACTGGAGTCGATCACCTCGCCGAT
>DASUCO010000096.1:0-3292 GCA_036275955.1 Acidimicrobiales bacterium
GAGCAGGTCGCGGATGCGCTCCTTGGGGCCGCACAGCGCGACCTCGTCCACGAGCGCGTCCGGCACGGCAGCGATCGCGTCTGCCCGCTTGCCGTCGAGGTAGAGGTCCTGGATCTTGGCAGCGTCGGCCTCGAAGCCGTAACGGCACACGAGATCGTTGTAGAAGTTCTTGCCGCGCGCGCCCATGCCGCCGACGTACAGGGCCAGCTGCGGCTTCACCATCGAGCGGCAGGCGTCGACGTCGTCGCCGAGCACGACCGACACCGACGGCGCCACGTCGAACTTCGTGAAGTCGGTGCTCGAGAACGCGTCGCCGAACGCGTCCTTCCAGCGCGTCGGCGAGAAGAACAGCGGCAGCCACCCGTCCGCGATCTCGGCCGTCAGCTGCACGTTCTTGGGGCCGATCGACGCCAGGTAGATCGGGATGTCGGCTCGACGCGGGTGGAGGATGAGCTTCAGCGGCTTGCCCAGACCGGTGGCACCGTCGCCGGTGTACGGGATGTCGTAGTGCTCGCCGTGGTGCTCGAGCGGCTTCTCGCGGCGCAGGATCTCCCGGACGATCTCGACGTACTCGCGCGTCTTGCCCAGCGGCTTCCCGTACGCCTCGCCGTGCCAGCCCTCGACCACCTGCGGACCGGACAGGCCCAGGCCCAGCAGGAAGCGACCCTCGGACAGCATGTCGATCGTCGCCGCCGTCATCGCCGTGTTCGCGGGCGTGCGGGCCGGCATCTGCATGATCCCGGTGCCGAGGTTGATCGTCGTCGTGTGGGCGCCGGCCCAGATCAGCGGGACGATCGAGTCGGACCCGTACGCCTCGGCCGTCCACACCGAGTGGTAGCCGAGGCGCTCCGCCTGCTGCACGACGGGAACGAACTGAGAGGGCGCGGCGGCGCCGAAGTAGCCGAGGTTGAGCCCGAGTCGCATGCCCGGGACCGTATCGCTCGCTAGCGGGCCCGAAGCCGTCCGGGTGTCGGTGCCGACGGGGTGCAGATCCGGCACGCGGCCAGTCCCTGCTCCTCGGCCTCGTCGAGCGTCACGAGCACGGACTGCTCGCGCCCGGCCACCAACCGGCAGTCGGGCCGGTGGTACGACGCCGAGCCGGCGACCACGAGGTCCGACGTCGCCGCCGGCGCGGCCGCCGTCGTCCCGTTCGAGGACACGGAGCCGAGGCCTTCGATGGCGCGCCGCAGGTCCTCGATCGAGCTCTGCAGCTCCGCCCGCTCCGCTCGCGCCGCCTCGATCACGAGCAGCGCGGCGCCCAGCGCCACCATGGCCAGCCCGGCGATGCCGCCCGAGATGACGTACGGGAACTGCTGCCGCAGGTCGTTGAAGCTGGCGGCGCCGTTCCAGCCGAGGAAGATGACGACGAAGCCGATGATGCACACGGCGACGCCGAGCTTGCCGCCGAGCTGGCCGGCGAAGGTCGCCAGCCGCCCGCTGCGACCGTCCTGCTGTTCCATCTGGTCTCCTGTCATGCCGCGGAGCCGCCGAGGTAGCGCTCGCGCAGGTTCGCGTTCTGGATCTCGTCGCCGACGCCGGTGTACACGATCGTGCCCTTCTCCATGATCAGCGCACGGTCGGCGTACGGCAGGACGCCGACGTTCTGCTCGACGATGATCACGGTCACGCCGTCGTCGTTGATGCGGCTGACGACCTCGAACACCGTCTTGGCCAGCGCCGGGCTGAGACCCAGCGATGCCTCGTCGATCAGCAGCAGCCGGGGCCGGCTCATCATCGCCCGCCCGATGGCGAGCATCTGCTGCTCGCCGCCCGACAGCGTGCCCGCGTGCTGGTCGGCCCGCTCGGCCAGCCGCGGGAAGTACTCGAACACGAGGTCCCGCGACGCGTCCATGCCCTTGCTGTCGCGCCGATGCGCCCACGCGCCGAGGCGCAGGTTGTTCGACACGCTCAGGCCCGGGAACACGCGCCGGCCCTCGGGCGCCAGCGCGATCCCCTTCTTCACCAGCGCCGCCGGTGGCAGCCCGCCGATCTCCTCGCCGTCGAAGACGATCGACCCGCGGTCGGGCGTGAGCAGCCCGGCGATGGTCGACACCGTGGTCGTCTTGCCGGCGCCGTTGAGGCCGAACAGGACGGCGGTCTCGCCTTCCTCCACGTCGACGTCGATGCCCATGAGGACGGGGAAGCCGTAGCCCACCTGCAGGTCGCGGATCTCGAGCAGGGCCATCAGACGCTCGCCTCCTCGGCGTCGACGTCTTCGCCCAGGTACGCACGAACGACCTCGGGGTGGTTGCGCACGTGGTCGGGCAGCCCCTCGGCCAGCATCTCGCCGAAGTTCAGGCAGTACACGTAGTCGCACACGCGCACGACGAGCGGGACGTGGTGCTCGATCATGATGATCGACAGCTCGAACTCGCGGCGCAGGTCGAGGAGCGTGTCGCCCAGCTTGTGCGCCTCCTCCGGCCCCATCCCCGACGACGGCTCGTCCAGCAGCAGCAGATCGGGGTCGGTGGCGAGCACCGTCGCGATCTCGATGCGCTTGAGGTCGCCGTACGGGAGGCCGGCTACGCGCGTGTCGGCCAGGTGCCCGAGGTCGAGCACCTCGAGCAGCGCGTCGGCGCGGGCCCGCAGCGTCTTCTCGTCGGCGGTGCTCGCCGGTGACCCGATGATGCCGCCGGCCACGCCGTACTTGGCCAGCAGGTGCTGCGCGGTGAGCAGGTTCTCGCGCACGGTCGAGCCCTTCACGAGGCCGACGTTCTGGAACGTGCGACCCATGCCGAGCGCGGCGCGGTCGTGCACCTTCATCTTCGTGACGTCCTGCCCGCGGTACCAGACGCTGCCGGTGTCGGGCGTGTAGAAGCCGGTGATCATGTTGAACGTCGTCGTCTTGCCGGCGCCGTTCGGCCCGATCACGCCGACGATCTCGTACTCGCCGACCTTGATGCTCACCTCGTGCGCGGCCTGGAGCCCGCCGAAGCGGATGCTCAGGTTCTTCGTCTCAAGCACGGACATCGGTGATCTGCACCTCCTTCACGCGCCCGATGGACCAGTCCCACTCGTTGCCGCGCAGCCAGTGCTGCACAGGGCGCACCAGCTGGCCGATGCCGCCGGGCAGCCGCGTGAGCACCAGCAGCAGCATGACCGGCCCGATGACGCCCGACGCCCGCTCCGGCGACAGGCGCGGGATCTCGGCCAGGCGGTCCTCGAGGAACGGGATCGTCACCGGTGACAGGACGAGCAGCGCCAGCGCGACCAGCACCCCACCGGCGATCATCGTCTGGCGGCGACCACGGCCGGTGTAGAGCACGCCGGCGCCGAGCAGCAGCACGATGAT
>DASUCO010000097.1:0-4606 GCA_036275955.1 Acidimicrobiales bacterium
ACCCGAATTCTGACGATCATGGGCTCGGGCGAGACCAGCCCGACGATGATCAAGCCCCATCGCGCGCTGCTCGAGCGAGCGGGACCGGGCGGCGCGGTGTTCCTGGACACGCCCGTCGGGTTCCAGGAGAACGCCGGCGAGATCGCCGAACGCGTCGTCGAGTACTTCGCCCAGAGCGTCGGCACCCCGATCACGGTCGCCTCGATGCGCACCTCGTTCGACACCACCTCGGCGCTCGTGGCCGTGCGCCGGGCGTCGTACGTGTTCTCCGGCCCCGGCTCGCCCACGGACGCGCTGGCCCAGTGGGAGCAGACGGCCATCCCCGACCTGCTGCGCGAGAAGCTGCGCACCGGTGGCGCGGTCACGTTCGCGTCCGCCGCCGCCCTCACGCTCGGCGTGGTGACGGTGCCGGTGTACGAGATCTACAAGGTCGGCCAGCCCACGCACTGGCTGCCCGGCCTCGACCTGCTGGCCGAGACGGGTCTGTCGGCCGCCGTGATCCCCCACTTCAACAACGCCGAGGGCGGCACCCACGACACCCGCTTCTGCTACCTGGGCGAGCGCCGGCTCCTCGAGATGGAGGCGAACCTCCCCGACGGCGCGTTCGTCCTCGGCGTCGACGAGCACACGGGCGCCATCATCGACCTCGACGCCCGCACCCTCGAGGTCGTGGGCGTCGGCGTCGTCACGATCCGCGACCAGGGCAGCGTCACCATCCACGAGTCCGGCACCGTCGTCGGCCTCGACGACCTCCGTTCTGGCCTGCATCCGACGCGCCCAGCCGCGTCGGATGCAGGCCAGAACCGCTCGGAGGTAACCCCGAGCGAGTCGCCGTCGCCGCTCTTGGGGCGGATCGGGGAGCTGGAGGAGGCGTTCGAGGCGGCGCTGGTCGCCGGTGACGGGCGGGCCGCGGCCGGCGCCCTGCTCGACGCCGAGGAGGAGCTGCACGCGTGGTCGCAGTACACCTCGGACGAGGTGGGCAAAGCCCGCATGCGCGTGCGGGCGATGATCGTGCGCCTGGCCGACGCGGTGATCGACCCGACGGCGGCGGTCACGCCGTTCGTGGACACGCTCCTCGCCGTGCGCGACTCGGCGCGGGCGGCGAAGGACTTCGCCACTGCCGATCTCGTCCGGGACCGCCTCGTCGGTGCCGGCGTCGAGGTCGGTGACTCGAAGGAGGGCACGACGTGGCGGCTGCTATCGTGACCAGGCTCCCAACCGGGGTCTGTGCCCCCATCGTCTAGCGGCCTAGGACACCGGCCTTTCACGCCGGCAGCACGGGTTCGAATCCCGTTGGGGGTGCCACACCTCGAGTACACGGTCCCGTGGTGCAGTTTGGAGTGCACGCCGCCCTGTCAAGGCGGAGGTCGCGGGTTCAAATCCCGTCGGGACCGCCCAGCAAGTCACAACAGCATCACGTTCTGGTCGAGTAGCTCAGTTGGCAGAGCACACGCCTGAAAAGCGTGGGGTCACCGGATCGACGCCGGTCTCGACCACCGGCAGGAGGGCCGCCGCAGGCGGCCCTCCGTCGCGCTCAGCCAACCCCGAGCGCGGCGGGGAGCTGGCGATGGTCGGCGATCACGTGGTCGCCCTCGAGGTCGAGCTGGCTGTCGTCGTCGCTGACGCCCGTGTAGCGCACGGCCACCATGCCCATGCCCTTGGCGCCGGCGACGTCGGTGCGCCGGATGTCGCCCACGTGGGCGGCACGGGCCGGCGCGACACCCCCCAGGCCGGCGAGCGCGTGCTCGAAGATGACCGGCGACGGCTTGTAGTGGCCGACCTCGTCGGAGAACGACCAGTGGTCGAACACGTCGAGCAGCCCGTGCTTGTCGAGGTGGGCGCGCAGGATGCTCGACGGGGTCATGCCCACGTCGCAGATGATCCCGAGCTTCACCCCGGCGCCGGCCAGCGCCCGCAGGCACTCCTCGATCCCGTCGGTGAGGTGCAGGGTCGCCTGCTCGCCGACGGTCGTGAACGACTCGATCAGCCGCGCCCGGACCTGCTTGGGCACGTTGAAGCCAAGGCGCTCGAGCAGGTCCTCGGCCGCCTTCACCGACTGGTACTGCTGGTTCGACGTCCAGTGCTCGACGTAGCGCTGCCACGACTCCTCGAACACGGCGTCGAGCAGGGTCCGCTCGCACGCGAACCCGGCCTCCTCGAGCAACCCAGCCCACGCGTCCATGCGGAGGCCGCGCGTGTGGCCGCGCTCCTCCCAGACCAGGGTGTTCCAGTAGTCGAAGGTGACCGCCTCAGGAGCCAGACCGCAACACTCCCTCATCGGCGGCTGCCTTCGCCACGCCGGCGGCGACGAGCCCGACGACGTCCTTGTTGAAGACGCTCGGCACGATGTAGTCGGCGCACAGCTCGTCCTCGGCGACAGCGGCGGCGATGGCCTCGGCCGCCGCCAGCTTCATGCCCTCGGTGATCGTGGTGGCGCCGGCGTCGAGCGCTCCCCGGAAGATGCCCGGGAAGCACAGCACGTTGTTGATCTGGTTCGGGTAGTCGCTGCGACCGGTGGCGATGACGGTGGCGAGTCCGGCCGCGTCCTCGGGGAGGATCTCGGGGTCGGGGTTGGCCAGCGCGAACACGATCGGATCACGGTGCATCGTGCGCAGGTCATCGCGCACCAGGAGACCGGGGCCGCTGACGCCGACGAACACGTCCGCGCCGGGGAGCACCTCGTGGATGGCGCCCTGTCGCATCTCCGGGTTGGTGTGCTCCGCGAACCACTGCTTCGACGCGTTCAGGTCGCCCCGGCCGGTGAACACGGCGCCCTTGCGGTCGAGACCGATCACGTTCTCGACGCCGGCCTGCATGAGGATCTTGGCGATGGCGACGCCGGCGGCGCCGACGCCGGCGATGACGACCTTCAGGTCGCTCATCTTCTTGTCCACGATCTTCAGCGAGTTCTGGAGAGCGGCAAGCACGACGACCGCGGTGCCGTGCTGGTCGTCGTGGAACACCGGGATGTCGAGCAGCTCCTTGAGCCGCTCCTCGACCTCGAAGCACTGGGGGGCGGCGATGTCCTCCAGGTTGATGCCACCGAACACCGGTGCGATGCGCACCACCGTCTCGATGATCTCCTCGGCGCTGGACACGTCGAGGCAGATGGGGAAGGCGTCGATGCCGGCGAACTCCTTGAAGAGCATGGCCTTGCCCTCCATGACCGGCAGGCCGGCGGCCGGCCCGATGTCGCCCAGGCCCAGCACGGCGGTGCCGTCGGTGACGACGGCGACGGTGTTCTTCTTGATCGTCAGCTCGTGGACGCGAGCCGGCTCGGCGGCGATGGCGTTGCAGATGCGGGCGACTCCCGGCGTGTACGCCATCGAGAGGTCGGCGCGGTCCTTCAGCGGGATCTTCGACGTCACCTCGATCTTTCCGCCCTGGTGCATGCCGAACGTCCGGTCGAGCACGGACAGGACGGTGATCTCGTCGATGGCGTCGAGGGCGGCTCTGATCTCCTCCGCGTGCGCCTCGTTCCTGCACTCGACGAACAGGTCCTTGGTGCTGACCTTGCCGCCGCCCTCCACCATGTCGATGGCGGTGATGTTCCCGCCGGCGGCGCCGATCGCCGTCGTCACCTTGCCGAGGTAGCCGGGTGCGTTCGGGCTCTCGAGCCGGATCTGGACGGAGTAGGCGGCGTTCGGTGTGGCCATGGGTCGAGGTTAGAGACGGACCCTCGTCACACAAGAACCGAAAACGACGAAGGACCGGCCGTCCGGCCGGTCCTTCGAGTCCCCTACTCCGCGCGTCGAGGGTCTAGCGATCCTCGGTTGCCATCTCCTCGAGGCAGCGCTGGATCTCCGACGCCCGGAAGCGTCGGTGGCCGCCGAGGGTGCGGATCGCGGTGAGCTTGCCGGCGCGAGCCCAGCGGGTGACCGTCTTCGGGTTCACGCGGAACAGCTGCGCAACTTCTGACGGTGTGAGCAGTCGCTCCGGTGCGTCGAGGTCGTCCTGGGCCATCTGTGGTCTCTCCCTGTGAGCTGCGATGTGATCGTGCGAATGGTCCGAACCCGGCCCGCCGTGTCCGATTCCTCCCTGAACATACGGGTCCGAGACCTTTCGGCAAATAGCCCGTGCGGGCCATCGTGGTGCCGTCACCGGACTAGTCATCCGGCCGTGGGTACGGTCGTCCCGTGGACCGTGCCTCCCGCTCTGAAGGGCCGCTCGGGCCCGAGGAGGTCGTCTGGTGCCGCGACGTCGCCACCGGGTTGCGTGCCGTCATCGCCGTCCACTCGACCGTGCTCGGCCCCAGCTGCGGCGGCACCCGGTTCCGGCCCTACGCCAGCGAGGACGAGGCGCTCACCGACGTGCTGCGCCTGGCCGAGGGCATGACGTACAAGCACGCCGCCTGCGGCAACGACCTCGGCGGCGGGAAGGCGGTCATCATCGGCGACCCCCGCACCGACCGGACGGAGCCGCTGATGCGCCGCTACGCCGACTTCATCCACTCCCTCGAGGGCCGCTACCTCACCGCCGAGGACGTCGGCACGACGCAGGCGGACATGGATCTCATCCGCACCGTCACGCCGTACGTCACCGGCTACACGGGTGGGTCGGGCGACCCGTCGCCGGCCACGGCCTGGGGCGTCCTGCACGCCATGCA
>DASUCO010000098.1:0-11009 GCA_036275955.1 Acidimicrobiales bacterium
CGAAGCCCGTTCCAAGATGAGATCTCCCACTGGGTCAACCAGGTAAGGCCCGTGGCCAGATGACCACGTTGATAGGCCGGAGGTGTACGCACAGCAATGTGTTCAGCCGACCGGTACTAATCGGCCGAGGGCTTGGATCAGCTCTGAAAGCTGCTTGTGCTCGCTATCGAACGCTCACGGTGCGCAGCCGTCTCTCTCGTCTCGAGGAGATGGCGCCACTGACAACCAGCACAGATTTCCGGTGACCATGGCGGCGGGGAGACACCCGTTCCCATCCCGAACACGGCAGTTAAGCCCGCCTGCGCCGATGGTACTTGGGGGGAGACCCCCTGGGAGAGTAGGACGTCGCCGGAATAAATCGCTCGAAGAGCCCGCCGAAAGGCGGGCTCTTCGTCGTTTTGGCTGCGAACCCGCCGGTAGGCTCGCCCGCCGTGCCTCCTCGTCAACCACCTCGACGAGACGGCACGCCGGGGCCCAAGCGCACCGGGAAGCCGGCGCCGAAGCGCGCCGGGAAGCCCGAGAAGCGCACCGAGCGCTCGGCCCGGGGCCGCCCCGGGGAGCTCGAGGCCTCGAACCGGCCCAAGCGCATCGTCAACGAGCGGACCAAGAGCTGGGGCGGCGTCGCCAAGCGGGGCGTCGGCAAGCTCAAGCCGTCCGAGGCGGGCACCGCGTCGGCGGCGTGGCGGGAGGCGGCCAAGGAGAGCGACAAGCGCGAGCGCGGTCGCATGGGCGGGACCAAGCCGGCCTGGGAGCCGGAGCAGTGGATCGACGACGGCGCCGTGCGCGACGAGGCCCGGGGGGCGGTGCGCCGGGGCCAGGAGCCGGCGCCGGTCCGCCGGGAGCGTCCCAAGAAGGCGCTGCCCGACGACGTGCGGGGCGAGGTCGCCCGGGAGGCGGGCCCGGCGTGGGCCGGTCGCGTCCAGGATCGCCTCCAGGACGCCGCCAAGGCCTACGAGCGCGAGCGGTACCGGGAGGCCCTCAAGCTGCTGACGCCGCTGGCCGAGCGGGCCCCGGGGAGCGCCGCCATCCGCGAGCTGCTCGGCCTGACCCTCTACCGGTTGGCGCGCTGGCGGGCCGCGATCAAGGAGCTGGAGGTGGCCGAGCTCCTGGGCGGGTCGGTCGACCACCACCCGGTGATCGCCGACTGCCACCGGGCGCTGGGCAACCACCGGCGGGTGGAGGAGCTGTGGGACGAGCTGCGCCGTGGCGGCGCCGGCGTCGAGGTCCTGGTCGAGGGGCGCATCGTCACCGCCGGGTCGCTGGCCGACCAGGGCAAGGTGCGCGACGCCATCCAGCTGCTCGAGCAGGGGCCGGCCAACGTGCGCAAGCCCAAGGAGCACCACCTGCGCCTCTGGTACGCGCTGGCCGCCCTCTACGAGCGGGCCGGCGAGGTGCCGCGCGCTCGTGAGTGGTTCGGCCGCGTGCTCGACGCCGATCCCGAGTTCGCCGATGTGGCCGAGCGCTACGACGCGCTGAGCTGACGCTCGCTGTCACAGGGGCGGCGTACCGTCGTCGCACTTCCCCCGATTCGCACGTCGAACGAGGAGAAGTCATGAACCTGGTGATCCTGCGCGGCGCCCTGGCGCGACCGCCCGAAGTCCGAGATCTGCGTTCCGGGGACGTCGTCGTCGAGTACGACGTCGTCGTCCCCGGCCCCGAGGGGGCGCCGGCCGAGCACGTGCCCGTGGTGTGGTTCGCACCGCCCTCGGGCGCGGCCGAGCTCGAGCCCGAGTCCGCCGTGGTCGTCGTCGGGCGCGTCCGGCGCCGGTTCTTCCGCAGCGGCGGCTCGACGCAGAGCCGCACCGAGGTGGTCGCCGACAAGGTCATCCCGGCGCGGCGGGCCAAGGCGGCCGAGCGGGCGGTGCTCGACGCGCTCGGTCAGGCCGAGGACGCCTTCATCGCCCCGGCGGCGTAGTCGCAGGGCGCCGGCCGTCGGTGCATGTGACGGCCGGCGCCGTGTTCGCGAAGATCGGTGCATGAACACGGACCAGTCGGAGAAGGTCAGGAGCGGTCAGGGCTTCCTCGCCGCCCTCGATCAGAGCGGCGGCAGCACGCCCAAGGCGCTGAAGCTGTACGGCATCGAGGAGAGCGAGTACAGCGGCGAGGCCGAGATGTTCGACCGCATCCACGAGATGCGCAGCCGGATCATCAAGAGCCCGGCCTTCACCGGCGAGCGCGTGGTCGGCGCCATCCTCTTCGAGCAGACCATGGACCGGGAGATCGACGGCCAGCCGACCGGCGACTACCTGTGGAAGGTCAAGGGCGTGGTGCCCTTCCTCAAGATCGACAAGGGCCTGCAGGACGAGGCCCAGGGCGTGCAGCTCATGAAGCCCATGCCCGACCTCGACGCACTCCTGGAGCGGGGCGTCAAGAAGGGGATGTTCGGGACCAAGGAGCGGTCGGTCATCAAGCTGGCCGACCCGGCGGGCGTCCAAGCGGTCGTCGACCAGCAGTTCGAGGTGGGCCGCCAGGTGCTGGCCCACGGGCTGGTCCCGATCCTCGAGCCGGAGGTCGACATCAAGAGCCCGCAGAAGGCCGAGGCCGAGGCGCTGCTCAGGGCAGCCCTGCTGGCCGGCCTCGAGTCGGTGCCCGACGGGCAGCAGGTCATGTTCAAGCTGACGCTGCCCGAGGAGGACGACTTCTACGAGGAGCTGGTGGAGCACCCCAAGGTGCTCAAGGTGGTCGCCCTGTCCGGCGGCTACAGCCGGGAGGAGGCCAACGCCAAGCTGGCCCGCAACCACGGCGTGATCGCCAGCTTCAGCCGGGCCCTCACCGAGGGCCTGTCGGCCCAGCAGTCGGACGAGGAGTTCGATCACCTGCTCGACCAGGCCGTGAAGTCCATCTACGAGGCGTCCATCACGTAACACTGCCTTCGCTCTGCGCCCGCGGGGGCCTTCGGCGAAGGCGGGCTTGCCGCTCCGGCGGGCCTGCGGTCTGCGGGGGTCCGCGGCGCCGGTCCGAGGCCTTCGGCGGGCGCCCGGCTTGCTCGTGAATGCGTAGCGAAGGACCTTCGTCACAACCTGCGCGGGATGGCGGCCGCGATCGTCACTTTGGGGTTACCTTCGAAGGAGACAACGACGTCTTCGGGGGTTCCACAGCGTGGCCGACATCGCACAGCGACCGGTCGAGCTCAAGCCGATCAGCAAGGTGGTCATCCGGTTCGCCGGTGACTCCGGCGACGGCATGCAGCTCACCGGTGACCGTTTCACCAGCGTCAGCGCCGTCTTCGGCAACGACCTCTCGACCCTGCCGGACTACCCGGCAGAGATCCGCGCCCCAGCGGGCACCCTGGCCGGCGTCTCCGCCTTCCAGGTCCACATCTCCGACCACGACATCCTGACGCCGGGCGACAAGCCCGACGTCCTCGTGGCCATGAACCCGGCGGCGCTGCGGGCCGAGCTGCACACGCTCGGCGGGTCGGGCACGGTCATCGTCAACCAGGACACCTTCGACGAGCGCAACCTCAAGAAGGCGGGCTACGACACCAACCCGCTCGAGGACGGCTCGCTGGCGGCGTACACGGTGTTCGAGGTGCCGATGACGAGCATCACGCTCGAGGCCACCAAGCCGCTCGGCGTGAAGCCCAGGGATGCCGACCGCTCGAAGAACTTCTTCGCCCTCGGCCTGATCAGCTGGATGTACACCCGGCCGATCGAGGACACGATCGCCTGGATCGAGGCGCGCTTCGCCAAGAACGAGATGGTGCTGGCGTCGAACCTGGCCGCGTTCAAGGCCGGGCACGCGTTCGGCGAGACGGCCGAGCTGTTCGACTTCAAGTACGAGGTGCTGCCGGCGTCCCTGACGCCCGGGCTGTACACGAACATCACCGGGAACGTGGCGTTGGCGTGGGGGCTCATCGCCGCCGGCCAGCTGTCGAACATGCCGGTGTTCCTCGGCTCGTACCCGATCACGCCGGCGTCGGACATCCTGCACGAGCTGTCGAAGCACAAGAACTTCGGCGTCCGCACCTTCCAGGCCGAGGACGAGATCGCCGGCATCGGCTCCGCCCTCGGTGCCGCGTTCGGTGGGCACCTCGGCGTCACGACGACGTCGGGCCCCGGCATCGCGCTGAAGGGCGAGACGATGGGTCTCGCCGTCAGCCTCGAGCTGCCGCTCGTGATCGTCGACATCCAGCGCGGCGGCCCCTCGACCGGGCTGCCGACCAAGACTGAAGCCGCCGACCTCCTGCAGGCCATGTACGGGCGCCACGGCGAGTCGCCGATGCCGATCGTCGCCGCCCAGAGTCCGGCGCACTGCTTCGAGGCCGCCATCGAGGCGGCGCGCATCGCCATCACCTATCGGACGCCGGTGCTGCTGCTCAGCGACGGCTACGTCGCCAACAGCTCCGAGCCGTGGCTGCTGCCCGACGTCGCGTCGCTGCCGACGATCGACCCGCACTTCGCCACCGAGCCGAACCACGTGAACGAGGACGGCACGGAGACGTTCTGGCCCTACGCGCGCGACGCCGAGACGCTGGCGCGCGACTGGGCCCTGCCCGGCACCCCCGGCCTCATGCACCGCATCGGTGGCATCGAGAAGGAGGACGGCAGCGGCAACATCTCCTACGACCCCGCCAACCACGAGGCGATGGTGCGCATCCGCGCCGCCAAGGTCGCGGCGGTGGCCAAGTCGATCCCGCCGGTGACGGTCGAGGGCGACGAGGACGCCGAGCTGCTCGTGCTCGGGTGGGGCTCGACGTGGGGTGCCATCGGCGCCGCCGTGGCATCGGTGCGGGAGGAGGGCCACAAGGTCGGCCGCGTGCACCTCGTGCACCTCAACCCGTTCCCGCCCAACCTCGGCGAGGTGCTGCAGCGCTACCCGCGCATCCTCGTGCCCGAGATGAACACCGGCCAGCTCACCCGGCTGGTGCGGGCCGAGTACCTCGTGCCCGCGCAGGTCATGAGCAAGGTGCAGGGACAGCCGTTCACCGCCGCCGAGATCAAGGCGCGCATCCTCGAGGAGCTTGGTCGATGACGGACCTGTCGGTCACCACCGCGAAGGACTGGACCAGCGACCAGGAGGTCCGCTGGTGCCCGGGGTGCGGGGACTACTCGATCCTCACCGCCATGCGCATGCTGCTACCCGACATCGGCGCCAAGCTCGAGAGCACGGTGTTCGTCTCCGGCATCGGGTGCGCGGCTCGCTTCCCGTACTACATCAACTCCTACGGGATGCACTCGATCCACGGGCGGGCGCCGGCCATCGCCACCGGTCTCGCCATGGCGCGTCCGGACCTCGACGTGTGGGTGGTCGGCGGTGACGGCGACATGCTGTCGATCGGCGGCAACCACCTGATCCACGCCCTGCGCCGCAACGTGAACCTCACGATCCTGCTGTTCAACAACCAGATCTACGGGTTGACCAAGGGCCAGTACTCGCCGACCAGCGAGGTCGGGAAGGTCACCAAGTCCACGCCGTTCGGGTCGCTCGACAACCCGTTCAACCCGATCAGCCTGGCGCTCGGCGCCGAGGCGACGTTCGTGGCCCGCACCCACGACATGGACCGCAACCACATGATGGAGACGTTCCGCCGGGCCCACGAGCATCGGGGGGCGGCGATCGTCGAGATCTACCAGAACTGCAACGTGTTCAACGACGGCGCCTTCGACCTGATCATCGGGAAGAAGGAGACGCGGGCGCAGATGCTGATCCCGCTGGTGCACGGCCAGCCGATCCGGTTCGGTGCCGAGGGCGAGAAGGGCGTCGTGATCGACGCACAGGGCCACGCCACGATCGTCGACGTCGCCGACGTGGGGGAGGAGCGTCTCGTCGTCCACGACGAGACGCGTGCCGACCCGACGCTGGCGTTCACCCTTTCGCGACTGTCGACCGGGCCGAGCATGCCGACGCCGATCGGCGTGTTCCGGGCTGTCGACCGTCCCGAGTACGGCGCGGGCGTGAACCAGCAGCTGGCCGCGGCGCAGACCGAGCGTGGTCCCGGCGACCTCTCGAAGCTGCTCGCCTCCGGCGCCACCTGGACCGTCAACTAGGAGCTCGGTTGGAGGAGTGACGTGACCGCTGGGTAACTTGCCCGGCGGTCATGTCGCGCTCGTTGCGGGTCCCTGTCCTCTGCGCGCTGGCACTGCTGTGTCTCCTCCCGGTCGCGCCGACGCTCGGCCAGTCGAGCGAGCCGGTCACCGCCGACAAGGAGGGGTGGTGGAGCGCGGCGGCTGACGCGACCGCGGGCACGCCGCTGCCGCCACCGCCGTCGACCGTGCCGGCCGGGGCCATCGCCGTCGGCGCCGCCGGCGGGCAGCCGGACAAGGTCGCCGCGCTGGGCGTCGTGCTGAACGCCGAGCGGGGCTCGGTCGTCGAGCGCTTCGTGCTCACGCTGAAGGAGGCCGAGGGTGCCGGGGCCCAGCAGGGCGAGGGCGCCGCCATCGTCGCCTGCCCCGTCACCGCCTTCTTCGCGCCGGAGGAGAACGGGGCGCTGGCCGACGCCCCCGAGGCCGACTGCGAGGCGGCCCAGGCCGAGGGCACCCGGGCCGACGACGGCACGTGGACCTTCGACCTGGCGCCCATCGCCGACGCCTGGCTCGACCCCTTCGGCACGCTCAACCCCAACGGCATCCGGTTGAACCCCGGTGGCGACACGCCGTTCCAGGTGAGCCTGACGGGCATGGAGGACGCCACGTTCGACGTCGCCATCTCGCCGCCCCAGGAGGAGACGGATCCCTTCGACTCGGTGACGACGACCGTCGCCGGCGGGTTCAGCGGTTCGACGTCGTCGGGCACCTCCAGCGGCTCGGGCAGCATCACGGTCTCGCCACCGCCGGAGGTGGCCGTGGGTGACGACGAGAGCCCGGTCACGACCGTCGCCGCCGGCGGCGACGAGCAGGCAGCACCCGACGGAGAAGCGGAGCAGCCCGCGCCCAGCCGGGCCGGTGACGTGAGCGGCAACCTCCCGTTCGGCGTCTGGCTGCTCCTGCTGGGCATGGCGGCAGTGGCGCTGCTGGCCATGTGGCACCTCGGCCCTGCCGGCCGCGAACCCCACGCGAAGATCCAGCGGTCGGGCGGCGTCAGCCGCGCCCTGGCCGCGCGTCCCCCCTCGACTGGAGCGTCATCCTGATGCGAGCTCGCACCCTTCCCCTGGTCCTCGCCCTGTTCCTCCTCGCCGCCGCGTGCGGCCAGAAGGCGAACGTGGGCGAGACGGTCGACGCCGGCGGTGGCTTCGGCTCGCCGGTGGAGGGAGAGGCCGGCGGCGACCTCGGCGCCGGCAGCGGCGGCTCGGGCGGCGCGTCGGGCGGTGCGACCGGCGGCGCCACCGGTGGCGCGACCGGGTCGGGCGGGACGGGTGGCAGCACCGCCGGCGGCTCGGGAGCGCCCAGCGGCGGCGGAGGCGGTGGCGCGGCGGCACCCACGGGTGGCGGCGGTGGCGGGGCCAAGCCGGCTGGCGATCGCACCGGCATCACCGACACCGAGATCGTCATCGGCATCCATGCGCCGGTGTCGGGCGCGGCGCCGTTCCCGCAGAACTCCTTCTCCGACGGCGCCGCCGTCTACTGGGAGCACCTGGCCGACAAGGGCGGCGTGTTCGGCCGCAACGTCAAGGTCGTGTTCCAGGACGACGAGTTCAACCCGGCGACGGCCAAGCGCGTCTGCCAGCGCATGGTCGAGCAGGACAAGGCGTTCCTGCTGATCGGCGGCGGTGGCGCCGACCAGATCACCGCGTGCGCCAACTACGCGAACAGCGTCGGCGTCCCGTACCTGTCGGCCGGCGTGAACGAGACGGGCCTGGCCAACATCCGCGCCTACTTCGCCCTGTCGCTGACGTACTCCCAGCAGTCGCCGCTGGTGGCGCAGCTGGCCAAGCGCGCCGGCACCAAGGTGGCGATCGCGGTCGCCGACACCGGCTCGTTCGACGACGCCTACGCCAGCATCCAGTCGGCGATGGCGGATGTCGGCATGGACATCGTCTACAAGGACCGCATCCCCAAGAGCGCCAGCCAGGCCGAGGCGCTGTCGGTGGCCAACGAGCTGCGGACCTCGGGCGCCGAGGTCGTCTACATCCTCTCGAGCCCGACGACGTTCCTCAACATCGCGTCGGCCGCCGGCGGCCAGGGCTACGTCCCGCAGTACGTCGGTCCCGGCATCACCGCCGGTCTGAACCTGGTGGCTCAGGTGGGCTGCCCCAACATCGGCGCCGCCCAGTTCCTCTCGCCGTTCCCGCAGCTGGACGTGATCGACCAGATCGACCCCGAGTACCAGCAGGCGTACCAGGCCAAGCGGGGCAAGGCCGGCGACGACATCGGCATCGCCCTTTGGGGGCTGGCCAAGACGCTGCACAAGATGTTCGAGGCGGCGGGCAAGGACATGACGCGCCAGAGCTTCGTGCAGACGCTCGAGAGCGGCACCAAGTTCGAGAGCGGCGTGTACCCGCCGGTGCAGTACTCGGCCACGAACCACCTCGGCGGCCAGCAGACGCACCTGCTCCAGGCCGACTGCAACGCCCGCCAGTACAAGACGCCTGAGCAGTTCGTGTCCGGCTTCTAGATGAACGACGTCCTCGATCGGGTCGGCCGCGGCCGGCTCATCGGCATCGGGATCGCACTCGCGGTCGTCGTGCTGCTGCGCGACGAGAAGGAGGCGCTCGTCATCGGGGTCATCACCGGCCTCGGGTACAGCCTCATCGCGCTCGGACTCGTGCTCGTCTACAAGTCGAGCGGGGTGTTCAACTTCGCCCAAGCCGAGTTCGGGTCGGTGGCGGTGTTCGTGCTGTACCTGGCGCGCGTCAACGACGTGCCCTACGTGTTCGCCGCCATCCTCTCGATCGCCGTGGCGCTGGCGATGGGCTGGGCAGTGGAGCGCGGCGTCGTGCGACCGCTGTTCGAGGCGCCGCGCGTCACGCTGCTGGTCGCAACTGCCGGCGTCGCCCTCCTGTCGATCGGCGTCACGTTCTGGCTCAACGACGCCCAGGGTCGCGTCGTCGATCCGGCCATCGAGGGCAACGCGTTCACGCTCTTCGACATCATCATCTCGAAGCAGCGGATGCTGATCGTCATCGTCGTCGCCGTGATCAGCATCGTGCTGGCGCTGTTCTTCAACCGCACGACGCTCGGCCTCGCCGTGCTCGCCGCGTCGCAGGAGCCGACAGCCACCAACCTCGTGGGCATCTCGGTGCGCCGCCTGTCGAGCCTGGTGTGGGTCATCGCCGCCCTGCTCGGCGCACTGGCCGGCATCCTCACGGGACCGTTCGAGCCGTTCGGTCCCGGCGCGGTGACGTCGAAGTTCCTGATCCCCGGCTTCACCGCCGCCGTCATCGGCGGCATGGGCAGCCTGCCCGGGGCGGTGCTGGGCGGGGTCATCGTCGGCGTGGGGCAGTCCATCGGCGCGTCGGGGTCGCTGCTGCCCGACTCGGTGCCGGGCGGCGGCGCCGTGGTCACGTTCCTGCTGCTGGCCGTGATCCTCGCCATCCGCCCGCAGGGCCTCATGGGGAAGGGCAAGTGAAGGCGGCGCCCCGCGTCCTCGTCATCGCCGCGCTGGCGGCGCTCGTGCTCGGCGCGCCGTACTTCCTCGAGTCGCGGTCGGTCGACTTCGCCGGCGCCGTCATCTACGCCATCATCGGCCTGTCGCTCAACGTGCTCATCGGCTACGTCGGCACCATCTCGCTCGGCCACCAGGCGTTCGTCGGCATCGGTGCGTTCACCGCCGCGTACATGGCGGGCCAGCAGGGCCAGCCGTTCCTGGTCGGCGTCGTGGTTGCCGCCATCCTCGGCGCCGTGCAGGCACTCGCCCTCGGCGGCCTGGCGCTGCGCATCAGCGGCCTCTACTTCGCGCTCATCACGCTGTCCTACGGCGTGCTCGCGCAAGAGAGCCTGTTCAACATCAAGTCGCTCACCGGCGGTGGCGCCGGCGCGTTCGCCACGATCCCGACCGGCTTCCGGTCGTACTACTTCATCTGCCTCGGCTTCCTGGCCATCGTCGTCTACGCCGACTGGCGGCTCATGAAGACCAAGGGCGGGCGGGCGCTGCTGGCGCTGCGGGAGAACCCGCGAGTGGCGGCGACGTTCGGCATCGACGTGAAGGCGTACATGCTGGTCGGCTTCGCCGTGTCCGGCCTGTTCGCCGGCATCGGCGGTGCGCTCCTCGCGCATCGCGACGAGGTGGTCGACCCCACGCTGTTCTCGTTCCCGCTGGCGCTGCTGTTCGTGCTCATGACGGTGGTCGGCGGCCTGCGCAGTCGCACCGGCATCATCATCGGCTCGGCGCTGTTCGCCCTGCTGCGCGTGCTGGTCGAGGAGATCCCCGGGTTCGAGCGGACGCTCGTGCGCTGGGACCTCACCCTCCCGATCATCGTGCTGCTGCTCGGCGCCGGCGTGCTCTACACCGGCCGTGGTCGCCGCCAGACGATGATCGCCGGTGGGGTGCTGGTCGCGCTGGCGCTGCTCGTCCTGTCACCGGTGACGATCCCGTTCCTCGAGGACCGGTTGGCCGAGATCCCGCGGCTGTCGCCGGAGCGGGCCTCCGGCGTCATCGGGCCGGTGCTGCTGCTGCTGGTGCTGACGCGGCTGCCGGGCGGCATCGGCCAGCTGGTGCGCCCGGTGCAGCACTGGCTGCGCGGCAACGAGTGGGACTGGTCCATCGGGCGCGTGAAGGAGGTGCAGATCACCGATGTCCGTGCTTGAGACGAGGAACCTGAGCATCCGCTTCGGCGGGCTCCAAGCTGCGCACGAGGTGAGCATCAAGGTCGGCGAGTACGAGATCGTCGGCGTGATCGGACCGAACGGCGCCGGCAAGACGACGACGTTCAACATGATCACCGGCTTCTACACGCCGGACACCGGCAGCGTCTGGTACCGCGGGCAGGACGTCACCAAGATGAAGGTGCACGACCGCGCCGCGCTCGGCATGGGTCGCACCTTCCAGAACGTGGGCCTCGTGAAGGGCTCGACCGTGCGCGAGAACCTGCTCACCGCGCAGCACCTGCTGGCCAAGTACGGCGTCGCCGGCGGCATCATCGGGTCACCGGCGAGCACCGCCGACGAGAAGACGCTGCGGGCCCGCGCCGA
>DASUCO010000099.1:0-4506 GCA_036275955.1 Acidimicrobiales bacterium
GTGCGACCGACGTAGGGCTGCAGGTCGCGCACCCGGCGCAGCTCGACGAGCGACGCCGGCAGGAAGCCGCGCAGCCCGATGTCGAGGATGAGGCCGCCCTTGACGACCTCGATGACGAGGCCCTTGACGACGCCGTCGGCCTCCTTGATCTTCTCGATGTCGCCCCACGCCCGCTCGTACTGGGCGCGCTTCTTGGACAGGACGAGGCGCCCCTCCTTGTCCTCCTTCTGGAGGACGAGCGCCTCGATCTCGTCGCCCAGCGACACGATCTCGCTCGGGTCGACGTCGTTGCGGATGCTCAGCTCACGCGACGGGATGACGCCTTCGGACTTGTAGCCGATGTCGAGCAGGACCTCGTCCTTGTCGACCTTCACCACCGTCCCCGTGACGATCTGGCCGTCTTCGACCTCGACCATCGTGCCGCTGATGGCATCTTCGAACGACCCTTCGAGGTCGTTGGCGGTGATCTGCCGCGGGACGTACTCGTCGAGGGACTCTTCGGGGGTGAACGTGGTGTCGTCGGACATGGAGGAAGGGGCTGCTTTCAGAGGTGGATGGGAATGGGCGCCCCGGTTCAGGGCGCAACCCGTCAAGGTTATGCCACTACGGCCGCACGGCCACCAGCAGGAACTCGGCGGTGTCGATCGTCGGCGGGTCGGCCCGGTAGGCGCCCGGCGTCACCGACCAGAGGTCGCGCACGGTGAGCCCCGCCGCCGTCGCCAGCAGCCGCAGCTCCCGGGGCGTGAAGCACGTCGTCCACAGGTCGAACTGCGCCTCGGCGCCGGAGGGGTCCTTCACCGTCGCCACCTCGTGGTTCACGCCGGCGTCGGCGTCGAAGGTGTCGAAGTCCTCCAGGTAGCGGACCTGGAAGTAGGCGCTGAACGCGCTGACGCAGACCGTTCCCCCTGGTCGGACGCTGCGCGCCATGCCGGCCAGCACCTCGCCGTCCTGCTCACCCCCGAGCAGGCCGAACGCGCCTTGGCACAGGCTGATGGCGGCGTCGAACTCGGCGTCGAACGGGAGCGAGCGGGCGTCGAGCCGCTCGAACGAGCTGTTGGGCACGGCGGCCGCGGTGGCCAGGTCGACGAACGGCTGGCTGATGTCGATGCCGTGCACCGTGATCCCGCGAGCGGCGAGGGCGTGGGCGTGGCGGCCGGGCCCGCAGCCGACGTCGAGCACGCGCATCCCCGGCTCGAGCCCGAGCGCCTCGACGAGGAACCCGACCTCCTGCTCGGTCCCCTTGGTGAACGAGTAGCGCAGGTACGCCGATCGGGCGTGCTCGGCGACGCCCTCGAACCAGTGCGACCCCGGCCGCCCTACTTCGCCGTCGCCCACGAGTCCCCGAACGCGAGGTTGACCTCGAGGGGGACGGAGAGGTCGGCCGCCTCGGCCATCACCCGCCGCACGAGGTCGGCCATGGCGTCCTTCTCCTCGGGCGGCGCCTCGAGGATCACCTCGTCGTGCACCTGGAGGATGAGGCGGCTGCGGATGCCGGGCTCCTCGAGCGCGCGGTCGAGGTTCACCAGCGCCACCTTGAAGATGTCGGCGGCCAGGCCCTGGATGCCGGCGTTCATGGCCTGCCGCTCCCCCGCCTGGCGGATGCGGAAGTTGCCCGACAGGAGCTCGGGGATCGGCCGGCGTCGGCCGAAGAGCGTCTCGGTGTAGCCCGTCTGGCGCGCCTCGTGGACGGTGCGCTCCATGTACGCCTTCACGTTCGGGAAGGCGACGAAGTACGCGTCGAGGATCTCCTGCGCCTCCGGCACCGGGATCGACAGCCGTTGCGCCAGGCCGTACGACTCCATGCCGTACGCCAGGCCGTAGGAGACCATCTTCGCCTTGGCCCGGTGCGCGGGGGTCACCGCGTCCATCGGGTCACCGAACACGCGCGCCGCGGTGATCGTGTGGATGTCCTGGCCGGTGCGGAACGCCTCGACCAGGCCCGGGTCCTCGGCCAGGTGGGCGATGACGCGCAGCTCGATCTGGTTGTAGTCGGCGACGAGCAGCTCGAAGCCGGGCGCCGGGATGAACGCCCGGCGGAAGCGACGACCCTCCTCGGTGCGCACCGGGATGTTGTGCAGGTTGGGCTTGTCCGACGACAGCCGGCCGGTGCGCGCCACCGTCTGGTTGAACGTGGCGTGGATGCGACCGTCAGCCGCCACCTCGCTGACGAGCCCCTCGCCGTAGGTCGAGCGCAGCTTCTCGACCTCGCGGTACCGCAGCAGCAGGTCGATGATCGGGTGCTGGTCGCGCAGCTTCTCCAGCGAGGCGGCGTCGGTCGAGAAGCCGGTCTTCGTCTTCTTCTGCGGTGCCAGCCCCAGCTTGTCGAACAGGACGGTGCGCAGCTGGGGCGTCGAGTTCACCTTGAACTCCATGCCGGCTGCCTCCTGGATCTCCTTCTCCAGGCGCGTGGCCTCGGTGGCCAGCTCGTCGTTGAGCGCTCGGAGGTAGTCGGCGTCGACCTGCACGCCCAGGCGCTCCATGCGGGCCAGCACCCGCACCAGCGGGCGCTCGATGTCGTCGTACAGCGTCGACAGTCCCTGCTTGGTGAGCGCGTCCTGCACCGCGGGCGCGAGCCGGGCGACGGCCATCGCCATGCGGCCCGTCTCTGTCGCCAGGTCGGCGCCGCCCCCGTCGAAGTCCAGCGTGCCCTCCGCCACCGCGGACGCCGCCTCCAGCGACAGCCCGACGTAGCGCAGCAGCAGGTCGTGGAGCAGGTAGGACGACTCGGCCGGGTCGAGCAGGTAGCCGGCGATCTCGGTGTCGAGGTCGAGTGTGCGCACGTCGACGCCGATCGCCAGCAGCGCGCGCATCAGCGCCTTGGCGCCATGCGTGTGCATCGGCCGGCCGTGCTCACCGACCAGTGCGGCGAGGGCAGCCAGCACGTCGCCCTCCAGCATCGACCCGGGGATCCACGCCGCCTCGCCAGGCTCGACGCTCGTCACGAACGCCAGGCCGGCGATGGCATCGCCGTCGTACGAGGCGGCGAGCGCCAGCGGCTCCTTCGACGCCGCCAGCTCGTGCAGCAGCGCCACCGCCTCGCCCTCGGCGGCGACGACGTTCACGCCGCACTCGATGGCGGCGACGTCGTCACCCTGGCGCGGGATCGACTCGTCGCCGATGGCCTCCACCAACCGGTCGAACAGCGTGCGGAACTCGAGGAAGTTGAACAGCTCGCGCACGGTCTCGGGCTCGAACGGCCGCCGCCGCAGGTCGTCCAGCTCGACGTCGAGCTCGACGTCGCGCAGCAGGATCGTCAGCTCGAGGTTCTTGCGCACCGACGCCTCCGCGGCGCCCAGGTTCTCGCGCAGCTTCGGCGTGCACGTGTCGAGGTTGGCGAAGATGCCGTCGAGGTCGCCGTGGTCGTTGAGCAGCTTGGCCGCCGTCTTCTCGCCGACGCCGGGCACGCCCGGGAGGTTGTCGGACGTGTCGCCCCGCATCGCCGCGTACTGCGGGTACTTCGCCGGCGTCACGCCGGTGCGCTCGACGATGCCGGCCTCGTCGTAGAGGACGTAGTCGCTCACGCCACGCCGGTTGTAGAGCACCTTGATGTGCGGATCCTCGACGAGCTGGTACGCGTCACGGTCGCCAGTCACGACGATGACGTCGTCGCCGCGGTCGCGGGCCTGGGTGGCGAGCGTGGCGATGATGTCGTCGGCCTCCACACCCGCCTTCTCGAGCATGCAGATGTCGAGCGCCTCGAGCACCTGGCGCACGAGCCCCAGCTGCTGGCGCAGGATGTCGGGTGCCTCCTGGCGACCGGCCTTGTAGGTGTCGAGCGCCTCGTGCCGGAACGTCGGCTCGGGCCGGTCCCAGGCCACGGCGATCGCGTCGGGGCGGTGGTCCTTCAGCAGGTTGATGAGCATCGACGTGAACCCGAACACCGCGTTGGTGACCTGCCCGGAGGCGGTCGCCATGTCGGCCGGGAGGGCGAAGAACGCGCGGTACGTCAGCGAGTTCCCGTCGATGAGCATCAGCCTGGCCACTGCCGTCGAGGGTACGCGGCCCTCGTGATCCCGGTGGGTGGGGGGACTACGACGGCGGCGTCAGCTGCCCCGAGACCACTTCCTCGGCCACCGAGCGCATCGACCTGCGCTCGTTCATCGCCGTCTTCTGGATGAAGCCGAACGAGTCGGCCTCGGTCAAGCCGTGCTTGTCCATGAGGACGCCCTTGGCCCGGTCGACGATGCGCCGCGTCTCCAGCTGCTCCTGGAGGCTCTCGACCTCGTCGTCGAGCGCCTGCATCTCACGGAACCGTCCGAGGGCGACCTCGACGGCGGGCAGCAGCTCGGACTTCTGGAACGGCTTGACCAGGTAGGCGAGGGCGCCGGCGTCGCGGGCCTGCTCGATCAGGTCGCGCTGGCTGAACGCGGTGAGGATCAGCACCGCCGCCTTGCGGGGCCCGGCGATCTCCCGCGCCGCCTCGAGGCCGTCCTTGCCCGGCATCTTGATGTCGAGGATGGCGAGGTCGGGCTTCAGCTGGTCGACGAGGTCGACGGCCTCGTCGCC
>DASUCO010000100.1:0-4907 GCA_036275955.1 Acidimicrobiales bacterium
CGTGCCGCTGCCCAACGTGGCCAGCATGCAGACGCGACCGCAGCGCGCCGACCGCGACCCGGTCGACCTGCGTCGCCTCGTCGCCGGCTTCCTGCGGATGGCGCCGGACGTCGCCATCGTCGGTGAGGTGCGGGACAAGGAGGCGCTGCCTCTGCTGCTGACGCTGTCCTCGGGCGTGAAGGGCTTCACCACCATCCACGCCGGCAGTGCGCGGCAGGCGCTGACCCGCCTCCGCTTCGTCTGCCAGCTGGCCGACACCTCGTCCGACATCCCGCTTGCCGCCCTCAACGCGCTCGTGTCGGAGGCGGTCGACATCGTGGTGCACTGCGCGCGTGTCCGCGGCGTCCCGCGCGTGATGGAGATCATCGCCGTCGAGGATCTGCAGACCGGCGCCGACGGCACGGCGTTCACCGTGACCGAGCTGTTCAGTCGCGCCCGGTGGGACGCGCCGCTGTGCTGGACCGGGAACCTGCCGGTGCGGGCCGGTCGGGCGTTCGACGAGGCCGGCATCGACGTGCGCGCCATCCTCGAGTCGTCGACGCGCGGCGTGCTCGATCTGACGGCGGTGCGATGACCGGGCTCCTGCTCGCCCTGGTCGCCGCCTACGGCGTGCACCTCGTGTTCACGTCGGTCGCCTTCGGATGGCGCGGCGTGGCACCCGGCCCTTCCATGCCTCGCACGCTGCGGTCGACCCGGCTGCGTGACTGGCTGGTGCAGGCCGGTCTGGACCAGACGCGCCCGAGCGAGGTGGCCGCGGTCGAGGCGGTGCTCGTTCTCGTCGGTGGTGGTCTGGCTTGGGCGCTGTTCGGCGGCGTCGTGCCGCCGCTTGCGGGAGCACTGGGTGCGGCGGTCATCCCGGTGGCAGCTGCCCGCCGTCGCCGCGAGCGTCGCCGAGTCGAGGCGAGGGAGGCGTGGCCTCGGCTCATCGAGGAGATCCGCATCCGCACGACGACACTCGGCCGATCGATCCCGCAGGCGCTCTTCGAGGTCGGGTCTCGCGCCCCCGAGGAGCTGCGTCCCGCGTTCGAGGCGGCACGCCGAGAGTGGCTGCTGTCGACCGACTTCGAGCGAACGGTGGCGGTCCTCACGGCGCGGCTGGCTGATGCAACCGCGGATGCTGTGTGCGAGACCCTGCTGGTGGCGCACCAGATCGGCGGGAACGACGTCGACCGGTGCCTGTCGGCGCTCATCGACGACCGCATCCAAGACCTGCAGGGACGCAAGGACGCCGACGCGCGGCAGGCGGGCGCTCGGTTCGCTCGATGGTTCACGCTCGGCGTTCCGCTCGGGATGGCCGTGATCGGGCTCTCGATCGGCGACGGGCGCGCCGCCTACGCCACGCCGATGGGTCAAGCGCTCGTCGCCACCGGGCTCGGTCTCATGCTGCTGTGCTGGGTCTGGGCCGGCTACATCCTCCGGCTGCCGGCGGAACAGCGCGTGTTCACTGGGCGACCGCTGGAGTCGACCTCGTGAGGGGTGCGCTCGTGCTCGGCGGCTTCGGCACATGGATGGGTGCCACCCTGCTGCTCTCGCAGCTGCGCTGGTTCGCCCGTCCTTCGCTCACGGAGCGCCTGCGCCCGTACTCGATCGGCGCTGTCGGTGGCCGCCGTGCCGGTGTGCTGTCCGTGGAGTCGTTCCGCGACGCGATCGGGCCGCTCTCGCGAGCGATCGGCGAGCGCGCGGCGCGCCTCGCTGGGGTCAGCGAGGAGCTCGAGGTGCGGCTGGCGAGGATCCATGCCCCGCTCGACGCCACCGGCTTCCGCGTGCGGCAGGTGGGTTGGAGCGTCGCCGGGCTCGGCGGCGCCGCGCTGCTCGCCGTCGCGCTCCGGCTACCCCCGCTGGTGGCGGCTGCCTTCCTCTTCGGTGCACCCATCGTCGCGTTCCTCGTGCAGGAGCAGCGCCTGGCACTCGAGTCTCACCGGTGGCAACGCCGCGTCTTCCTGGAGCTGCCCGTCGTCGCCGAGCAGCTGTCGCTGTTGCTGTCGGCCGGGTGGTCCCTCACCGCGGCCCTGAACCGCCTGTCCATTCGCAGCCAGGGGGCGACAGGTCGCGATCTCGCGCGCGTCTGCAGGCGCATCCGGCAGGGGCTGTCGGAGGCCGACGCGCTCCGCGAGTGGGCTCGGCTGGCTGCGGTCCCCGCGCTCGAACGCCTCGTCCCGGTGCTGGCGCTGAACCGGGACACCAGCGACCTCGGCCGCCTCGTGGGCGACGAGGCACGCGCCATCCGGCGCGACGTCCACCGTGAGCTGATCGAGGCGGCCGAACGCCGGAACCAGCAGGTCTGGATCCCGGTGACCGTCGCCGCCCTCGTGCCGGGAGCGCTGTTCCTGGCCGTCCCCTTCGTCGAAGCACTGCGTGCCTTCGGCGCCTGACAGAGAGAAGAGAGAGGACCACCGATGGAGATCGCATTGAGGGTGCTCGTGGCGTGGCAGCTGCTGAAGCTCGACGTTCGCGATCGCCTGACCGACGAGCGCGGCGAGGGCGTGATCTCGACGGCGATCGCCGTCCTGATCATGGCGCTCATCGGCTTGCTGATGTGGACCGTGTTCCAGCGCGTGTTCAACAACGCCGGCGACCAGATCGAGTCGAACGTCAACAACATCGGTTAGGCGTGACCGACGAGTCGGGCTCGGGGATGGTGTCGTCCATCGTCGGCGTCACCGCGTTCCTGGCGCTGCTCATGTTCGCGGTGCAGCTGGCGCTGAACCTGTACGCGACGTCGACGGTGACAGCGGCGGCGTTCGACGCGGCGCGCATCGTGGCCGGGGCCGACGGGGGACGGGCAGCCGAGTCCATGGCCGAGGCGCACCTGCACTCGCTCCTCGGAGCGCAGGACGTCGACATGCAGTGGGACTACCGCGATACGGACGCCGAGCCAGGCGCAGATGTCGTGGCACTCCGCGTCGAGGTCGACAACCCGACTCGCCTGCTGCGCGCCATGCCGATCCCGTTCCAGCACGTCGTGCGCACGGTCACGGTTCGCATGGAGACGTTCCGCCCGTGAACGAGCGCGGCGCCGTGGGGGGCTTCGAGGTCCTGCCGTTCGGGCTCCTGGTCTTCGTGGCCGGGACGTTGTTGCTCACCAACGCGTGGGCCGTCATCGACGGGAAGCTGGCGGCATCGGCCGCCGCCCGCGAGGCGACGCGGGCGTTCGTCGAATCGACGGGCGACGCCGAGTCGGCGGCGCTTGCGGCCGCGACGTCTGCGATCGAGGGGCACGGCCGCGACCCGGAGCGCATGGAGCTGACATGGGACGTCGGCCCCGATCTCAGGCGTTGCTCGGTCAACACGATCGTCGTGCGCTACCGGGTGCCGACCTTCACGGTGCCGTTCATCGGCGCGTTCGGTTCGGGGGTGATCGAGACCACTGGTCGCCACACGGAGATCGTCGATCCCTACCGGAGCGGCCTCGACCTCGACGGTTTCGATCCTGAGACGTGCCATGCGTGAGCACGAGCGAGGCAGCGTCCTCGCCCTCATGCCGGTGGCCGTGCTCGTGTTCATCGTCCTCGGCTCGATGGCCGTCGACGCATCGCTCGCGTTCCTGGGCGAGCGCGAGGTCGCCAACCTCGCCTCGGCGGTGGCCAACGACGCGGCGACGCAGGGCATCGACGTCGTCCGCTACTACGGCACCGGCGAGCTCGTCATCGACCCCGTGCGGGTGCGCGAGGTCGCCGACGCCGCGATCGCCCGCAGCGGTCTCGATCATCTCGAGGGGCTGACCATCGAGACGGACGTCGTCGGCGACTCGGTCGTCGTGCGCGTCCGTGCGCAGGTGCGGTCCCTCTTCTCGCGCGCCCTCCCGGGCGGCCTCGAGCTTCGAGAGGTGGCGGCGTCCGCACAGGCGACCGCCGAGAGGGGGTGACGATGGCCAAGCTGCGGCTCGTCGGCTGGATGGTGGTGACCGGTGTGAGCGCGGTGGTGCTGCTCCGCGATCTGACGTGGACGGCAGCGGATCCACCCGTGGCCGTGATGGGCGTCGTGCGCGGCGTCGCCGGACTCCTGGCCGCGTACCTGTTCACGGTCACGGTGCTCGCGGTGCGACTGCCGCGCCTCGCTCCCCGGTTCGTGGCCCGGATGGTCGCCGGCGCTCTGGGCACCGGCTTGCTGGTGGTGCCCCTCGCCGCGTCCGCCGAGCCGCGGCCGCGCCCGCCCGCCGAGGCCCCGATCTTGCGCCGCGTCCCCGTCCCCGACGAGCCGCGTTCTCGGGACCGCAGCGTGCCGGATGTGGCGCGTTCCGGTCCCGGGAACGACGTGGTCGTCGTGGTCGCGGGTGACCACCTGTGGTCGATCTCGGAGCGGGAGCTGACCGCTCGACTGGGAAGAGCGCCGAGCGATGCCGAGGTCGTGCCGTTCTGGCTCGAGGTCATCGAGCTGAACCACGAGCTCGCGGACCCGGACCTCGTGTTCCCGGGTACGAAGATCCGCCTACCGTCGTAGGCCGTGGCCGACTGCCTGTTCTGCAAGATCCTGGCCGGGGACATCCCGGCCGACGTGGTGCTCGAGACCGAGGGGACGTTCGCGTTCCGGGACATCAACCCGACGGCACCGACGCACGTACTGGTGATCCCGCGGAAGCACATCGCGCATGCCGGCGAGGTGAATTCCGAGCACGGCGCCGTCCTGGCGGAGATGCTGGACACCGCTCGGCGGGTCGCCGAGGCCGATGGCATCGCCGAGCGCGGCTACCGGCTCGTGTTCAACGTGGGGCAGGACGCGGGCAACACCGTCCCGCACCTCCACCTCCACGTGATCGGCGGACGGGGCATGTCCTGGCCGCCTGGGTAACCTTGGGGCCTCACCGTGCCGAGCACTGACGTCAAGATCCTCGTACCCGGCAACCACCTGATGGTGGGCCTGCTCGGCCAGCGTGACGAGCTGCTGCGCCTGATCGAGGCGCAGTTCCC
>DASUCO010000101.1:0-11954 GCA_036275955.1 Acidimicrobiales bacterium
AAGCGCTTCAACGAGCTGCGCGAGGCCGGCAAGAAGCACCAGATCGAGGTGGTGGGCAAGGAGCTGCGCGGGATGATGCCGTGGATCAGCCAGGGCAAGCAGTCCGTGCAGGAGGCCTCGGGCGGCGACCTCGATTCCTAGTCAGCGGGTCGCGCTGGCGACCTGCTCGTACTTCCCGAACGGCGACCCCGAGATCGAGCACCTCGGTCTCGAGGTCGTCGTGTGGGACGACCCCGTCGTCGACTGGTCGGCTTACGACCTGGTCGTGCTCCGCTCGACCTGGGACTACACCGACAAGGTCGACGCGTTCCTGGACTGGACGCGCTCCGTGCCGCGCCTGCTGAACGACGCCGACGTCGTCGACTGGAACCACGACAAGCGCTACCTCGCCGCGCTGCACGCCGCCGGCGTGCCGACGGTGCCCACGCGATGGGGTCCCTGCGACCTGCCCGACGGGCGGTGGGTGGTGAAGCCCAGGATCGGCGCCGGCGCTCGTGGCATCACGGTCGTGGAGGGCCCGGCGAGCATCGACGGCAGCCACTTCGCGCAGCCGTACCTCGACGGCGTCGACGAGCACGGCGAGACCGCCATCGTCTACCTGGGCGACGACTTCAGCCACGCCGCTCGCAAGGAGGCCCGCCTCGGCCTCGACAAGGTGGAGGAGACGGTCGTGCCGTGGCGGGCGTCGACGGACGAGCACGAGCTGGCCGAGCAGGTGCTCGACACGATCCCGTTCGACCGCGGCGAGCTGCTCTACGCCCGCGTCGACCTGGTGCCGGGACCCGAGGGCGACCCGGTGCTGCTCGAGCTCGAGCTGATCGAGCCGTCGCTGTTCGTCGACACCGTCGACGACGGCCGACAGCGGTTCCTCGACGCGGTGTTCGCCCGCCTCTGACTCGTTTGTGCGGTGATTCTGGGCGCAGAACCCCCAGAACCACCGCACGATCGCTCGTACGATTCGTCGGTGCAACATCGCCGTCTCCTCGCCGTCCTGATCGCGGGGCAGGTGCTCGGTGGAGCGGCGACGGCGGCGGGCATCGCGGTCGCGACGATCCTGGCCAAGGACCTCCTGGGCGGCGACGCACTGGCCGGGCTCGCGTTCGCCGGCTCGACGTTCGGTTCAGCCGCCGCCGCGGTGCCGCTGTCCCGCCGCACGGCTCGCTTCGGTCGCCGGGCCGGGATGGTGTGGGGCTACACCATCGGCGGCGTCGGCGCCGTGCTGTGCATCGCTGCCGCCGAGCTCGAGTGGTTCCCGCTGCTCCTCGTCGGCCTGTTCCTGTTCGGCTCCGGCAACGCCGCCAACCTGCTGGCCCGCTACGCCGCCGCCGACCTGGCGCCCCCCGAGCAGCGCGCTCGCATGATCTCGCTCGTCGTGTTCGCCACCACCGCTGGCGCCGTGCTCGGACCGAACGTGCTCGAGCCGGCGGGGCGCATGGCGGAGTCGATGTCGCTGCCCGAGCTGAGCGGGCCGTTCGTGGTGTCGTTGGCGTGCTTCGTCGTCGCCGTCATCGTGGAGAGCGCGCTCCTGCGTCCCGACCCGATGGAGGTGGCCGGGCTGCTCGGTCTCGACATCGAGCCGGCGGCCAAGCGGTCGGTGCGGGAGTCGCTCGCAATCATCCGGTCGTCACGGGCGGCGACGCTGGGTGTGACGGTGATGGTGACCGGTCACGCGGTCATGGTGACGGTGATGGCGATGACGCCGCTCCACATGCGCGGCGACGGTCACAGCCTCCGCATCATCGGGCTCACGATCTCGCTGCACATCGCCGGCATGTACGCCCTGTCGCCGATCGTCGGCTCGCTCGCCGACCGCCTCGGTCGGCTGCCGATCGCCGCCGCCGGCACGACGACGCTGCTCGGCGCCACCATGCTCTCGGCGTCGGGCGGCAGCCACCGGACGCTGATGGCAGCGCTGCTCCTGCTCGGCATCGGGTGGAGCCTGTCGCTCATCAGTGGCAGCGCGCTGCTCACCGACTCGGTGCCCGCCGCCGAGCGAGCGTCGGTCCAGGGCGTGGCCGACCTGCTCATGGGCTTCACCGCCGGCGTCGGCGGGTTCGGGTCCGGTCTCGTGGTGGGCGTGCTCAGCTACGAGGCGCTGAGCGTCGCCGCCGCCATCGCCTCGGCCGCCACCGGCCTCGCCGTCCTGCGCCGCCTGGTGCTGAACCCGCTCCCGACCGAGGTGGCCGTCGCCGAGCCGTGAGTGGAGCGCTCAGCCCGGGAGGTTGCCCTCGATGGTCTTGACGAGCGTCTCGTCGTCGGGGGTGACCATGGGGGAGAAGCGGGTGACCTTGCCGCCGGGGGCGATCACGAACTTCTCGAAGTTCCAGCGGATGTCGCCGCTGTGTCCCTCGGCGTCGGCCACCTGCTTGAGCTCCTGGTACAGCGGGTGGGCGTCGTCGCCGTTGACGTCGACCTTCTCGAACATCGGGAACGTCACGCCGTAGGTGGTCGAGCAGAACGTCTCGATCTCCTCGGGCGAGCCCGGCTCCTGGCCGCCGAACTGGTTGCAGGGGAAGCCGAGGACGGCGAAGCCCTTGTCCTTGTACTTCTCGTGCAGCTCCTCGAGCCCCGTGTACTGCGGCGTGAGCCCGCACTTCGAGGCGACGTTGACCACGAGGACCGTCTTGTCGGCGTAGTCGGCGAGCGAGGCGTCCTCGCCCTTGAGCGTCTTCACCGGTGCGTCATACAGAGCCATGGGGTCTGTTCTACAGGCTTCGGCTCTACATCGTCTCCGCGAACGACACGTCGCCCTCGCCGCGCAGCACGTTCTTGAGCAGCTTGCCCGAGGCGTTGCGCGGGAGCTTCTCCGTGGTGAGCTCGACGAACTGCGGGACCTTGAAGTTTGCGAGCGTCTCCGCCACCCACGCCTTGACGCCGGCCTCGTCGATCGTCTCACCGGGCTCGAGCTGCACGACGGCCTTGACCTCCTCGCCCAGGGTCGGGTGGGAGACGCCGATCACGGCGGCGTCGGCGATGGCCGGGTGCTCGACGAGCCGGTTCTCGATCTCGACGCAGTAGATGTTCTCGCCGCCGCGGATGATCATGTCCTTGGCGCGGTCGGTGATGTAGAGGAAGCCCTCCTCGTCGAGCCGCCCGATGTCGCCGCTGCGCAGCCACCGGTCGGGCGTGACCGTCTCCGCCGTCGCCTCGGGCTTGCCCCAGTAGCCGGGCATGATGATCGGCCCCCGGATCCACACCTCGCCGACCTCGCCGGTCGGCACCTCGTCGCCCTTGCCGTCGACCACCTTCACCTCGACGACGGGGAGCGGGCGACCGACCGAGTCGGGCCGGTCGATGAAGTCCTGGCCCGAGATCAGCGTCGCCACCGAGGAAGACTCCGTGAGGCCGTACGCGTTGCCGAGGCCGACGCCGACGTTGGGGAACGTCTCCTGCACGCGTCGCTGCAGCTCGCCGGCCGACGGCGAGCCGCCGTACGCCACCGACGTCACCGATGACGTGTCGTAGTCGTGGCGATCGGGGTGCTCGACGATGCGCCAGATCATCGTTGGCACGGTGGCGAACACGTTGACCTTCTCGTCCTGGATCAGCTGCAGCGCCTTGTCCGGCTCGAACCGCCCGACCGGGATCACCAGCTTCAGGCCGGCGAGCATGCCGACCACGATCCCGGAGTGACAGCCGCTGACGTGGAACATCGGCGACGTCAGCAGCGACACCGTCTGCCCGCCGCCGTCACCGCCGGTGCTGATCACGGCGCCGCCGCCGAGCATGGCGCCGGCCACGGCGTTGAACATCGTGTTCTGCAGGTTGGCGATCATCGAGCGGTGCGAGCTGATCGCGCCCTTGGGCCGGCCCGTCGTGCCCGACGTGTAGAAGATGACGGCGTAGTCGTCCTCGGCGATGGGAACGTCGGGCAGCGCGTCGGACTCCGACACCAGCTCGTCGAAGCGGTGGATGCGCGGGTCGTCGTAGTCGGCCGGGTCGGCGTCGACCAGGTAGATCGCCTCCAGCGAGGTCAGTCCCTCGAGCTGGTCCTTGATGCGCTCGAAGCGGCCCTTGTCGGCCACCAGGATGCGCGAGCCCGAGTCCTCCAGGCCGTAGAGGATCTCGTCCGCCTTCCACCACCCGTTGAGGCCGACGAGCACGCCGCCGAGGTTGGTCGTCGCCCAGAACGCCAGCACCCACTCGGGGTTGTTGGCCGACAGCACCGCGAGGCGGTCGCCGTGCGCCAGCGCGTGCCGCTCCCGCAGCGCGGCGGCCACGCCGTTGGCCAGCCGGCGAAACGTCGAGAAGCCGATGCGGCGGTCGCCGTAGACGACGTACTCCTGGTCGTCGCCGCGGGCGGTGCCCATCTCGAACACCTGACGCAGGGCGCGCATGCGCTCCTTGTAGACCTTGATCGGGACGCCCTCGACCTCCTCGGTGACGACCTCGAACATCCCGCCGGGACCGGTCAGCTGGGCGTGCACTTCCTCGCGCGTCGGCATCTCCGGAGTCTGCCGTACGGTGCCGCGCCGTGAAGAGGCCGACGGCCCGCTGGCTCCTCGCCGCGCTGCTGGCGTCCGTGCTGCTCACGGTGGTGCCGGTGGTGGTCCTCACCCGAGGCGAGGCGGACGTGGACGTCGACGCGCTGCTGGCGGACACGCCCCAGGCGGTGGACGAGCAGGGCCGGGCGCACCTGGTGCTGTCGGTCGAGATCGACGGTGACGAGCTCGAGATCGCTGTCGACGGCACCGGCGCCGTCGACTTCGGGGAAGGGACGGGTTGGCTCAACCTGGACCTGCCGGGGACGAGCGTCGAGCTGCGCACCAACGGCGAGACGCTGTTCGTGCTGCCGTCTGGTCAGACGACGTGGCTGGCGGCGCACGCGGATGAGGCGGCCGGGCTCGGCGCCTTCGCCACCGGCCCCAGCGAGGCCATCGCGTTCGTCGACCTCCTCCGCGGCGCGACCGAGGACGTCGAGGATGTGGGCACCGAGGAGATCGACGGCGTCGAGGCGCGCCACCTTCGCCTGACCGTCGACCTCGCGACCGGTGCCGGCGCCGCCGGCGAACAGAGTCGTCCCGCCATCGAGGCGCTCCGTGCGTTCGCGGCGGACCGCGTGCTGCCACTCGAGGTGTGGATCGACGACCGCAACCTGCCCGTGCGCCAGCGCGTGCGCGGCGAGGTCCAGGGACTGCCGGTCGTCGTCACCATCGACCTCGCTCGATGGGGCGAGCCGCTCGACGTGGCCATCCCGCCCGAGGGGGCCGTGCGCGACATCGAGGCCGACGAGCTCACCCGCGTCTTCGGCGGCCCGCCACCCGGCTGAGCAAACCGGGCAAAGAGTACGGTCGCGCCATGGCCGACCACGACCCGTACTCGTCACCCGAGGCTCACCGGGAGAGCAGCGTCGTGTGGACGGCGGTCGTCGCCGTCCTGGCCGCCACCGTGCTGCTGGCCGGCGTGCTGAGCGCGCTCACCAACGACGACGCGACGGGTGTCGACGATCCGCTGGCCCTGCTCTCGTCGGCGCCGGACGCGGCGCTGGATGCACGCACGGCGCGGATCGTCATGAAGATGGAGATGGAGGGCGGCATGTCCGTGAACATGTCGGCCGAGGGCCTCGTCGACTTCGAGACCGGCGCATCGTCCCTGACGATGTCGATGGTGGGCAACGAGCTCGAGATGCGCACCGTCGACGACCACTTCTACATGCGCCTTCCCGACGTCGGCCAGCCGCTGGGCATCACCACTCCCTGGGTAGGGATGCCGGTCGACGCGGCGGGTACCGGGTCGTACACCGGCTCGCCCAGCGCGGCGGCCATGATCGACTCGCTGCGCGGCGTGTCCCGCGACATCGAGTCCCTCGGGCGCGACGAGGTGAACGGCGTGGACGCCAACGGCTTCCGGGTGACGATCGACCTGGAGCGAGCGCTCCAGCAGGTCCCCGAGGCCGACCGAGCGCGGGCGGAGGAGTCGATGGCGCAGCTGCGAGGCATGGGCATGGCGGAGATGCCCATGGAGGTGTGGGTGACCGACGGCGGGCTGCCGGTGCGGATGGTGATGGAGATGGAGGGCATCGGCGGCACCGGTGCGTCGATGCGGTCGCAGATGGACTACGTCGACTTCGGTCTGCCCGTCGACATCACGGCGCCGCCGGCCGAGGACGTGACCATGGTGCAGGACCAGGCGCAGCTGCAGCAGCTCCTGGGCGGCCAGAGCCTCGAGTACGTCGAGCCCGCCGCGTCGGGCTAGGCCAGCCGCTCGACCACGAAGTCGATGCAGGTGGTCAGCGCGGCGATGTCGTCGGGGTCGATGGCCGGGAACATGGCGATGCGCAGCTGGTTGCGGCCCAGCTTGCGGTACGAGTCGGTGTCGACGATGCCGTTGGCCCTGAGCACCTTGGAGATCGTGGTGGCGTCGATGCCGTCGGCGATGTCGATCGTGCCCACCACCCGACTGCGCTCCTCGGGCGTCGCCACGAACGGCGTCGCCCACTCGCGCGCCTCGGCCCAGCCGTAGAGGACGTCGGCCGACGCGTCGCAGCGTCCGGCCGAGAACTCGAGGCCGCCGTTGCCGTTGAACCACTGCAGCTGCTGGTCGAGCAGGAACAGCGTGGCCAGCGCCGGCGTGTTGTACGTCTGGTCCTTGCGGCTGTTGTCGAGCGCGATGCCGAGGTCGAGGAACGCCGGCGTCCACCGTCCCGACTTCGACAGCCGCTCGATGCGCTCGACGCCGGCCGGGGAGCACGCCGCCAGCCACAGGCCGCCGTCGGACGCGAACGACTTCTGCGGTGCGAAGTAGTAGACGTCGACCTGGGCGGGGTCCCAGCGCAGGCCGCCGGCGCCGGAGGTGGCGTCCACGGCGACGATGCCCGTTGCGCCGTCAGGGCGCCGCAGGTCCATCATCACGCCGGTCGAGGTCTCGTTGTGCGTGAGCGCGTACAGGTCGACGTCACCGGCCGCATGCGGCTCCGGGTGCGTGCCCGTCGCCGACTCGACGAGCTCGGGGTCCTTCAGGTGGGGCGCGGCGGCGACCGCGTCGGCGAACTTCGACGAGAACTCGCCGAACACCAGGTGCTGGCTGTGCTCCTCGACGAGGCCGAAGGTGGCAGCGTCCCAGAACGCGGTGGTCCCGCCGTTGCCGAGCACGATCTCCCAGCCGTCCGGCAGCGAGAACAGCTCCGTCAGGCCCCGGCGGACCGAGCCGACGACGTCCTTCACCGGGTCCTGGCGGTGGCTCGTGCCCAGCCACGAACCGGCCACCTCGGCCAGGGCCTGGACGGCCTCCGAACGCACCTTCGACGGGCCCGACCCGAAGCGCCCGTCGGCGGGCTTGAGGTCTGCGGGGATGACGATCTCTTGGGGGGTCGCACTCATCGCGTGCCACTATCGCAGGCATGGGTCGGATCTCCGCACGCATTGCCGCCATCGAGGAATCGGCGACGTTGGCCGTCGATGCCAAGGCCAAGGCGCTGAAGGCCGCCGGTGAGGACGTCATCGGCTTCGGGGCCGGGGAGCCCGACTTCCCGACGCCCGACCACATCGTGGAGGCCGCCGTGGCGGCGTGCCGGGATCCGAAGAACCACAAGTACACGCCGGCCGGCGGGCTGCCGGAGCTGAAGGCCGCCATCGCCGCCAAGACCAAGCGGGACAGCGGCTATGACGTGCAGGCCAGCCAGGTCCTGGTCACCAACGGTGGCAAGCACGCGCTCTACGACGCCTTCGCCACCCTGCTCGATCCGGGCGACGAGGCCATCCTTCCCGCGCCGTACTGGACCACCTACCCCGAGAGCATCAAGCTGGCCGGCGGTGTGCCCGTCGTGGTGCAGACCGACATCTCCAGCGGGTTCAAGGCGACGGTCGACCAGCTCGACGCGGCGCTGACGCCGCGCACGAAGCTGCTCGTGTTCGTGTCGCCGTCGAATCCGAGCGGCGCCGTGTACTCGCGCGACGAGGTCAAGGCGATCGGCGAGTGGGCTGCGGCCAAGGGCATCTGGGTCGTCACCGACGAGATCTACGAGCACCTCACCTACGACGACAACGCGTTCACGTCCATGCCGGTCGTCGTGCCCGACATCGCCGACCGGTGCGTGATCGTGAACGGCGTGGCCAAGACCTATGCCATGACGGGCTGGCGCGTCGGGTGGGTCGTGGCGCCCCAAGACGTCATCGCCGCCGCGGCGAACCTGCAGTCGCACGCCACGTCGAACGTGTCGAACGTCGCCCAGCAGGCGGCGCTCGCCGCTGTCTCCGGTGGGCTGGAGGACGTCGCCCGGTTCCGCGAGGCGTTCAACCGCCGACGGGTGCTGATCCACGACGCGCTGGCCGCCATCGACGGCGTCGAGGTGCTCATGCCCGAGGGCGCGTTCTACGCGTACCCGTCGTTCGAGGCGTTCGTCGGCACCAAGGTGGCCGGAACCCAGATCGAGAGCACGCTGCAGCTGTCGACCGTCGTGCTCGAGGAGGCCAAGGTGGCGTTCGTGCCGGGCGAGGCGTTCGGCACGCCCGGCTACGCGCGGTTCTCCTTCGCCATGGGCGACGACGACATCGCCGAGGGCATCCGCCGCATCGCCAAGGTGCTGGGCTGATGGCGAGAGTGCTGGTCACCGAGAAGATCGCCGACGGTGGCCTCGCCGCGCTGCGCGACGCCGGCCACGAGGTCGACGAGCAGCTGGGCCTGTCACCCCAGCAGCTGCTCGACGCGGTGAAGGGGGCCGACGCGCTCATCGTGCGCTCGTCGACGCAGGTCACCGCCGAGGTGTTCGACGCCGGCACCGACCTCGTCATCGTCGGGCGCGCCGGTCTCGGCGTCGACAACATCGACGTCGCCGCCGCCACCGAGCGCGGCGTGATGGTCGCCAACGCGCCGGGCACGAACGCGCTGTCCACCGCCGAGCACGCCATGGCGCTGCTGCTCGGCCTGGCCCGCAACATCCCCCAGGCCGGCGCCGCGCTCAAGGCCGGCCGCTGGGAGAAGTCGAAGTGGGAGGGCACCGAGCTGCACGGCAAGACGCTGGGCGTGCTCGGCCTCGGTCGCATCGGCACGCTCGTCGCCCAGCGCGCGCACGCCTTCGGCATGCGGGTGGTGGCGTGGGACACGTGGGTGTCCGAGGAGCGCGCCCGCCAGCTCGGCATCGAGCTGCTCGAGCTGGACCAGGTGGCGGCCGAGTCCGACTTCATCACCATCCACCTCGTGAAGATGCCGGAGTACGTGGGCATCGTCGGCCGCGACTTCCTGGCCAAGGCCAAGCCTGGCCTGCGCATCGTCAACGACGCGCGGGGTGGGCTCGTCGACGAGGAGGCGCTCGCCGAAGCGCTGGCCGACGGCCGCGTGGCCGGCGCTGCGCTCGACGTGTTCGCCACCGAGCCGCTCACCGAGTCACCGCTCTTCGGGTTCGACCAGGTGATCGTCACGCCGCACCTCGGCGCGTCCACGGTCGAGGCGCAGGACAAGGCCGGCGTCGTGGTCGCCGAGCAGGTGGTGCTGGCGCTCGCCGGGCAGTTCGTGCCCTTCGCCGTGAACATCGCGGCCAGCGAGGCGTCCGAGACCGTCCAGCCCTTCCTCCAGCTGGCCGAGCGGCTTGGCGCCGTGTTCGCCGGGCTGCAGGAGCGGCTGCCGGCGTCGGTCGAGGTCGAGTACCACGGCCACCTGGCGGACTCCGACACTCGCATCCTCACGCTGTCGGTGCTGAAGGGCGTGTTCGGTCGCATGACCGAAGAGCCGGTGTCGTACGTCAACGCGCCGCAGATCGCCGAGCAGCGCGGCGTCGAGGTGCGGGAGAGCAAGACGTCGACCGCGCACGACTACCTCAACGTCATCGTCGTCCGTGGGGGCGATCACGCTGTGGGTGGCACGTTGTCTGGTGCCAAGAACGAGCCGCGCATCGTCATGCTCGACGACCACACCGTCGAGGTGCCGCCCGCCGACCACATGCTCGTGGTCCACAACGACGACACGCCGGGGATGATCGCCACGGTGACCTCGGCGCTCGGCGCCGCCGGGGTCAACATCTCCGACATGCACCTTGGCAAGCGCGGGCGGGAGGCGGCCATGCAGGTGCTGGCGCTCGACGAGCCGGCGCCGGCGTCGGTGCTCGAGGCGCTGCGCGCCGCGCCTGGCATCAAATCCGTCCACACCATCGAGCTCTAGGGCCGTCGTGCACATCCGTCCGGCGCGGCCGGGCGAAGAGGCGGCCCTGACCGAGCTGGCCATGCGGTCCAAGGCGCACTGGGGCTACGACGACGCGTTCATGGCCGCGTGCCGGGACGAGCTCACGATCCGGCCCGAGCACCTCCCGCGCATCGACGTGGCCGACCTCGACGGCCGCATCGTGGGGATGGTGCGGCTCGAGCACGAGGCCATCGAGGACCTGTTCGTCGAGCCCGATGCCATCGGCACCGGCGTGGGCGGCGAGCTGTTCCGCCACGCGGTGCGGCGGGCGGCGACCGAGGGCATGTCGCGCCTGCTCATCGACGCCGACCCCAACGCCGAGGGGTTCTACGCGGCGATGGGCGCGGTGAAGGTGGGGGAGTCGCCGTCGGGGTCGATCGCCGGTCGCGTGCTCCCGCAGCTCGAGCTGGCCGTCCCCGCGGCCATCGAGGGCTGGGTCGAGGCCGAGTACCGCGAGTGGCTGGCGCGCCTGCCGCTGTCGCCGGGCATGCGGGTGCTCGACGCTGGTTGCGGCAACGGCGTGCCGGCGGCGCGCCTGCTCGTCGAGCTCGGGTGCGAGGTCGTCGGCGTCGACCTCAGCGACACGCTGGTGCAGGAGGCGCGCGACAACGTGCCCGCGGCGCGCTTCGAGTGCGCCGACCTCACCGAGTGGGATGCCGAGGACGAGTCGTTCGACGCCATCGTCGCCTTCTACGTGCGCGGTGCGCTCGACCTGCCCATCCGGCGCTGGCTGCGGCCTGGCGGGTCGATCCTCGTCGTCACCGACGACGACACCGTCCCCGCGGGCATGGACCTCGACGACTGGGCCCCCGCGCCCGACGGGACGCGACTCCTCGTCCTGCGGCGACCGTAGCTATGCGCCGGTGGCGTCGACGATGCAGCACTGCGGGTCCGCCGGACCCCAGATGTGCGACGCGTCGCCGAACGCGAACACCCCGCCGTCGGCTGCCACCAGCCGGTAGCCGCGACCGGCGTGGGTGCGCACCATCGCCACGATCGGCTGGTTGAGGGCGATGGCGCCGGTCGATCCGTGGAAGGTGGCGTCGCCGAAGGCGAAGACCCCGCCGTCGGAGGCCACGAGCCAGTAGCCGCGACCGGAGGCGGTACGGGCCATGCCGACGATCGGTCGGTTGAGGCGCACAGCGCCGGTGGAGCCGTGGAAGGTGGCGTCGCCGAAGCTGAAGATGCCGCCGTCTGACGCGACGAGCCAGTACCCCGCGCCGGACGGTGTCGCCGACATCCCGACGATGGGTTGGTTGAGGCGCATGGCGCCGGTCGAGCCGTGGAAGGTGGCGTCGCCGAAGGAGAACACACCGCCGTCGGACGCCACCAGCCAGTAGCCGGCGCCCGAGCGCGACGACGACATGCCCACGACGGGCTGCGCAAGCGGTGTCGTGATCTCGCCGTGGTGGCGGGCGCTGCCGGCGCGCGCGACACGGCCGGCGGCGTTGGCGACCCAGAACCCGTCGCGGAACGTCGGGGTGGCGATGGCGACGGCGCCGTCGAGACGAGGCTGGGGCGTGCGGGGCTGGGCGGCGCCGTAGCTGTTCACGAAGCCGTCGGCGCGCAGGTGGTGCAGGCCGGCGTCGCGCCCGACGGTGAGCAGGGTGAGCGCGCCGGTGTCGACCTCGGCCAGGTACAGGTCGGAACCGGGAGCGTCGACGTTCTGCGGGATGAGGTCGGTGGCGGCCGACTCGAACACGACCCTGCGCCCATCGCCGCTGATGTGCGGGTAGGCGCTGCCCAGGTTGCCGGGAGTCCCTGAGGGCGTGCGGCTGACGAGCGTGGTCTCGCCGGTGACGAGGTCGCGCACGTAGACGTGCGGGAGGCCCCCGGCGCCC
>DASUCO010000102.1:0-5489 GCA_036275955.1 Acidimicrobiales bacterium
GCCTCGCAACCGCCCACCGCCCGCTCGGCCAGCGCCACGATCTTCTGCAGGGTGCCCTCGACGGAGCCGGCGTCGAACAGCACGCTGGCGACCGCCGAGAAGGTGGTCTCCAGGTGGGGCAGGCCGGCGACGTCATCCACCGTCGCCCATTGGAACACATGCAGAGAAACCGCCGTTCCCCCTGTTGAAAGCGACGCCCGACTGGTACAACAGAAGGGCACCACCTTCGACAGCGAGGGTTCCGCGTCAGGCGTCAGCCTGCTCCCGGAGAGGCGGCCACGTGCCGATCACCCCGCTGTTCCGCACCAGGCGTGTCCCGTTGCGCGCCGACGGTCGGCTGGGTGCGTTCGCCATCCGCATCGACTTCGCCGAGCGCACGGTGGTCGTGGGCATCCGCGGCGAGCTCGACGCGCTGACGGCGCCGATGGTCCGCGCCACCATCGATGGCCTCGAGGAGCAGGGGCACACCCGCATCACCCTCGACCTCTCGACCGTCACGTTCCTGGCCGCCGGTGGGCTCGGCCTCATCGCCGGCACCGCGGCGCAGCTCCGGCGGGCCGGTGGTGACCTGACGCTCCGCTCCCCCTCGGCCCAGGTGCTGCGCATCCTCGACATCACCGGGATCAGCGGGCGGCTCGCGATCGAGGACCCCGGTCCGCTGCTCGCCCTCCACGCCGATCTCGTCCGCTCGGCGTGGGGACCCACGCGCGAGGACATCGTCGACGACAAGCTGCGCAAGGTCGTCACCATCGCGGCGAAGGCGATCGTCGGTGCCGACGGCGTCAGCGTGTCGCTGACCCGCGGCGGCCGCGTCAAGACCGTCGCCGCCAGCAACGACACCGTGCTGCGCATGGACGACCACCAGTACGGCACCGGCGAGGGCCCGTGCCTCGCGGCCGCCGCCGACGGCGTCCCGTTCGACATCGAACGGCTCGGCGACGACGAGCGTTGGCCGACGTTCGTGCCCCTGGCCATCGCCGAGGGCATCGCCAGCATCCTCTCGACCCCGCTGCTGACCGATGACGGCTCGATCGGTGCCCTCAACATCTACAGCAGCACGGCGGGTGCGTTCGGCGCACACCAGCGCGAGCTGGCGGTGGTGTTCGCGACGCACGCGTCGGAGATCGTCGCCGGCGCCGACCTCGGCCTCAGCGAGGACGAGCTGGACGAGCGCATCGCTGACGCCCTGCAGTCACGAACCGTCCTCGCGCTCGCGCAGGGCATCCTCATGGCGCGCAGCCAGGTGAGCGCCGATCAGGCGTCCGCGCTGCTCCATCGAGCTGCTCGCGACGAGGGCACCTCGACCTTGCGGCAGGCGAGCGAGGTGGTGGCGTCGACTCGCGGCCCGACGGAGGACGCCGACCATGCCTGAGCCGATCGACGTGCTCGAGCGCGCCCGACGGGACGTCGGGATGTCGATGGCCGACCTCTGGATCCGCTACTTCGCGCTCGGCGGCGCCCGCACGCCGATCGAGGTCGACGCCGTGCTCAACGGCGCGCTGGTGGCGGACGTCGCCGATCGCGATCGGCTGGCCGTCGCGCTGAACGAGCGCTTCGCCGAGCTCGGCGGCGACCACCCCCTCCCCTACGACGGCGACGACCCGGCATGAGCGCGGACGCGGCCGAGCTCACCGGCGAGGTCCGGCTGGAGCGCCTGGCGCGCACGGCGCTCGAGCACGTGTGCGACGGCGTCCTGCTGGTCGATGCCGAGTGGCAGATCGTGTACGCGAACGGCAACGCGGCCTCGATCACCCACGTGCCGGTGGCCGACCTCGTGGGCCAGAGCCTGTGGGCGGTGTTCCCCCACGCCAACCGATCACACGTCGGCGACCGCTACCGGAACGCCATGCGCAACCAGGAGATCCAAGAGGTCGAGGGCTACCACGGCGCGCAGCACGGCTGGCTCGCCGTCCGGGCGCTGCCGGCACCCACGCTGCTCACCCTCTGCTTCCAGAGCATCGACGCCCGGCGCGCCGCGGCTGCCTCGCAGTCCGCGCTCGTGGCAACGCTCGAGCAGACCCTCACGCGACAGCAGCTGACGCAGTCGGTGATCGTGGCCCTGGCCGAGACCAGCACCGTCGCCGCGGTGGCGACGGCGGTCCTGCAGCTGGCCACCGAGACGCTCGACACCGCACTGGCCGGGGTGGCGCTGCTCGTCGACGACGACCGCGCGCTCCGCTTCATCTCGCTGGTGGCGCCGGACGGGAACCCCGTCGAGGTCCTGCCATCGGCACCCCTGCGCGACCACAGCGCGCTGGCCGACTGCGTCCGGCGACGCCAGCCGCTCTACCACGGCACCCGAGACGAGATGCTCGGCGCCTACCCGGACCAGAACGCCGTGCTGGCCGCGTCGCCGAGCGAGGCGTTCGCCAACCTGCCGCTTGCGGTGCGCGGCCGGGCGATCGGCGCGCTCTCGCTGTCATGGACCACCGAGCGCGTCTTCACGCAGCACGATCGCGACTTCATGTTCATGCTGGCCGCGCAGTGCGCGCAGGCGATCGAGCGGACGCAGCTGCTCAGCCGGCAGCGGGACGTGGCCGAGACCCTCCAGCAGGCGATGCTCCCAGACGTCATGCCGGCGGTCGAGGGCGTCGAGGTGTCGGCGTGCTACCTGCCGGCCACCAGCGACCTCACCGTGGGCGGCGACTGGTACGACGCGTTCCTGCTCGACGACGGGCGAGTCGCGCTTGCCGTCGGTGACGTGAGTGGCCACGGCGTGCAGGCGGCCGCGGTGATGGGACAGGTCAGGAACTCGCTGCGGGCCTACCTCCTCGAGGGCCACGGCCCGGCGCTGGCGCTGACGAAGCTCGACGCCCTCGTCGAGCGCGCCGAGCACGGCCTGTTCGCCACGGCGATCGTCGCCATCTACTCGCCCCACACCGGCTCGCTCGTGTGGGCCAATGCCGGCCATCCCCCACTCGTGCTGCGCACGCCCACGGGCACGCGGCTGCTCGAGGGGCCGGTGGCAGCGCCGATCGGCGTGCGGGGCCCTGACCCGCACGTCGATCAGCGCCTGCTCCTCGAGGTCGGCGACGTCGTCGTCGGCTACACCGACGGGCTCATCGAGCGCCGCCGCGAGGATCTCGGCGTCAGCCTCCACCGGCTGGTGCAGGCCGTGCACCGGGCGCCGGTTCCGGCCACCGGGTCGCCGTGGTGCGTCGATCTGGTCGACACGATGCTGGGCCAGCGACCGCGCGCCGACGACATCTGCGTGCTCGTGGCCAGGCGCGTCTAGCCGGGCGCGCCGGCCAGCTCGAACCAGACGGCCTTGCCGCCACGCCGTCGTCGCACGCCCCACGCGCTGGCCAGCTGCTGGACGAGGCGGATCCCGCGGCCCGACTCGTCGCCCGGGCCACCCCGACCCACCGTCGGCTCCACCGTGGAGCAGTCGTGCACCTCCACGTGCACGCCGCGCGCCATCTCCGTCATCTCCAGGGAGCAACCGTCGTCGGTGTGACGCACCGCGTTCGTGACCAGCTCGGAGACGAGCAGCGCCACGTCGTCACCCATCGACGGGTAGCCCCATGCACGCGCGGTGCCGACGGCGAAGTGACGCGCCGTGGAGATGGACTCGTTGCGGGCGCCGAACGCCATCCGCGCCCGGCGGAGCATCAGCCGTTGACAGGCGCGGCGAACACCTTGTGGAGGCCGGTCACGGTGAAGATGCGCATGACCATCGGCTGCACGTTGACCAACGCCAGATCGCCGCCCTGGAGGCGGGCCCGCTTCAGGGCACCGACCAGCACGCCGAGGCCGGTCGAGTCGATGAACTCGACCGCTCCCATGTCGACGACCACCACCGTGCCCGGGTTTGCCGCGATCTCCTCCCGGATGTCTTCACGGAGCTGTGGCGAGGTGACGGCGTCGATCTCGGCGACGGCATGGATGATGGTCGCGGGCATGGTGCTCCTTGGGTCACCACAGCCGTGCCCAACCCTGACGGCCTCAACCCTCCTGATGCCGGGGACCGAGGGACCAAGGACCCTTCTCCGCTCTCGGGTCTCGACGGACGATCGGTGGTGAGGAAGGTGATCACATGACCGACACCGAGGTGCTCGCGTCGCCTGCGCCGCCCAGGTCGGACCACTGGCGCTGGCTCGCCGCGTCGTTCGCGGTGGTGGCCGTCGCCGCGCTGGCCTTTGCCGCGTTCGTGCTCGTGCGCGACGACGGAAGCGTCACCCGCGCCGGGACGCCGGGAATGATGCCGATGATGTCGATGGACGCCGACGCCATGCGCGCGCAGTGCGTGGCCATGCACGGCGATGCCGACTGGTGCGCGCAGATGGTCGACCTGCTGGCTGACCATCCCGGCGCATCGACGATGCCGATGCGCCCGTGACGATCTCCTAGCGGAACTCGAGTCCCTCGAAGTCCCCCGAGGTCCGCCACCGGTCGATGTACTGGAAGTACGCCATGGCACCCGCCGGATAGCCGACGAACAGCGACGCGCCCGGGCCCAGGGGCTGGCCCTCGTTGTTGTAGTAGCCGGGCGTGCAGTCGGGGTTGGCCAGCATCGTGCCCGGGCCGGTCAGCAGCAGCTCGAGCCAGGCGTCCTCCGCTTCCTTGGTGACCTCGATCTCCTTGGCACCGACGTCGATGCCGTGCCGGATCGTCATGGCGATCGTCTTGCCCGCCTCGGTGAGGTTGTGGGGCACGTTCGAGATGAGGTTGGCGCCCTGGGTCGGCTGCACGATGAACAGGTTCGGGAAGCCGTGCACGTGGATGCCGTGCTTGGTGCGCATGCCGTCGGCCCAGTACTCCGACAGCCGCACGCCGCCGCGCCCCTTGGGGTCGTAGCCCATGCGTCGGGTGGGCTCGGTGCCGACCTCGAAGCCCGACGCGTAGATGATGCAGTCGACCTCGTACTCGGTGCCGGCCACGACCACGCCCGTCTCGGTGATGCGCTCGACGCCCTTGCCGTCGGTGTCGACCAGCGTGGTACCCGGCTCGTTGAACGCCTGCAGGTACTCGTCATGGAAGCACGGCCGCTTGCACAGCTGGCGGTACCAGGCCTTCAGCTTCTGCGCGGTGTCGTGGTCTTCGACGATCGAGTCGACGCGGGCGCGGATCTCCTCCATCTTCTCGAAGTCCGAGTCCTCGAACGCCTCCATCATCTTCTCGGGCGTGAAGTCCTCGGGCGGCAGCGCCATGATCTTCGAGCGGATGCGGCGGGAGATGTCGGTCCACCCGTCCTTGACGAGATCGTCCTCCACCGGCTGACCGGTCTGGTTGGCGGTGAAGTTCTCCAGCCACCGCTGCTGCCAGCCGGGCGTGGCGATCTCGGCGAACCACTCGGGGTCGATGGGCTCGTTGGCGCGCACGTCGACCGACGATGGCGTCCGCTGGAAGACGTAGAGCTCCTTGCACGCGCGCGCCAGGTGCGGGATGCACTGCACGGCGGTGGCGCCGGTGCCGATGATGGCGACGCGCTTGTCGGCCAGCTTGTCCATCGGCGAGGTGGGGTCGCCGCCGGTGTAGTCGTAGTCCCA
>DASUCO010000103.1:0-3534 GCA_036275955.1 Acidimicrobiales bacterium
GCGTTCGCCAACGGCCAGGAGCCGTGGACCCGCCACGACACGGAGCGCCGACCGACGATGTGCTTCGACGTCGAGTCGAGCATCCAGGACGCGCCGCGCGAGCCCGAGCGCGAGGTGCTCAGCCGCTAGGGGATGAGGACGACGCGCCCGACGGCCTGGCGGCTCTCGATGAACGCGTGGGCGGCGGCGGCGTCGGCCAGCGGGAACGTGCGGTCGATGAGCACCTCGAGCCGTCCGGCGGCCACATCGTCGACCAGGTCGCCGATCATCGCCTGGGCCCGCGGCGTGGCGATCTCGGCACCGAGGAACACGCCGGTGAGCGACTGGTTGCCGCCGCTCAGCGTGGAGACGTCGAGCAGCTTCCCCTCGCGTCCGGCCTGGCCGACGGTGATGCAGCGACCCCGGTAGGCGAGGCACTGCAGGCTGCCCTGCAGGACGTGTCCGCCGACGGAGTCGACGACGAGGTCGACGCCGCGCCCCTGGGTCGCCGCCCGCACCCGATCGACCCAGTCGTCGGCCGTGTAGTCGATGCCGGTGTCGAGCCCGAGGGGCCGCACCCGGTCGAGGCGGTCCTCGCTCGACGCGGTGGCGAGCACGGTGGCGCCGGCCCGCTTCGCCAGCTGGATGGCGGCGACGCCGACGCCGCTGGCCCCGGCCTGGATCAGCACGGTCTCACCCGACTGCAGGCGACCGAACTCGAACAGGCAGTCGTGGGCGGTGCCGAACGCCACCGGCACGCACGCCACCTTGGCGATGTCGGCGCCGTCGGGCACGAGCCACGTCACCACCGCCGCCGTCTTCGCCAGCTCGGCGTGCGAGCCCCACGGCATGGTCGCCACCACCCGCTGGCCCTCGCTCCGGTCGGTCACGCCATCGCCGACGCCGACGATCGTACCGGCGCACTGGTAGCCGACGACGTGCGGCGTCGACGCCATGACCCCGCCCGAGCGGTTCAGCGTGTCACCGCCCTCGATGCTGATCGCCTCGACCCGGATGAGCACCTCGCCCGGTCCCGGCGTTGGGTCGGGGACGTCCTCGTAGCGGAGGACGTCGGGCGCCCCGGTCTGGTGGTACACGGCAGCCTTCACGCCGGCGACGCTACGACGCGCCCGCCGACGGCGCCGGTGTGACGGTGACACGAACCGGTCGATCGGGGCATCGACGCAGCGATGGTGCGTTCCGTACGTTCGACGGGTGAGACGGCGGACGTTCCTCACGGCGGTGGCGTTGACCGTGCTCGCGGCGGTCGTGGGCAGCACTGCGCCCCCGGTGGTCGCTGCGCCGCTCGGGCTGACCGTGGCCGCCGACGGCACGCTGCAGCGGTCGGCCAAGCCTTACCGGGGCATCGGCGTCAACTACTTCGACGCGCTCTACCGCCACCTCAAGAACCCGGCCGACCTCAGCTTCGATGCCGGCTTCAAGAGCCTGGCCGCGGCCAAGATCCCCTTCGCGCGGTTCATGGCCGGCGGCTACTGGCCGTCCGAGCAGCGGCTCTACCTCACCGACCGCACGGAGTTCTTCAAGCGCTTTGACCGCGTGGTGCAATCGGCGGAGACGCACGGGATCGGGCTCATCCCGTCGCTCTTCTGGTGGAGCTCCTGCGTTCCCGACCTGGTGGGCGAGCCCCGCAGCGCGTGGGGGAACACCAGGAGCAAGACGCACGCCCACCTGCGTGCGTACGTGAAGGACGTCGTGTCGCGCTATCGAACGTCGCCGGCGATCTGGGGGTGGGAGTTCGGCAACGAGTACGCGCTCGATGCCTCGCTCCCGAACGCCAGCGAGTGGCGCCCGCCGATCGTCCCCGAGCTGGGGACGCCCCGCACGCGCGGCCCGAGCGACGATCTCACGTACGAGATGGTGCGAACGGCGTTCACCGCGTTCGCCACCGAGGTGCGCCGCTACGACAAGACGCGGATCATCACCACCGGCAACGCGTTCCCTCGGCCGGCGGCGTGGCACAACTGGCGGGAGGGCAGCTGGACCGAGGACTCCTCGACCCAGTTCGCGGAGATGCTGACGGCGGACAACCCCTCGCCGACCGACGTGATCAGCGTGCACCTGTACGAGAACGACGCCGTCCGGCTCCCGTCCGCCGTCTCGGTGGCGGCGACGGCGAAGAAGCCGCTCTTCGTCGGTGAGTTCGGCGTCTCCGGCCCGGCCCGCACGACCTCGACGGCGTTCACGTCGATGCTGTCCTCGATCGAGTCCAGCGGGGCGGCGCTTGCCGCCGTGTGGGTCTACGACTACGCGGGACAGCCGGAGTGGTCCGTGACTCGCTCCAACGCTCGGGCCTGGCAGCTGACGGCCGTCAGCAAGGCGAACGCGCGGGTCGCTACGGGCTGAGCGAGGGCGCCGGGTTCGGTCCTGGCCGCACGCGACCGGGGCCCGACACCACCCCCGTACACTGGCCATCCCTCGCGGGGACGTAGCTCAGCTGGCTAGAGCACCTGCTTTGCAAGCAGGGGGTCGTGGGTTCGAGTCCCATCGTCTCCACCACGAAGTCGTGCGCACGGCAGTCGCCGTGTGCAGACGATTCGCCGGACCTGACCGTCCGCTTCGCCGGTGCCCTGGCACGCTTCTCGTGCGTGACCTCGCCGTCCCCGACGAACGAGCTCCTCCCGAGCCAGCCGTCCGCCATCGCACGATTCGTGCGCGTCGTTGCTGGCGCCTGCGCTGTTGGCCTCGTCGTCGGCGGCGTGATCGCCGGCGTCGGCGGTCGACTGGCGATGCGGCTTCTCGCGGTCACGTCCGACGACCGGTTGCGTGGCCGGGTCACCGACGACGACGAGGTCGTCGGCGAGATCACCGCTGGCGGCACCATCGGCTTCATCATCTTCATGGCGCTGAGCGGCGCAGCCCTCGCCCTCTTCTACGTCGTGCTCCGCCGCTGGCTCCCAGCACAAGCTCGCTGGCGAGCCCTCGCCTTCGCCGGGCTGTTCTGGGCGGTCCAGGGACAGGACATCTTCGAGTCGGACGGGTTCGACTTCCGTGAGCTCAGCCCCCGCTGGCTCGCAGTGCTGCTCTTCACCGCCATCATGATCGCCGTCGGTTGGCTGACGGTGCTGGGTGTCGACGACGCGCTCGCGCGATGGCCACTGCCCTCGCCTCGCTCGTGGGCGAGCGTGCTGCCGCTCGTGCCGATGATCCTGTTCTTCCCGATCCTGATCGGCGCCGCCCTCGTCGGGCTGCTGGCGCTCGCGATCGAGCGTGTGCAGGTGCTGTCCACCGTCTGGCGCTCGCGTGCGATGACCGCAGTCGGCGTCGGGCTCTTGGTCGTCACCGCGTTGATCAACGGCGGTTCAGCGCTTCGAGAGGTCGCGAAGATCCTCGCGTAGTCAATCGTCGCGTTGCGCGTCGGTCATCGGCTGCCGGCCGCGACTGGCTCGCGAGCGCCGGTGGACGGTTCGAGCGCTTCCATCTCACGTGCGAGTGCGGCGTCGGTCAGGTCGATCACGTCATCGCCGTGGGCTTCGACGGAGATGTTGGGGACGAGCCGGTCGAGCCAGGCAGGGAACCACCAGTTGCGATCGCCGA
>DASUCO010000104.1:0-8103 GCA_036275955.1 Acidimicrobiales bacterium
CCCCGAGATCCACCACAGCGAGCACAGCGTCGTGAGCGCGCCGATGCGCACCACGGCCCGACCGGCATCGCGCCAGGTGGCCTCGCCGTGCACGAGCACCGCGAAGACGAGCCAGACGAGCGGGCCGAGACCGGCGAGGACGAGCGCAGTGGCGTTGACGCCGCCGGCGGTGGCGACGACGAGCGCGAACGCGGCCGGGTGCTTCCACGACCGCGACTCGAGCGACCGCTGCACCAGCGCGACGAGCCACGGCAGCGCCGCCCACGGCAAGAGGATCACCGAGATGCGCGCCGCGTAGTGCAGGACGTAGGGCGACAGCTCGTAGACGAGGGCGGCGGCGACGATCGCCGGCACGTGCCGCACGCCGAGCGTCCGCAGCAGGTAGGCGACGCCGGCGCCGGCGGCGAACATCAGCGACCCGACCCACACCCGCTGCGCAACCCAGTCGGGCACGCCGAGCGACTCGAACAGCCAGAAGAACGGTCCCATCGGCCACAGGTAGCCGATGGTCTGGTGGGTGACCGTGCCGAGACCGACGTTGGGATCCCACATGGACCATGCCCGCGACAGCAGCCGGGACGGGTCGAGGTAGAGGTACGTCTTCGTGTCGGCCGCCACCCGTCCGGGGGCGGTGAGCAGGAGCGGGACGTAGGCGACGAGCGCGAGCGGGGCGAGCGCGGCGGCGCGCCGGCGGAGCGCGGTCAACGCGACGAGCGTCGGCGTCGACGGAGCAGGAGGTCGCGCAGACCCCACCCGGTCGCCAACGCCAGCTCCTCGACGGCAACGCCGAGCGAGAGCTTCGACTCGCCGCGGACGCGGTCGACGAAGGTCACCGGCACCTCAGCCATCGATGCACCGCCCTGGTGCATCCGGTACGCCGTCTCGATCATGAACCCGTAGCCGCGCGAGCGGGTGGCGAAGAGGTTGTTGGCCTCGAGCGCGCTGGCGCGGAGCACGCGGAAGCCCGACGTCGCGTCGTGGATGGGAAGGCCGAGCACGAAGCACGCGTACCGGTTGCCGTAGCGCGACATGGCGCGCCGGTGCCACGGCCAGTGCGGGATGGAGCCGCCGGGCACGTAGCGCGAGCCGATGACGAGGTCGGTGCCGCGATCGAGCAGCGCCAGCATGGCGGGCAGGTCGGTCTCGCTCCAGGAGAGGTCGGCGTCCATCTGGACGATCGCGTCGTAGCCGCCCTGGAGCGCAAGCTCGAAGCCGTGGCGGTAGGCGCTGCCGAGGCCACCCTTGCCGGCGCGCACGGACACCTCCACGCGGCCGAGCTCCTCGGCCACGGCCTTGGCGACGTCGGCCGTGCCGTCGGGGCTGTTGTCGTCGACGACGAGCACGTCGGCGTCGGGCACGGCGCGCCGGAGGCGCACGATGGCCTCCCGCACGTTGTCTGCCTCCTCGTAGGTGGGCAGCACCACCAGTGTCCGCACGGCCGCCGAACCTACCGGTCGCACTTCTCGTACAGCTCGTACAGGCCCCGCCCGAAGAGGCCGGTCCCGAACGACTGCACCAGGCAGAACTCGCGCTCGATGAGCTGGTTGGGCTCGTCGGGACCGAAGCGGTCGGACTCGTTCGGCTCGTTCCAGTCGTCGCGGATGGAGGAGAGGATGACGATGTCGGCGTCCTCCAGCTCCTCGGCCATGCCCGAGTCCTCGGCGTTGGCGATGCCGGGGTCCATCTCGATGTACCGCGTGGCGGGATCGAGGTCGGGCAGGAGGTAGTAGAGGAACGCCTCGCTGTACGGCGTCTTGCGCAGGTCGCCGGTGCCGACGAACAGCGTGTCACCCGGCTCGCTGATGGCCTCGACGACCGGCAGCAGCTGGTTGACGGCGACCACCGCGTCCGGCCGGCCGTAGTAGAAGACGCGGTCCCCGTTCCGCATCGCTCCCGAGCTGCGCGCCTGCCCGAACCCCTCGGCGACGTAGTCGGCGTACATGCGCCAGGTGAAGTCGGGGATCACGACGAGGACGAGCACGGGCACCGCGAGCGCCGCCACCGCGGCGCGCGCCGAGGCGGTCCACCGGTCGCGCAGCAGCTCGGCCATGGCGGCCGGCATGAGCCCGAACGGCACGCAGCTCACCCACGCCAAGTGGGTGGAGTCGGCCCGCTGCAGCGCCTGGGGGAGCAGCCCGCAGGCGAAGAGGGCGAGGACGATCAGCCGGCGGTCGCCGGTCCGTCGGACGTGGGCCAGTCCCGTGAGGAACAGCAGGGCGCCGGCGGCGACGATGGCCATGAGCCACAGCGACAGCTGCAGTGGCGAGCCGAGCGTGGGGAACGGCCACGGGGGCTCGGCCAGCAGACCGGCCCGCTGCAGGAAGCCGTCGAAGTGGTCGAACGAGGGCGGCAGCGGGAGGCGGCGCCCGCCGCGCAGGTCGAACACCGGCTGGAGGAACAGGCCCTCGACGACGTTGCCGGGTCCCGCCCACACCAGGAGGAAGAGGTACGGCGCCACACCGAGCGCGGCACCGCCCAGGTACCACCAGCGATCGCGACCGCGCAGGGCCAGCAGGAGGACCACGCCGGAGAGGCCGACGGCCACGATGAGGTCCGGCCGGTACAGCAGCGCCAGCCCGCCCAGCAGGCCACCCAGTCCGACGAGGCGCTGGCTGCCGCGGCTGATCCCGGCCAGGGTGGCGTTGAGCGACCACAGCCCGAGCGCGACCGCGCCGACCCAGGCCAGGGCGACGAGCCCGATCGGCGGGATGATGATGACGGCCGCGATCGTCGCCCCGGCGGCCGCGGGCCACCGGCCCCACGGGCGGAGCGCGACGAACACGCCGAAGGCGACGCCGACCTGCTGGAGGTAGCCGACGGCGCGCTCGGCCTCCAGCGTCACCCCGAACAGCTCGTACACGCCGGCCAGGAACCAGAGGCCGCCAGGGCCGTAGAGGTGCAGGAAGTCGCGGTGGGGGACGAACCCCTTCAGCACCAGCTCGGGGAAGGCGAGCATGAAGCCCTCCTCCATCGGCGCCCCGGGGGCGCGCCACAGCCCGAAGAGGGGCAGCACGCAGGCGACGGCGACCAGGCCGAGCGGGCCGAAGCGGTACCACCGGGACACGCGGCGACGCTAGAGGCCGCCACTAGCCTCGCCCGTCATGCTCGGCTTCGAGCGGCGGATCGTCGCGGCCCTCACCACCGTCACCGAACCCGATCTCCGGGCGCGGGTGGCGGGCTGGGTCGACGACACGCTGCGGGACATGCCCGAGCACCTGCGCCTCGGCGTGCTGGCGGAGTCGATCGGTCTCGGCCTCTGGGCGAGCGTGCGGGGCACGGACGACGCCAGCCTCATCGACTCGTTCGAGGCGAGCCCGCTGTGGCCGGTGCGCCAGTACGTGCGGCTGCTGAAGGGCCTCGTGATCTTCGCCGAGCACGAGCTGGCCGAGGGAGCCAGCACGCTTGTCGCTCCGGTGCAGGACGAGCGATGATCGAGACCGAGGTCCTGGTCGTCGGCTCGGGCGCCGGTGGCGCCACGACGGCGGCGGTGCTGGCCGAGGCCGGGCGAGACGTCACGGTGCTCGAGGAGGGGGCGTGGGTCGAGCCCGACTCCGTCGAGCCGTTCTCGCTCGAGGAGATGCGCGTCAAGTACCGCCACCACGGACCGGCCGCCGCGCTGGGCTCGCCACCGGTGGCATACGCCGAGGGTCGCTGCGTCGGCGGCAGCACCGAGATCAACAGCGGTCTCTGGCACCGGTTGCCCGACGACCTGGCGGAGGAGTGGCGCCAGCGGTACCAGATCGACGAGTTCACGCCCGACGTGCTGCACGGCTACGCCGAGCGGGTCGAGGCGTGGCAGTCGGTGCAGCAGCTGCCGGGTGCACCGCCGCTGTCGTCGGCCCTGCTCGAGCGGGGTGCGACGAAGCTGGGCTGGCACTCGGTCGAGTTCCCGCGCGTCTTCTCCTTCGCCGACGGCTCGGCCCGCGGTCAGAAGCAGACGATGGCGCGCACGGTCATCCCGCGAGCGGTCGACGCCGGCGCCGTCGTCATCCCGCGCTGTCGCGTGCTGCGCCTCACCCGTGAAGGTGACCGCGTCACCGGCGCGACGTGTGAGCGCGACGGCGAGCCGCTCGAGGTGCGCGCCGAGCACGTCTTCGTGTGCGGCGGTGCGGTGCAGTCGCCGGCGCTGCTGCAGCGCAGCGGCTTCCGGCGCGGCATCGGGAACGGCCTGAAGCTGCACCCGACGATCAAGATCGCGGCGCGCTTCCCCCACCCCATCGACCACGACGACGTTCCCATGCACCGCGTGACGGAGTTCGCGCCGAACCTCACCATCGGCGGGTCGGCCAGCCGCAAGGGTCACGTGGCGCTCGCCATCGCCGATGCGGGCGTCGACCCGACCGAGGCCATGGCCGAGTGGGAGCACGTGTCGGTGTACTACGCGGCGATCCGCAGCGACGCCGGCGGGCGCGTGCTCTGGGTGCCCGGGCTCAAGAGCCCGCTGGTGACGTACAAGCTGACCGACGCCGACCTGTCCCGCCTGGCGCGCGGGCTCGTGCACCTGGGCGAGCTGCTGCTGGCTGCGGGCGCCACCGAGCTGCACCCGTCGGTCATCGGCGGCACCGTCGCCCACTCGCTGGCCGACGTCGGCTCGTGGTGGTCACAGGTCGACCGCCGCCGCACGAACCTCATGACGGTGCACCTCACCTCCTCGGTGCGGATGGGGGAGGACCCCACCCTCTCGGGCGCCGACAGCTTCGGGCGCGTGCACGGCACACAGAACCTCTACGTCAACGACGCGTCGCTGGTCCCGGACGCACCGGGCGTCAACCCCCAGGCGGCGATCATGACCATCGCGCTCCGCAACGCCGAGCACTTCCTGGCGACGACGGCGTGAGCGACCTCGCACCGTCGGACACCGTGGTCGTCACCGGCGCCGCCGGCTGGCTGGGGCAGAACCTCGTGCGTGCCCTGCGCGACCGCGGCCGGGTGCGGGTGCTCGTGTCGCGGGCCGACGAGGCATCGCCGCTCGAGGTCCTGGGCCCATCGATCGAGGCCCAGGTGGGCGACGTGCGCGATCCGGCGTGCGCCGACCGGCTCTTCGACGGGATCGGCGCCGACGCCACCGTGTTCCACGCCGCCGCCATCATCCACCCGGCGCGCCACGTGCGCGACCTGTACGACGTGAACGTCGGCGGCACGCAGCTGGTCCTCGACCGCGCCCGCCGCGCCGGCGTGCGCCGCTTCGTGCACGTGTCGTCCAACTCGCCGTTCGGTGCCAACCCGACGCCGAACGACCGCTTCGACGAGACGTCGCCGTACAACCCGTACATGGCGTACGGCCGGTCGAAGCAGGAGGCCGAGGGGATCGTGCGCCGCAGCCACGAGCGGGGCGACGTGCCGGCGGTGATCGTGCGGCCGCCGTGGTTCTACGGCCCGTTCCAGCCCGAGCGGCAGTCGCGGTGGTTCGCGGCGGTGCGGAAGGGGCGCTTCCCGATCCTCGGCGACGGGACCCAGCGACGTTCGATGGTGTACGCCGGCAACCTCGTGCACGGCCTCGAGCGGGCCGAGGTGGCCGAGGCGGCGCCCGGGCGAGCGTGGTGGATCGCCGATCCCGAGCCCTACGCGCTCAACGAGATCCTCGAGACCGTGCGCGGCGCGCTCGAGGCCGAGGGGCTGCCCGTGTCGGGCACGCTCCGGCACGTCCCGCGTTCGATCGGCACCGTGGCGGAGAAGGTCGACGGCCTGCTGCAGTCGCGCGGCCTGTACCAGCAGGCGGTGCACGTGCTCGGCGAGCTGAAGGACACGATCGCGTGTGACGTCGGGACCGCCCAGCGCGAGCTGGGCTACGCGCCGACCACGACGTTGCTCGACGGCATGCGGGCGTCGATCCGCTGGGGACTCGAGCGCGGCATGGCCTTCTGATGCGGATCCTCATCACCGGCGGTGCCGGCTACTTCGGCACGATCCTCACCGACCTCGCCCGCGCCCGTGGCGACGAGGTGCGCATCCTCGACCTCAACGAGCCCGAGCCCCGTGCGGGCGTCGAGTGCATCGTGGCCGACATCCGCGATGCCGACGCGGTGCGCACCGCGTGCGACGGCGTGGAGGTCGTGCTCAACAACGTGGCCCAGGTGCCGCTGGCCAAGGACCGGGACCTGTTCTGGTCGGTCAACGTCGCCGGCACCGCCAACGTGCTCGTCGCCGCCCGGGACGCGGGTGTGCGCAAGGTCGTGCACACCTCGTCGAGCGCGATCTTCGGCATCCCCGATCACAACCCGGTCGACGAGTCGACGCCCCCGAAGCCGCTGGAGGCGTACGGGCGGGCCAAGACCGAGGCCGAGGCGCTCTGCCGCGACGCGGCTGACGCCGGGCTCGACGTCACCATCGTGCGCCCCCGGACGATCCTCGGTCACGGTCGGCTCGGGATCATGGCCGTGCTGTTCGAGCTCGTCGAGGCGGGCGCGCCCGTCTTCGTCATGGGCTCGGGCGACAACCGGTACCAGCTCGTGCACGCCGAGGACCTGGCCGACGCCGTCCTGCGCGCCGGTGACCGCCCGGGCGCCACCACGTACAACATCGGCGCCACCGACTTCGGCACCATGCGCGAGACGCTCGAGGCGCTGTGCGCCCATGCCGGCACCGGCTCCAAGGTGCGCTCGCTGCCGATCGCGCCGGCCCGGCTCGGGATGAAGGCGCTGTCCACCGCCGGCCTGGCGCCGTTCGCCCCGTACCACTGGCTGCTGTACTCCGAGTCCCTGTGGTTCGACACGACGAAGGCGCAGCAGGAGCTGGGCTGGACGCCGACCCACTCGAACGCGTCGATGGTGATCGAGTCCTACGAGTGGTTCCGCACCCATCGCGACGAGGCGCTCGGCAACAAGAGCCACCACCAGTCGCCGGTCAAGCTCGGCGTCATGAAGCTGCTCAAGCGGCTCCCCGCCTGAGGCATCAGCAGCCGGTTCCCTGGAATGCGTCGAGCGGGATGGCGGCGGCCATGGCGGCGTAGCCGGCGTCGTTGAGGTGGGCGAAGCCGGCGTCCCACTCGGCGCGGACGCGGCGAGGGTCGGCCGGGTCGCGGACGACGGCGTCGAAGTCGACGACCGCGTCGTAGGCACCCGAAGTCCGGATCCACTCGTTGACGGCCTGGCGTGCCGCCTCGTTGGCGTCGGTGAGGTTCCCGGGCGTGATCGTGGCGCCGACGACGCGGAGGCCAGCGGCATGGGCGCGGTCGATGATGGCGCGGTAGCCGTCGATCAGCGCCGTGGCGATGTCGGTGCCGGGCTGGGCGTTGAAGAGGTCGTTGATGCCCTCGAAGACGAAGACGTCGGTGGCGCCGCCCACGCCGAGCACGTCGCGGTCGAGCCGCTCGGTGGCGCTGGGCCCGACGGCGATGTCGGACGTCAGCCCGCTGGTCACCACGTGGTTGCCGCCGATGCCGACGTTGACGACTGACAGCGGCGTGCCGGCATCGCCGAGGCGACGGGCGAGCGCATCGGGCCAGCGATGGTCGGCGTCGACGGTCGAGCCGACGCCATCGGTGATCGAGTCGCCCAGCGTCACGACGGCGCCGACCTCGCGTGCGGTCAGCACGTCCACGCCGGCGACCGCGAACCAGCTGCCGAGCGTCTCGGTGAACGCCGCGGCGCCGGTGTCGGTGGTGTGGTCGCCGGTTCCCGCGGGTGCGGCGTAGCTGGTCGTGGTCGCCCACTGGTGGTGGTCGAGCACGCCGGTGCCGACGACGTGGAAGCTGACCGCCAGGTCGGCGAAGGGCTCGACGGCGACGAACACCGGGTCGCTGAGCACGATCTCACCCGGCGCGATGGTCACCGATGGCGACCCGGCGAACGTGAGGGGGCGCACCGATTCGGGCGCCAGCGCCGCACCGGCATCGCGCCGGGCGACGGTGACGCCGCCCAGGACGACGGGGGCCGTGCCGTGGCGATTGCCGAGGTGCACGCGGACGGCTGAGCCGCCGACGCGGGTTGACAGGATCATGCGCAGCGTCTGGTCGACGAAGGTCCGGGCCGGGCCGTCCGCGTCGCCGGGGCGTCCCAGCGAGGAGCCCTGCGGTGCCGCCCGCCACGCGCCGACCCAGTGGTCACCGGCGCACGCCGTCGCGCCGCCCACCGGCGTGACCGCGCCCACCGGCTGGTCAGCGCG
>DASUCO010000105.1:0-20295 GCA_036275955.1 Acidimicrobiales bacterium
TCTGCGATCTGGAGCAGCTCCTCACTCACCGGCCGTCCCCCCGATGGTCATCCCCGCCACGCGCAGCGTGGGCTGGCCCATCCCGACCGGCACCGACTGGCTGTCCTTGCCGCACATGCCGCCGCCGTTGCTGAACTTGAAGTCGTTGCCGACGGCGTCGATGCCGCGGAGCACCTCGGGACCGTTGCCGATCAGGTTCGACTCCCGCAGGGGGTCGGTGATCTCCCCGTTCTCGATCAGGTAGCTCTCGACCATGCCGAACACGAAGTCGCCGCTGGCGGTGTCGACCTGGCCGCCGCCCAGCCGCTTCACGTACACGCCGCGCTCGGTCGAGGCGATGATGTCGTCCGGGTCGCTCTCGCCGTTCAGCAGGTACGTGTTCGTCATGCGCACCATCGGCAGGACCTTGTAGGTCTGGCGGCGACCGTTGCCGGTCTGCCCCCGCCCCTCGTTGCGAGCGCGCAGGCCGTCCCACATGTAGTCGACGAGCACGCCGTCCTGGATCAGCACGTTGCTGGTGGCCGGGTGCCCCTCGTCGTCCACGCCCAGGTGGCCCCACGCCCCGGCCACGGTGCCGTCGTCGACCAGCGTCACCAGCGGGCTGGCCACCTGGTCGCCGACGCGCCCGGCGAAGGTGGACGCCCCCTTGGTGACGAGGTCGGCCTCGAGCCCGTGGCCGCACGCCTCGTGGAAGAGCACGCCGCCGCTGCCGGCGCCGATCACGACGGGCAGCACGCCCGAAGGCGCCGGGCGGGCGTTGAGCTTGAGCAGCGCGCAGCGCGCCGCCTCGGCGGCCACGTCCTCCGGCGAGCGCTCGTCGAACAGCTCCCAGCCACGGACGCCGGCGACGGAGTCGAAGCCGGTCTGCATGCCGGTGTCGCCCAGCGCCACCGTCTGCACCGCCAGACGCGTGCGCGTCTGGTCGTCCTCGGCGAAGACGCCGTCGCTGTTGGCGACGACGAACCGGCGACGACCGTCGACGTAGGCGGCCATCACCTGGCGGATCTCGTTGCCGCCGGCGCGGGCGGCGGCCTCGGCCCGGCGCAGCAGCTCCACCTTGGCCGCCTTGGAGATGCTCTCGGGGCGGATGGCGATCGGTGCCGGCGTCACTGCGCGCCGCTCGAGGGCGACCGTGCGGACGCCGCCGCTGCCGCCCCGCGCCGCGGCCGCCGCGACGGCGGCCGCCTCCAGCAGGCCGGCCTCGCTGAGGTCGGTGGTGTGGGCGAAGCCGGTCGACTCACCCGTGATGACGCGGATGCCGGCACCGGTCTCCCGGCCTGACGTGAGCTCCTCGATGCGCCCGTCGTCGAGCCTGGCGCTCGAGGACGACCGGTCCTCGACGAACACCTCGGCGAAGTCGCCCCCCTCGCGGAGGGCGCGACCCAGCACCCGTTCCAGCACGTCCTGCTCGATCATCTCCGCCCCCCGTTCGGTGGCCCTCAGGCCTTGATCTCGCCGATCCCCCGCCGCAGCACGATCCTCCGGGCGACGACGCCAACGACACCGAGTATGGCGACGAACAGCAGCACCGAGAGCACGAACGACAACGTGATGCCCTCGCTGTAGCTGATCGGCTCGGGCTCGTCGACGCCGCCGAGGGCCGTCTCGAAGTCGTCACCGTCATCCGTGGCCTCGACGAAGTCGCCTTCCTCGAACGTGCCCTCGTCGAGCACGACGGGGCCCTCCGGCACCGTCGTGGCGACGGCGGTGGGCCGGGGCCCACCACCGGCCCGAGGAGGCGCCGTGGTCGCCGGCGCGCCACCGGCCGCGGTGGTCGGCGGGGCCTCCGGCGTGTAGGCGGCGCCCACGGCGGCGGCCGCGTTGACGAGGCCGGCACCACTGGTGCCGCCACCGTCGTTCATCGGCGTCGCCGTCGAGATGATCTTGTCGACCACCTGGTCGATGGTGAGACCCTGTGCGAACAGGAGGGCGGCCACGCCGGCGACGTGGGGCGCCGCCATCGAGGTCCCCTGCTTGATGCCGTACGACGAGCCCGGCACCGTCGAGTGGATGCCGACGCCCGGGGCGGTGACGCCCCACTTGGTGTCGGCCCGCTGCGAGAACGTCGCCATCTCCTTGTCGCGGTCGTTGGCGGCGACGAGGATGGCCTGGAAGTCGTTGTTGTAGCCCGACGGCTTGCCGTTGCCGTCGTTGCCGGCGGCGACGATGCACAGCGAGCCGTTCTGGTACGCGTCGAGGCACGACGTCTCGAGCGTGCGGATCGCCTCGGGACCGAGGGTGATGATCTCGCTGAGCGAGAGGTTGATGACCTGGGCGCCGTTGTCGACGGCGAAGCGGATCCCCTCCTGGACCGACAGGATCGACCGCGGGCTGCTGGCCTCGCCGGCGAGGACACGGATCGGCATGATCTTGGCGTCGGGCGCCACGCCGGCGACGCCGATGCCGTTGTCGGTGATGGCGGCCGCCGAGCCGGCCACGTGCGTGCCGTGGCCGTCGGTGTCCTGCGGCTGGTCGTCGTCCTCCAGGAAGTCGTAGCCGGGGACGAGCTTGGCGGCCAGGTCGGGGTGGTCGAGCTGGATGCCGCTGTCGACGACGGCGATGACGACGCCGGCGCCGCGGCTCACGGTCCACGCCTCGGGGGCGTAGATCTGCTGGGGCCCGTACTGCAGTACGTACTCGGGGTCGTCGCTGGCGAGCGCGACGCCCGCCGTCAGCACGACGAGCGCGGCGGCCACCGCCAGCGCAGCGATGCGGTTCATGACTGCACCTCGGTCACAACGCCTTCCTCGGGGTCGAGCGAGATCTGTGCACGGCGGCCGCGCAGGCCGGCGCCGTCGACGCCGTCGTCGAGGCGAAACACCGTGCCGTTGGTGAAGGTGAGGCGCCCGGCCTCGACGGCCGCCACCTCGCCGGCGTAGACGACGGTGGGCGGCTCGCTCAGCAACGGCCGGGCCACCGCCCCGACCCAGCGCACGGTGTCGCCTTCCAGGCCGACCTGCACGTACTGCCGCTTGGTGTTGACGAGCGGGAGCACCGACAGGTCGATGCTCGAGAAGCTGACGAGGTCGTCGTCGACCTCGTAGGTGCGCTCGTCGTCGAGCGTGATCGTGTCGCTGCCCACTGCGGTCACCACGCCCTCGTCGTCGGCGATCCGGGGCGTCCCGTCGAGCGCGAACGGGTCGCCGTCACCGCTGCTGCAGCCGGCGAGCACGAGCGCGACGAGGAGCGCCACGAGGAGACGGCGGGCGTCACTCGTCACCGCTCGCCGCCGACTGCGACGTGGCCGGCGCCGTGGGCGAGCCCGAGGCGGTGGCGGCCTCGACCTTGGCGCCGCGGTTCAGCAGGATGCCGAGGCTGCCCTCGATGGTGTCGTCCGGCAGCGTCGCCGCGATGTCGTCGTCGCCGATGTCCTGGAGGTCCATGGTCATCGTGCGGATGATGATCGGCGGCTGGCCAGCGGCTTCGAGGCCCTGGTTGACGGTCTCGAGCAGCACGTCGCTGCGCTGCTTCTCGTTGAGACCCTCGAGCGACTCCTCGAACGCGTCGATGTCCTCCTTGTCGAAGCCGACGTCCTTGAGGACCTGCTTGACGTAGCCGACGAAGTCCTCGGCCGCCTTGCCGGTGAGCTCGACGCGCTCCATGACGCGGATGATGCGGCCGTTCTTCACGTAGATCGCCATCTTCCGGAAGTGCTTGGTGGCGAGGAAGCTGTCGGCCGAGCTGCCCGACGACGCGCCGACCGGCGGCAGGAACGGGCGGCGGAGATCGAAGCGCTGCACGCCGGAGTCCTCGGACGGCTGCGGGAAGACGTCCTCCGACGCGCGGTACGCCGGGTTGAGGTCGTCGGCGTCCCACTCGTGGACCTCGACCGACTCGGCCATCGCCTGCTCGACGTAGTCGAACACGCCGAGCGCGTCGAAGATCGGGTCCTTGCCCTGGTTGCGCAGCGTGCGCGACGCGTCGGTCAGCGCCGGAGCGCCGGAGGGATCGAGGACCCAGCGCTTCGCCTTCAGCACGTCGAGCACGGTGACGCCGTTGAGCGTGGTCTCGAGCTTGGCCACCTCCCGCTGGGAGTCGTCGATGAAGCTCCCGAGCAGTGCCGGCTGCGCGAAGCGCACGGCGATGGCGTCGTCGTTCACGACCTCGTCGAGGACCGGCTCGGAGCCGGTGACGAGGCGGGCCTTGTACCGGAAGTCGTCCTCGACGAGGCCGTGCACCTGGTACGCGGAGTCGGGCGCCAGCACCGAGTACGAGAACCGGTGGGGGTCGAGGCGCGTGGCGTTGATGGCGTCCCGAACCTCCTTGGTGCCCGTCGTCTCCTTGGAGCACGCCGCGGTCAGGGCGACCACGGCGCACAGGACGAGTGCGATGCGTCGGCGTCGGGTCATCAGATGTCCAGCTCCAGCACTTCGCGCAGCAGCGTGCGGCCCTTGTCGTAGGTGTCGAGCGTCGAGAGCACCACGAAGGAGCGGGGGCGGAAGAACACGGCCACCGCCTGTCGCTTGCTCGTCGTCAGGTACACGGTCTGGTCGCCCATGCGGAACGCCCGCGGCTTGGTCGAGCCGATCTGGTCGACGATCGCCAGCCGCAGCTTGCGGTCGATCTCGGCGTCCTCGGTGAAGCGGCTGAGCTGCAGGGTGGCCTTGAGCTCCTTGCCGTCGCGCAGGCTGTAGAGGCCGGTGGACTCGACGTAGGAGCGGTCGACGCCGGCGATGCGCTCCTCGACGTCCTCGATGTCGACGGTCAAGCCGAGGATCTCACCCGGCAGCACGTCTGAGCCCAGCTGGGTGATCACCACCTTGTCGTCCTCGTTGGTGCCGCGACCGCACGCGCCGGCCAGGACCGGCAGCGTGAGCGCGAGCGCGAGGAGCAGAGCGGGACGGCGGCTCATCAGACGACCTCGATGCTCCCCACCGCGTACGGGCGCGTGCCGTCGGAGTAGTTGTACGACCCGGCGCCACCGGCGACCCAGTCCCACGTCCCGCCGGGCGCGATCGGGCCGGAGTCGAAGGCGCCGCCGTCAGCCACGACGGAGCGCTCGACCGAGTCGTTGTTGATGAAGCGCACGATGGCGCCGGACGGCACCTGGGCGACGCGGGGCTGGAACTGCCCACCCGCGGTGGTGTCGCTGGCGATCGAGATCTCGACCGAGGGCGCCGCCGGTGCGGTGGTGGGCGGCGCCGTGGTGGCCTGAGGTGCCGTGGTCGAGGGCGTCTCGCCGGCGGGCGCGGCGGTCGTGGTGGTGGTCTCGCCGAGGCGAGGACCCTCACCGCTCTCGTCGGTGCCCTCGAGCAGGGACTCGTCGCCGACCGACTTCTCGTCGCCGCACGCGCTGGCGAGCAGCGTGAGGGCGAAGAGCGCGGCGAGCAGGCGGATGGTGCGTGTGCGATGGGGGGTGGTCACGTGATGCTCCCGGAGCGCTTGACGGTGACGTGGTCGTCGCCGAGGTAGGACTCGATGACTCGCTCGTCGTTGAGGACGTCGGCGGGCAGGCCGCGGCAGATGACTCGGCCGCGCTCGAGCGCGATCAGCTCGTCGGACACCGCCGAGATGAGTGGCATGTCGTGCTCGATGATGAGGATGCTGCAGCCGGTCTCGAACCGGACGCGGCGCAGCAGCGGCCCGAGGCTCTCGGCCTCGGCCTGGGCGATGCCGGAGGACGGCTCGTCCAGCAGCAGCAGCGTCGGCTCGGCGCCCAGCACGCACGCCAGGTCGACGATGCGGCGAAGACCGGTGGACAGCTCCTTGACGAACTTGTCGCGGTAGGCGCCGAGCTCGAGCAGCTCGAGCAGGCGCTCGGCCCGCACGCGAAGGCGTCGCTCGGACGCGCGCGCCTGGGGTGCGGCGAAGGCGGCGAGCAGCGAGCTCTTGACCTCGACCCGCTGCTCGAGGGACACCAGCAGCGTCTCGAACACCGTCAGCGACGGAAACAGCCGCGCATCCTGGAAGCGGCGGACGAGCTTGCGCTTGGCCCGCTCCTCGGCCGGCATGCCGGTGATGTCGACGCCGTCGAAGCGCACCACGCCGGCGTCGGGCAGCTGGTAGCCGCTGATGAGGTCGAAGATCGTGGTCTTGCCGGCGCCGTTGGGGCCGATGAGACCGAGCACGCCGCCCTCGCGGAGGTCGAACGTGGCGCCGTCGACGGCGGTGACGCCGCCGTAGCGCTTCTCCAGGCCCTCGACCTCGAGGATGGTGCGGGACTCGCCCAGCTGCTGGAGCCGGGCCTCGCCCTCACGGCGCCGGGCCGCGGCCGGAGCACCGTCGGTCAGGGCGCCGCTGCCCTTCACGTACACGGCGCGCAGGATGTCCGGGCGATCGAGCAGCTCGGCCGTCGGGCCCATGAACTTGATCTCGCCCTTCTCCATGAACACGGCACGGTCGGCCAGGCTCAGAGCGACGTTGACCGACTGCTCGACGACGACGATGGTGACGCCGGCGTCCCGGATGCCGCGGACCACGTCCAGGAGCTCGGCCACGACAGCCGGCGAGAGACCGAGCGACAGCTCGTCGATGAGCAGCAGGCGGGGCTTGCACAGGAAGGCCTGGGCCAGCGACAGCTGCTGCTGCTCGCCGCCGGACAGCGCGCCGGCGTTGGCGTGCTGGCGTTCGCGCAGCACCGGGAACAGCTCGAACATGCGCTCGAGCTCGGCGTCGGCGTCCTCGACGTCGTCGGTCAGCCAGCTGCCGAGCATGAGGTTCTCGCGAACGGTCAGGCCCGGGAAGACGCCGCGGCCGCCGGGCATGAACACGATGCCCTTGGCCGTGACCTCGTGGGGCGGCATGGCCGTGATGTCACGACCGTCGAACACGACGGCGCCACTGGTCGCCTGGGTGGTGCCGGAGATGGCGCGCAGCAGGGTCGACTTGCCGGCGCCGTTGGTGCCGAGCAGGGCGACGATCTCACCCTCCTCGACGTCGAAGTCGACGCCGAACAGCACCTTGACGCCGCTGTAGGCCACCTCGATGTCACGGCACACGAGCATCTTGCCGCGACCATCGGCCTTGGCCCGCCGCCACTCCTCGTCGGCCATCGTGCCGGCGATGGCCGAGCGCATGTCCAGCTCGAAGAAGCCGGCGGCCGAGATCGACACCACAGCACCGATCAGCGTGAGCACGGCGGCGAACAGGTAGACGCCGTTGAAGCCGTACTCGGAGAAGATCACGCCGCCCAGGGTGACGGCGAAGATCTGCGCCGGCAGCTCGGCGAGGTTGGTGATGTTGAAGCCGACGGCGCGCATGCGGGCCGGGATGGTGTTGGCGTAGACGACGCCGAAGGACGGCGCGGCCATGGAGTTGCCCAGCGAGACCAGCGCGTTGACGCCGAACAGGACCCACAGGGGCGGCCGGAACACGTAGGCGAACAGGCTGAGGCCGGCAACGGCGATGAACGAGGCGGCCAGGCGCAGGACCCGGCTCGGGTTCGTGCGCATGTAGCGGTCGACGATGCCGCCGCCGATGGTGGCACCGATGATGCCGACGATGAAGCCGGGCGTGTACGCGAGGCTGAGCTCGAACGCGTTCAGGCCGTAGTGCTGGGCGAAGAAGAACGCGGTGAAGAGCGTGCTGGCGTTCTCGCCGATGGCCTGGATGCCGTTCGAGATCATCAGCCGGCGAACGGTGCGGATGGCGAACAGCGTGCGCCAGCCCTCGGCCAGCGAGACGGGCGCCTCCGGGGTGTTCGCCGTCTCCTCGTCGGCACCGAGCGCCTTGCGCTCCATGTAGCCGCGCACGGGCTCGCGGAGGAACACCATGATAGCGAGGCCGGTCAGCACGCTGCCGGCGCCGATGACGAGGAACGTCGTGCGGAAGCCGAGCTGGGTGACCATGATGCCGACGATCACGAGTGCGGCGACCTGGCCGAGGCTGCGGGTCATGCCCTGCACCGCGTACACCCGGCCGCGCGCCGTCGGCGGGTAGTAGTCGGCCAGGAGCGAGCCGCTCGGCACCGAGGCGGCCGAGCGACCGACCTCGGCGAACACGCGGGTGTTGGCCAGGGTGGCGAAGCCGGTCGAACGCGACGACAGCATCGAGAAGATGCCGCCGACGATGGAGCCGATGCCCAGCCACGGCAGGCGCCGCGTCCGGTCGGCCAGGTAGCCGGCGCCGATGCCGCCCACGGCGCCGAGCAGCGAGACGAGGGCGAACACCGAGAAGATCTGCAGGACGTTCAGCTGCAGCTCGCGCGCCAACGTGGGACCGGCGACCTGGAACGCGCGGGCGTCGAGGATGTTGAAGAACGCGGTACCGGAGAGGATGGCGATGGGCAGAACCCCGTACGGCGTCCGCCGCAGCTCGCCGTAGCTCTTCAGCTCGCGAACGATGCGACGAAGGCGCGACGGCTCGTCGTCCTCCTCCTCGGGATGGCTCTCGAGGCGGTCGCCGAAGTCGCGGATCGCCATCGTGGTGCCCGTCTCGACGTCGTCGATCGAGCCGAGATCGACCACCTCAGTCTCGTCGCTCATGCCGGCGCTGCTCCCGTCTCGACGTCGTCGGCGGCGCGTGCGGCCGCGGTCATGGCCTGGGCGTCGCGCCCGCCGGTCTTGGTCTTGAGCTTGTCCACGATGCGCTGACCCCGGCCCTGGTAGAGCTCGGACTCGAGGCTGTAGCGCGTGCCGACCGGCAGTGCGCCGAGACCGGACGACGGGTCGTTCTCCCCGAGCGGGATGAGCAGGGCGTCCTCCGCCTCCGCATCGAAGTCGGCGGTCAGGCTGGGCACCACCAGCTGGCGTCGCTGGGCGATGACCCGCAGCACCGAGTCGCGAGCGACGTTGATCAGCGAGATCAGGCCCCCGGGCGCCAGCAGCAGGATGAAGAGCGTGCCGCCGCGCTGGAGGAACGCCTGGAGGATGGCGCGGTCACGGGCGAAGTCCTCCACGATCTGGAACCACGCGGCGCCGAGGAGGGCGCCGAACGGCGTGCTGACGCCGCCGAACACGGCGGCGGTGAACACGTCGACGCTCTCCTGCACGCCGAAGGTCGCCTGGGACACGGCACGACCCTGGGCGGCGAGCACGGCACCGGCCATGCCGCACAGCGCACCGGCGATGCCGAACGCGACCAGCTTCGTCCGCACGGCGCGCACGCCGAAGGCCTTGGCGTTGGCCTCGTTCTCGCGGAGCCCGATGAGCGTTCGGCCGATGCGGCTGCGTCGCAGGTTGGTGACGATCACGATGGCGAGCACCAGCGTGGCGACGGCCAGGTAGTACATGGCCCGCTCGTTCTCGAAGTCGATCATGAAGAACGTCGGGCGGTCGACGTCGCTCGGGAGGAGCCACCCGAAGTAGCGCTCGTCGAACAGGACCTCCTCGACCACGAGCGCGAACGCGAACGTGGCCACGAGCAGGAACAGGCCTGGTATGCGCAGCGCCGGGAGACCGACGATCACCGCCACGACGCCGGTGACGGCGGCTGCCAGCGGGACGGCGAACCAGAACGGGATCGGGGTGTTGGCAGTGATGCTGCCGCCGACGACGGCGCCGATGGCCACGAACGCGAACTGGGCCAGGCTCACCTGACCGGACCAGCCGGTGAGCACCACCAGCGACACCACGGCGATGGCGTTGAGGGCGATGACCTGGCCGAGGCTCACGTTGCGGGTCGACACGACGAACGGGAACACGAGCACGGCGATGATGCCGAAGACGATCAGCGACAGGCGCGTCATGCGCACCGTCGACAGCTCGCGCAGGACCTGGGGGATGGGTCGGGGCTCGTCGGTGGCGGACCACGACACGCCCGCGCCGGTCTCGCTGCGGCCGCGGGCGCGCTGCAGCAGCAGCCCGGTGGCGATCACGAGCAGGAGGCCGAGATCGAACAGCTCGGCGCGGTCCTGCAGCGAGTTGTTCCACGCATCGCTCATGACGGCGATGGCGATCGAGGCACCGATGGCGACGGGCAGGTTCGTCATCCGGCCCAGGACCGCCGCCGCGAAGACGGGCAGCAGCACACCGAAGCCGATGCCGGTGGCGGAGCCGGGCGTCGTGATGGAGGCGCGGGCGATGACGCCGACGCCGGCCAGGGCCCCGGAGATCATCCACACCAGCACGGCCATGCCGCCGACGCCGATGCCGAGCAGCGACGCCCGCTCGCTGTTCTCGGCCAGTGCCCGGATGGCGACGCCCGCCTTGGTGTAGCGCAGGAACGCCCAGATGCCGATGAACACCAGAACCGCCAGCTCGAGCGTGAGCAGGTGGCCGAAGCGGAAGTCGACCGGGAAGCTGCCGACCTGGAACTTGAGGCCGCGGAACGGGAGCAGCTGCGCCGGGTCCTGGCTGGCCAGGTTCTCCGCCGTCGTCCGCTTGCTGAAGTCGGGGAAGAACGGCAGTGACCGCACCTGGGGCCCGAGGCCGGCGAGGACACTTGCCGAGACGATCGTGAAGACCGTCAGGAACAGGCGGGACGACGAGAAGAACCGCAGGGTGAGCACACCCATCAGCACGCCGATCGCGGCGGACAGGGCCACGCCCAGCGCCAGGGCAGCCGGGAACGGCACCTCGGTGTACTGCAGGAACTCGAAGGTGAGGATCGTGCCGGCGATGCCCATCGCCACCTGCGCGAAGTTGACGATGCGCAGCGTGCGGTAGAGGAGGACGACGCCGACCGTCACGATGGCGGCCGCCGCGCCCTTGCACAGGCCGGCGAACAGCACCGCGGCCGGCGTGCCCCGAGCATCGCCGCGACCGGGCATCAGGAGCTGGGTGAAGATCAGGACGGCGACGAGGGTGATCGCGGTGATCACCGCCGCTCGCGCCATGCGGTTCTTCGGAAGGAACCTGTCCACGTTCACGGCAGCGGGTCCGGGTTCAGCTGACCGAGGGTGAACGTGACGTTGAGCTCGGAGCCGTCGGCGGCCGTCGTGGAGATCTCCTCGAGGATGGGCACGCCCCCGTACTGGGTGGCGAGCAGCAGGTTGTAGACGACCTGACCGGCGGCGTCGCTGCGCGTCTGGGTCGCCTCGACCCGCCAGCCGTCGACGAGATCGCCGCACGCGTCGATGCGCGAGCGGCCGGCGACGCGAGCGTCCTGCACGATCGTCTGCCCGCTCTTGGGATCGGTGGCGCTCGACTGGAACGTCTCTGCCGGGTCCACGGGCAGGCCGAGCAGCAGCAGGCCGTTGCTGGGCTCGAACGAGCCCAGGGCCTGGTCGTTCTCGTCGAACTCCTCGACCTTGATCAGGCTGATGCCGCCTTCAGGGTCGTTGACGCGGGGCTCGTCGACCACGAGGGCACCGCCCGGCGCGACCTGGGCCGACGTCTGGGGCTTCACGAGGAACGTGCGCACCTGGACGACCGGACGGTCCAGCAGGGTCTGCACCATCTCGAACGTGTAGGCGTCGGGGTCGAACTCGTCCTCGTAGGGCTGCACGTTGCGGATGATCCGGCGCTCGAAGCCCTTGATCTCGACGGTGATCGGGTCGGCGCCCGTGACGACCTTCTTCTGCGTGCCCGCCCGCTTCCACAGGTAGACGCCCTCGCGGACCTCGCCGGTGATCGTCACCTCGGCGCTCTTGTCCGCGGCCGCCGTCGGGGGCGCCGTCGGGCACGCCGACTGGACGTCGACGGAGTGCAGCGGCGGCAGGCGGTCGGCCGCCGCGTTGCGGAACGGCGGCAGCTCGAAGCCCGAGTTGAGCGCGGCGTCGGGCACGTCGCCCACGTTGGTGTTGGCCGGCAGCGCCGCAGTGGGCTCGGTCTTGCCGCCGAAGACGACGTCGGCCTCGACGCTGTCGATGGCGACGCCGGCCGGTCCCTCGGAAACGCACGCGGTGGCGAGCACGCCGAGCAGCGCGGCCGCCAGCAGCTCCCTATGCCGTCGCATCAGCCAGCTCCTTGCGTCGACGGGACGGTCCGAACGTGCCACGGCCTCGTCCGAGGAAGCGACGGCGCGACTCGCGCACCTCGCTGGCATCATCCGGTGAGTACGGGTTGCGCAGCGAGAGCCGCGACACGACGGCAACAGCGCGAAGCGTCGCCGGCTGCGTCGACGCCAGCCGCCGGCGCAGCGATCGCGAGATCTCCTGCGCCGCCTGCGCGTGGTCGTCGGTCAGCTCGCCCTGCATGTCGCCCCACAGGGCGCGGGTGGCGAGCCACGCCAGCTCGGTGTGCTCCTCGTCCTCCACGAAGCGGTCGAGGAACATGAGCGGCGTGTCGACCGGGTGCGAGAACCCGAGGTCGGTGGCGTAGTCGCGCCACTCGCTGTACGCGAGCGCGATGCGGGCGCGAGGTCCCTCGCGCAGCGCGCGCTCACGGCGCTTGTTGCGCAGCCGCGCCTTGTGGAACGCCGGGTACAGCACGTACAGGGTCCCCAGGAGCAGCGCGATGCCGGCGATCAGCGCCAGCGTCGCCGCGATCTGCTTGGCGGCCACGCTCGCCGGCGGCACGATGATCGGCAGGTACACCTGGGCCGACACCTCGTCGCTCGGCAGCACGTTGGGGTCGACCTGCTGCTGGTCGGGGTCGGAGTTGACCGTGGCCTCGGCGTGCTTGGGCTTGCCGATGACCGGCAACCAGCCGTAGTCGTCGAAGTAGACCTCGGGGAACGACGCGCCGTGCTTGGGCCGGATCGACAGCGTCTGCTTCTGGCCCTCGACGACGTCACCGCCATCGAAGCCGTAGCCGATGCGGGACGGGATGCCGAGCCAGCGACCGAACATCGCCTGCAGCGCCACCATCTCGTAGGGCGAGCCCTGAAAGTCGGTGAGGATCTCCTGCGCCCGCTCGGGTGTGACGGCGACGGGCTCGCCGACGCCCTTGGCGACGACCTCCTCGAGCACGTACGTGCGGAGATGGTCGAACCGCTCCCACTGGTTGTCGAACTGTGCGGTGGCGTCGTCGATGAGCGCCTGGGCCGCCGGCGGCGCGTCGGAGATCTCGGTGAACTCCTCGAGGTCCGGCGGCACCTTGGCGACGGTCCTCTTGAGATCGTCGACGGTCGGGAGCTTGGCGGCGACGACCGTGTACTCGAAGCTGGTCCGCACCTGGCCGTCGCTGAGGCGGATGTTGCCGGTGCGACCGTCGTACTGCAGCCCGGTGTCGACGCCCTCGGCCACGATGCCGACCGTGTTGGGCAGGCCGGGCAGCACGGCGCCGCCCAGCCCCTTGATGGTGAACGTGGCCCGCACGCCCTGGCGGTAGCGGTCGTTCACCACGCCGCTGTTGGGCACGTTCTGCAGCTCGTTCTCGTCGAAGGCCGGCAGTCGCCAGGTGCCGTCGCTCTGGTCGTAGACGTCGAGGGCACCCATGCGCCACGGACCGCTGACCGTCGACTCGACCTGGAACAGCTCGCGGTCCTCGACCTCGGAGATCGGGACCGTCTTCGGCTTCTGCGGCTGCTTGGCCGGGTCGATGGCCGGCGGCGGGAACAGGAAGCCGGCCTTGGACACGAAGTAGAGGACGACGACGATCACCGCGAGGAGCGGCATCGCCTTGAGCGCCTTGCGCACCTCGTAGGCGACGGGCGGCCGCTCGTCCTCCTCGCCCACCGACTGCTCGGACGACAGCAGGCCGAGGCCGATGGCGAACAGCACGAGGACGGCCAGGCCGCTGCCCACCTGCTGGGAGTCGGGAACGCTGATGCCGGCGAACGCGGCGAACGGCAGCGGCAGGAGCAGCGCGATCGACGGTCGCTTGATGGCGAGCGCCAGCCAGCCGGCGGCGAAGCCGACGATGGCCATGAGCCAGCCGACGATGGCGTGCCAGCCCGGCTCGAACGGCACCGGCGGTCGCAGCAGGTCACCGGTGCGCGCCGCCTCGCGCGCGAGGGAGGTGACGCGCGTCGCGTCGCTCGGGTTGCCGGGCACCACCATCAGCAGGCCGACGGCGAAGAGCCCGACCAGCATGAGGCTGTACGCGACGAGCGGTCGCGTCACGCGCACGGTGCCGGCGGCGATCGCCACCCCGAGCAGACCTGCGATGGCGGCGAAGATCCGCGGCTCGGCGCCGCGGAAGACGCCGCCGATCATCAGGGCGGCGGAGACGACGGGGAAGGCGACGGCGACCGCCAGCCGGTTGGACGGCGGGCGCTCCTCCTCGACCTGCTCGTCGGTGGGGAGCTCGGGGGCGGCGCCCGCGGCCTCGGCGGCAAGCGCCTCCGGCGTCGGGGTCAGGTTCTCGGAGCGCTCTTCGATGATCGTCATCTCAGATCCGGTTCCCGGCGCCGATGTCGTTGTACAGGGCGGTGCTCAGGTCCTGGCCGGGCTTGACCGACACGACCTGGCAGCCGAGCGAGGCGGCGACGCCAACGGTCCCGGCGTCCTCCTCGTCCCACAGGAGGCAGACGACGAGGATCGACACGCCGGTCTGCAGCAGCAGCCGCAGCTGGGCCGCCTCGTGAGCGGTGAGCTTCGGTGTGATGAGGATGTTGTGCGCGTCGCGCTGGCGGTTCGTGAGCAGACGGCCGATGGCGCCCGACAGGCCGGCCCGGTCGAGCTCGACGCGAGCGAGCGCGTCGAGCATCCCCAGCTGCTGGCTCGGGCCGCGCAGGTGACGCGTGAGCGAGCCGCCGTTGGCCTCGATCTTCACCTCGTAGCCCTCGCGCAGGTGGCGGACGCCGAGCGACGCCGCGGCGCGGACGCCCATCTCGAACGACTCGCTGAGGCCCTCGCCGTCCTGGCTGTGTGAGCCGCGATCGGTGTCGAGGATGATCGTGACGTGGTCGGTGATGCCCTGCTCGGCCTCGCGCACCATGATCTTCCCGGTGCGGGCCGACGCCCGCCACACGATGCGACGCAGGTCGTCGCCGCGGACGTACTCGCGCATGCCGTAGAACTCGAGACCGGACGGCCACGGCTTCGACACCGGCGGGCGGATGGGCGGGTCCTCGAACTGGCGGGTCAGCGGGCGGTCCGACACCAGCTCGATGCGTGGGTGCACGAGCAGCTCGAACGGCTCGGCGATGACGGTCTCGCGCTGGGTCAGGCCGAGCGGGTCGCCAGCGATGGCGACCAGCGGCCCGACCTCGTACACGCCGCGACGGCTGGCGCGCAGGCCGTACGTGTGGGTGATCTCGTTGCCACTGGAGAGCCGCGTGACCGGCACCCGCACCTTGCGTCCCAGGCGCTCGGGCACGCGCTCCTCGAGGACGAAGGTCGACATGCGCCGGCGGGCGGTGAGCTTCAGCTCGACGTCGAGCCGGTCACCCTCCTGCACGCGCGGGAACAGCCCGTCGCGGATGCCCTCGAGCTTCAGGTTGCGCGGCGAGATCAGGAAGCTGACGCCGACGAGCAGCAGCAAGCCGTACGCGAACAGGTACATGGCGGTACCGGCGACGATGCGCGCCATGATCCAGAGGAAGAGGAACCCGACGAGCGCGATGGCGCCGGTCCGGGTGATGCCGGTCTTGCGGGCGAACGCCTGCGCGCGAGAGCGCAGGGCTGTCGGCTGCAGGGCATCGACCACACGGTCGAGCCGGGCCCGCAGCCGCCGCCCCGGTGTCGCCGGCGCGGTGGCAACGGCCATCAGGAGGCTTCCACCGCCTGGAGCTGGCCGGTGCGGCCGCTACGACCGCTGACAGGGGGCTTGACCGTGGCCGTCACGCGCTCGAGCACGGCGTCGACGTTGTCGCCACGCAGCATGGCGTCGGGGTTGAGCAGCACGCGGTGGGCGAGCACCGGGCGCAGCACGGCGCGCACGTCGTCGGGGTACACGTGCTCGCGACCGTCACTGGCTGCCAGCGCACGCGCGGCACGGAGCAGGGCGATGGTGGCGCGGGGGCTGCCGCCGGCCGCGATCGACGGGTCGTTGCGGGTCGCCTGGACGAGATCGACGATGTAGTAGCCGACCTCCTCGGCGACCTCGACGGTCGACGCGTAGTTGATCATCGCGGTCACGGTCTCGTTCTCGACGACCGACTGCAGATCTTCGATCTGCAGCTTCACCGCGTTGTCGAACATGACCTCGTACTCCGAGGCGCGGTTCATGTAGCCCATCGACAGCTTGAAGAGGAAGCGGTCGAGCTGGGCCTCGGGCAGCGGGAACGTGCCCGCCTGCTCGACCGGGTTCTGCGTGGCCAGCACGAAGAACGGACGGGGCAGGTCGTAGGTCGTGCCGTCGGCGGTGACGCGGCGCTCGGCCATGGCCTCGAGCAGCGCGGACTGCGTCTTGGGCGTGGCGCGGTTGATCTCGTCGGCGAGGAGGATGTTGGTGAAGATCGGGCCCGGCTGGAACTCGAACGTGCCCTTCTTCTGGTTCAGGATCGACGAACCGGTGATGTCGCCCGGGAGCATGTCCGGGGTGCACTGGATGCGGTTGTTGCCGGCGCCGATCGACTCGCCGATGGCACGAGCGAGCATCGACTTGCCGGTGCCGGGCAGGTCCTCGAAGAGGATGTGGCCCTCGCAGATGACGGCGACCATGGCGAGCCGAACCACGTCGGACTTGCCCTTGATGACCGTCTCGATGTTGTCGACGATCCCGTCGAAGTTCTTCTTGAAGGTCTTGGCGTCGATGCCGGACGCTCGACGCGGAGCTCGTGCGGTCGTCGTGCGTGAGCTGGTGGTCGCCATGGGCCTTCCCTCTTCCGGGTGCGTGGACAGATGCGCGCGCCCCGGAGAGGGCGAACGCACCGATGTCGGTTCGTCACGCCCCGGCGGTCTCCCTGCAAAGCCGATCCGTTCCCAGACAACCGCATCCGGCGGACGCCGCGCCAACCCACGGGCCTCCGGTCCAGACGTCTGACATCTGATCGGCCAGGAGGATTGGACGTGGACGACCGTGAATGGGTGTCATTGGATCCAGGAGGAACATGGCTGCAGCAGTTCAGCCCGTCCAGGCCGGCACCGGCCGCGCCTCGGACTGGCAGAAGAAGTACCCACCGCTGATCGCCCTCGTCGTCGCGCTCATCATCGCGATCGTCGTTCTGCCGTCGTCACTGAACGTGCAGCAGCCGAACCCCAGCCAGACGCTGGAGTACGCCCCCGTCCCGCCCAAGGACGACACGCCCCCGCCGCCGCAGGGCAACTTCTCCAACCTCGGCCTGGGCCAGAGCCAGGGCATCGCCTCGGCCACGACGATCCCGGCCGCCCTCCCGCCGCCCGGCAAGGGGGTGAACCCGTCGACGAAGCGCTGCGTCGGCAACCCGCCGCGCCAGACCGAGGACCCGCTGTCGCCACCGTGTGTGGCGTTCTTCAACGGCGACAACTTCGGCGCCACCTATGCCGGCGTCACCGGCGAGGAGATCCGGCTCGTCTTCTACTTCGACGGCAACATCCAGGAGCTGGGCTGCTCGGGCGGCACGTGTCCCCGGCCCAACGGCGTCATCTACGACCTGTTCGAGCCCGAGAACCCCGACGACGCCGACAACGAGAACTCCAAGCACCTGCTCGTGAAGGCGATGCGGGTCTGGCAGCGCTACTTCAACGAGCGGTTCCAGACATATGGGCGAGTTGTCCACTTCTACGTGGCATTTGGTCCGAGCAGCCAGCCGCCGTCGCCCGAGGAGCGCCGGGCCGACGCGGCCGAGATCTACCAGAAGGTGAAGCCCTTCGCCTTGATCTCCGACGCCGGCGACAACCAGGACGCGCTGCTGCAGGCGATGGCCCAGAAGGAGGTGCTGAACTTCGGCGCCCTCTTCGGCCGGCCCAAGTCGTTCTACGACCAGTATCCGAAGCTGATCTGGGGCTACCTGCCCTCGATCGAGCAGCAGTCGGATCAGTACGCCAGCTACGTCTGCCAGAAGGTGCAGCCGCACCCGTCGGCCCTCAACGGCAACAGCGACAGCGACCCGGGACCGGACACCGGCGAGCCCCGGAAGATCGGCATCATCCAGACGAGCGACGAGGGCTACCCGAACCTCCTCGCGTTCGCCGACCGCGTGCGCGAGAAGATCGCCGACTGCGGCGTCCAAGTCGAGGCGACGAGCGCGTTCCCGCACTGCTGCTACGCGAAGGACAACTCGATCACGCACGAGTACGCCAACTTCGACATGGCCGAGTTCCAGCAGAAGGGGATCACGACGATCCTCTGGCTCGGCGGCGCGAACGGCTACTACGGCCCGGCCGCCGAGGCGCTCGGCTACCAGCCGGAGTGGATCCTGCTCGGCGACAGCCAGCTGGAGGGCAACAACCCGCCGCGTCTGATGTCGGCCAACAACGTGTGGGACGGCCGAGCCATCGTCATCACGCCACAGGTGTACGAGCCGGCACTGCAGCAGCAGCTCTGCTACCTGGCGTTCCGCGAGATCGACCAGACGTACCCCGAGTCCGACCTCGGCTTCGCCTGCGATCCCTACCAGAACCTGTTCCAGTTCTTCACCGGCGTGCAGGTGGCCGGTCCTCGCCTCGGCCCGACGTCGATCGACAAGGGCTTCCACGCCATCCCCGAGATCCGCAGTGAGAATCCCGCGGTGCCCGCGTGCTTCTACTTCCCTGGCGACTACACGTGCGTGAAGGACGCGCAGGCCGAGATCTGGGACGCGCAGGGCGCCGCGCCCGGCGACTCCCGTCCGGGCTGCTGGCGCTCGATCGAGGGCGGCAAGCGCTACCTGCCGAACGAGTGGCCCGAGGGCAACATCACCGCACAGCTGCGCGGCGACGAGCCGTGCAACGGCTACAGCGCCGGCGTCCTGATCGATCCGACATGACGATGACTCGAACCTCCGCCCGCATCCTCATCGCGGTGACCGTCGCTCTGCTCGGCGCATCGGTGCTCGTCGGTGGCTCGGCATCCGCGCTCGAGGGCGAGGAGTTCACGCTCCCGGCGCGTGGCACCTTCGAGGGCGACTACGGCCCGATCCCGGCGCCGGATCCAGCCGGCGTGACCGTCAACGGAGGCGTGACGCCGGAGGAGTGCGCGGCCATGCCCTCGTGCATCGTCGTCCCCGTCAACATCGAGGTGCCCGACGATCTGGCACCAGCGGACGACTTCTACGCCATCTTCACGATGGCGTTCGACGCCCCGTCCGGCGCAGAGGACCTCGACACGTTCCTCTACGACGACGGCCAGAAGGCGGAGGAGGAGGGCGGGCCGCAGGGCCCGACCCAGATCGCCAGCAGCGCGTCGAGCGACAACCCCGAGGTGATCAAGGCCTTCGATCCGCGCTACGGGCGCTACAACCTGGTGCTCGTCAACTTCACCGGCGCCGGGATCATGGTCCACGTCAAGGCGGAGTCGGTGGTCAGCGCGTTCGACAAGCCGTTCGAGTCGCTGGCGCCCGCGCCCGGCGGCGGTGGCACGGTCAACCGCAACAACAAGCCGACGACCACGACGACGCGACCGGCGGCATCCGCCGCGACGACGACCACGGTCACCGTGCCGGAGGGCGTCGTGATCCCCGACGACGACTTCGAGGGCGGTGCCTTCGCCCCCGACGAGAGCGAGTTCGATCTCGGCGCCGCAAGCGACTTCGCGGCATCCGGCGGCGAGGTGACCGACCTCAACCCCGATGGCGAGTCGCCATCGGCGCTCACGCTCATCGGCTGGATGGTGCTGCTCCCCGCGGCGCTGGTCGGCGGCGCGTTCCTGCTCGTGAAGCGCACGCGCCGCGGCAAGCGGCGCGAGACACCGGCTCCGGCCTAGCCCTCCGCGTCGATGAGGACGTCGACCACCCGCAGCTGGGTGCCGTCGAGGTTCCCACCGAGCAGCACCGGCTCCTCGGTGTAGAGGACGCGGCGACCGTCGATCTCGCCCCGCTCGAGGGGCAGGCGCTGCAGGTCGAGATCGAGGAGCAGGACCGACGGGCCGACGCACCGCGGAGGCGAGTCGTCGGTGAGGCCGTTGCACAGCTGGATGAACGCGCCGTCGTCGTAGGCGAAGCCCCGTACCGCGAAGGTGTCCTCGGGTGCTCGTCCGATGGCCTCCTTCACGGAGAGGCCGCGCTCGTCGGACTGCACCTCGCGGATGTCGGGCTCACCGTCGTCGTCGCCGCCGAGCAGCGAGAACACGACGATGACGAGCACGCCGATGGCGGCGAGCACGAGGAGTCCCGTGAGGAGCCGCTTCATCCGAGGTTGGAGCTGCGGGGATACGCGTTGGCGGGGTCGGTGAGCACGTTGACCACGTACGGCACGCCGGACGCGAAGGCGCGGTCCAGCGCCGGGCCGATGTCGTCGGGATGCTCGACCAGCTCGCCACCGCCGCCGAGCGCCTCGACCACCTTGTCGTAGCGGCAGCCGGGCTGGAGGTCGGCGGCCACGTCGTAGCCGTAGATGGCCTGCATCGGGTGCTTCTCGAGGCCCCAGATGCCGTTGTTGCCGATGACGGCGACCACGGGCAGACCGTGGCGGACCATCGAGTCGAAGTCCATGCCGGCGAAGCCGAACGCGCCGTCGCCCATGAACATGACGACCTGGCGGTCGGGGTGGGCGATGCGGGCGGCGATGGCGTGGCCGGGTCCGCTGCCGAG
>DASUCO010000106.1:0-20315 GCA_036275955.1 Acidimicrobiales bacterium
CGTCCCGCACCCGAGCGACGCACCGCGGTCGCCACTCGGCTACGCCATCTGGGCCGACGGCCTGGGGCACGTGCTGCGCCGCCTGCACGACGAGCTGCCGGGCACGCCGCTGCTGGTGGCCGAGTACGGGATCGGCACCGACGACGACGCGCAGCGCGCCGCGTACCTCCGTCGAGGTCTGGAGCTCACCGCCGAGGCCATCACGCAGGGCATCGACGTGCGCGGCTTCTTCCACTGGACCGGCGTCGACAACTACGAGTGGCTCCACGGGTACGACGTCGCCTTCGGGATCATCGACCGCGACCGGAACGTCCGCCCCAGCGCGCAGGTTCTGGCTACGGTCGCCCGCGATGGCTGACCAACCGATCGACCTCGTCCAGCGCTTCTGCGACACCTGGGCCACCGGGGACCTCGACGCGATCATGGCGTTCTTCGCCGACGACGCCGAGTACCACAACATCCCCGTCGACCCGGTGAAGGGCGCCGACGCGATCCGGGCGACCATCGCCGGGTTCACCACCGGCGTCGAGTCGGTCGTGTTCGAGATGCGCCACATCGCGGCGGCGGGCGACGTCGTGCTGACCGAGCGGGTCGACGTGTTCACCTTCCCCAACGGGCGGGTGGCCCTGCCGGTGTCGGGGACGTTCGAGGTGCGCGACGGCAAGATCGTCGCCTGGCGCGACTACTTCGACATGAACCAGTTCGTGTCGCAGCTGCCCAAGGCGTGAGCGGCCTGCGCGTCGTCGGCGCCGGACTCGGGCGCACCGGCACCCACACCCTCAAGGTCGTGCTCGAGCGGCTGCTGGGTGGGCCCTGCCACCACATGGTCGAGGTCTTCCAGCATCCCGAGCAGTGGCCGCAGCTGCAGGCGGCGGTCGACGGCGCCCCGCTGGCCGAGTGGGGCTCGGTGCTGGACGGCTACGTCGCTGCGGTCGACTGGCCCATGTGCCGGTGGTACGCCGAGCTGGCCGAGGCCAACCCCGACGCTGTCGTCTTGCTGTCCGTCCGCGACAGCGCCGAGCAGTGGTGGACGAGCGCGTCGAACACGATCTTCAAGGCACTGCCCGAAGATCCCACCGACGACTGGGGCAGGTGGGCCGTGCAGCTGATCGACGGCCACATCGGTTCGCACACCGACCCCGAGGTCGCCAAGGCCGGCTACGAGCGCCACAACGCCGAGGTGCGCGCCACGATCCCCGCCGAGCGCCTCCTCGAGTGGAACGCCAAGGACGGCTGGGAGCCGCTGTGCGCGGCGCTCGGCGTGCCCGTACCCGACGAGCCGTTCCCGGTGACGAACACCACCGAGGAGTTCAACGCCCGGCGAGGGTCCTAGCCGGCGAGCCCCATGTAGGCGGCGAGGACGATGGACGCGGCCCGATCGTCGCCGGTCGTGCCCTCGCCCATGCGGTTCATCACGAACGACACCGTCATGCGCGCGTCGAGGTCGACGATGATCAGCGACCCGCCCCAGCCGCCCCAGAAGCACGTGCGCGGGTTGGGCAGCGGCAGCAGCTCGCCGGGCAGCCCATAGCCGATGCCGTGGCGCAGCGGGACGCCGAGGACGAGGTCGGTGCCGTTGCACTGCTCGCGGAACACGAGGTCGCACGTCGCCTCGGAGAGCAGGCGGATGCCGTTCACCTCACCGCCGCACGCCAGGACCGCCTGGGCCGTCGCCACCGACCGCGCGTTGCCGATGCCGCCGGCGGCCGGGATCTCGGCTCGGCGCCACGCCTCCTCCCACGACTGCTCGGCCGACAGCGGCGGGTTCGACATCGTGCGGAAGGCGATGCTCTCGGGGTCGGCGCCAGCCATCTGCTCGGCGAGCGACGGCGGCGCGATGACCCTTGCCACCCGTCCGTCGTGCTCGGGGGCGAGGCCGATGTGGAAGTCCGCGCCGAGGGGTTCAGCGATCTCGGTGCGGAAGAACGTGCCCAGCGTCTGGCCCGTGATGCGCCGCAGCACCTCGCCCTCGAGGTAGCCCTGGGTGACGGCGTGGTACCCGGACGCGGTGCCCGGCGGCCACCACGGCGCCTGCGCAGCCAGGAGCGATGTGCACCTCTCCCAGTCGTAGAGATCGTGGCCGGTCATCGGCTCCTGCCACCCGGAGAGACCGGCGGTGTGGGACATGAGGTGGCGGACGGCGATGTCCTCCTTGCCGTTGGCCTTGAACTCCGGCCAGTACGTCGCCACCGGCGCGTCGACGTCGAGCTCGCCCCGGTCGGCGAGCACCAGCAGCGACAGCGCGGCCATGGTCTTGGTGGTCGACCAGACGTTGATGATCGTGTCCTCGAGCCACGGCGTCGTCCGCTCGGGGTCCTGATGACCACCCCATACGTCGGCGACCAGGCGGCCGTCGACGGTGACGGCGGCACTCGCGCCCACGTCCTTGCCGGCGTCGAGGTTGGCGGCGACGGCGGCCCGCACCCCCTCGAAGGCCGGCTCGCACGTCCCCTGCACGTCCGCTGTCCCCATGTCACTCCCCCCGGTCGACGTCAGCGAGGAACCCTACGCATCGGAGGAGGAGCCACGACGCTGCGTGCAGAAGTAGGAGGGCATGTCGGATCGGCGCCGGGCCCCTCGCTCCGTCGTCCTCGGCGGGCAGCGCATCGACCTCCTCCAGCACGACCAGCTCGCCGGCGCCGTGGACGCCGCCCTCGACGGCCGGCGCGCCCCCCTCCTCCTGGCCTCGGCCAACCTCGACCACGTGTACCGGTTCGAGGACGAGCCCGAGCTGTTCGCCACCTCCGAGGCCGGCCAGTGGCTGGTGCTGCTCGACGGCATGCCGCTCGTGTGGGCGTGCAAGCGAGTCACGGGTCGTGCCTGGGACAAGCTGGCCGGCTCCGACCTGCTCCCCGATCTCCTCGGCCAGTCGCAGGCCCGGGGCGCCAGCGTCGGCTTCCTGGGCGGCGCCGAGGAGTCGCGTGCTCCGCTCGCCGCCGCCGTCGCCGCCCGGTGGCCGTCGCTGCGCGTGTCCGGCCACTGGACGCCCCCGCGTGAGGTCGTCCTCGACCCCGACGCGTCCGGCGATCTCGCCACCGAGATCAACGAGGCCGAGACCGACGTCCTGATCGTCGGCCTCGGCAAGCCCCGGCAGGAGCGCTGGATGGCCCGTCACGCGGCGCAGACCGGCGCCAAGGTGACCGGTGCGTTCGGCGCGTCGGCCGACTTCATCGCCGGCACCCAGAAGCGGGCCCCCGAGGCGCTGTCGAAGGTCGGCGGCGAGTGGCTCTACCGCCTGGCGCGCGAGCCGCGCCGGTTGGCCCGCCGCTACCTGGCCGAAGGGCCGGTGGCGCTGGCTCGGGTCGCTCGCGACGTCCGCGCCGCTGCCTAGTCTTCGGCGCCTTGTCTGACAAGACCCATCCCAGCGGCCTCGTCTACGCGTCGTGGGGTCGACGCCTCGGCGCCGAGATCCTCGACCAGATCTTCGTCACGCTGCCGCTGGGCCTGGCGGTGTCGCTCCTCGACGTACCCCGCACGTTCGGTTCGGTCGTGGTGTTCCTCGCCGTGTTCGCCTACAACGCGGTGCTCGACAGCGAGCCGACGGGCCAGACGTGGGGCAAGAAGATCGTCGACATCCGCGTCGTCAGCGACGAGCGCGGCGACCTCATCACGCGCGCCGAGGGTGCCGCGCGCGCCGGCGTCGTCGCCGCCCTCTCCCTCGCGGGCAACATCATCCTCGGCGCCGGCCTCCTCGCGCTGCTGGATGCCCTGTGGCCCCTGTGGGATCGCAAGCGCCAGACGTGGCACGACAAGGCGGCGGGTTCCGTCGTCGTGCGTGTGGAGGGCTGATCAGCAAGGATCTCCGGCCATGCGCTTCGGCATCTTCATGGCCCCCTTCCACCCCGTGCAGCAGAACCCCACGTTGGCGCTGCAGCGCGACCTCGAGCTGATCCAGCACCTCGACGCCCTCGGCTTCGACGAGGCATGGATCGGCGAGCACCACTCCGCCGGCTACGAGATCATCGCCAGCCCCGAGGTCTTCATCGCTCACGCCGCCGCGCAGACGAAGCGCATCAAGCTCGGCACCGGCGTGTCGTCGCTGCCGTACCACCACCCGTTGATGCTCGCCGACCGCATCGTGCTGCTCGACCACCTCACCAAGGGCCGGATGATGTTCGGCGTCGGCCCCGGGGCGCTCCCGTCGGACGCGTTCATGATGGGCATCCCCACCGACAAGCAGCGCGAGCGCATGGAGGAGTCGCTCGAGGTGATCCTGCGCCTCTTCAACGGCGAGCGGGTCACGCACGAGAGCGACTGGTTCGTGCTGCGCGACGCCAAGCTGCAGCTGACGCCGTACTCCGACTTCGACATCGCCGTGGCCGCCCAGGTGTCGCCGTCGGGTCCGCGCTGCGCCGGTCGCTTCGGGCTCGGCCTGCTGTCGATCGGCGCCACGTCGGCCGGTGGGTTCGACGTGCTCGGCGCCCACTGGAACGTCATGGAGGAGCGTGGCGAGGAGTTCGGTCAGAACGTCGACCGTGACAAGTGGCGGCTGGTCGGTCCCATGCACATCGCCGAGACCGAGGAGCAGGCCCGCAAGGACGTGGCGTTCGGGCTCAAGGACTGGATGGAGTACTTCCAGAAGGTCGCCGCCCTGCCGCTGGCGCCCGACGCCGAGAGCCCCGATGAGCTGGTCGAGGCGATGAACGGCTCCGGCATGGCGGTCATCGGCACGCCCGACCAGGCGGCGGCGCAGATCCAGCGCCTGCTCGACCAGTCCGACGGCGGGTTCGGTGCGTACCTGTTCATGGCGCACGAGTGGGCCAACACCGAGGCGACCAAGCACAGCTACGAGCTGTTCGCCCGCTACGTGATGCCGCAGTTCCAGGGCTCGCTCCCCGCACCGGCCGAGTCCCGCGACTGGGCCGCCGAGAACCGCCCCACCTTCATCGGCGCCGCCACCGAGGCGGTCATGAAGGCCATCGGCGACCACGGCGCCGAGCAGGCCGCCAAGGCAGCAGCCAAGTCCTGACCGACTGGGACGACCCCGGCGAGGACGAGGAGCGCGCACCCATCTGCGGCTTCTGCGGCGTCACCGCGCTCGCCGCCGACTCCCTCACCGCCGAGTTCGTCTGCGAGAACCCCGACTGCGAGGCCTACGGCGAACCCATCTGACCGCGTTCGGCGCGCCAAGAGACGCACCCGAACCGGCAGTCGGCGTGGGTTGGCGATCGCCCGCACGCGGAATCTCGTCGTATACAGCGGCGCACGATGCCGTTCAGTACGACGAGATCTCGCGATCGGAAGCGACGGCGCGGACGATCCTGCCCATGAGCCCAGCGCCTCGGGCGCGATCGATCTCAGCGGTGACTGCCGCTCGGCATCGCGCTCAGGCGACACCGGCGTCGGTGAGGTCCTCCCTTGCTGCCGCGTGGCGGCGGTAGGCCCAGCCCGGGCCGCGGAACACGAACGACAGCCGGTCGCGCCACGTGGTGGAGGCGGCGACGTCGCGCACGATGTCGGCGTACTCGTGGAACGCGATCTTCACCGGGTTCGTCGTCTCGATGTTCTTCGTCAGCCCGTAGACGACGGGCTCCTCCTCGCGCTGGAACGTGCCGAACAGGCGGTCCCACACGATGAGGATGCTGCCGTGGTTGCGGTCGATGTAGCGCGAGTTCGAGCCGTGGTGCACGCGGTGGTGCGACGGCGTGTTCAGCACCTCCTCGCCGGCGCCGAGTCGACGGATCGCGTCGGTGTGGATCCAGTACTGGTACAGGAGGTTGATCCCCCGGGCGCGCTCGATCAGCGCCGGCCGAACGCCGAGCCACGACAGCACGCCGTACGGCAGGAACGCCACGAACGGCTCGACCACCGGCTGGCGCAGCGCGGTTGACAGGTTGTAGCGCTCGCTCGAGTGGTGCACGACGTGGTGCGCCCACAGCGTGCGCACCTCGTGCATGAAGCGGTGGTTCCAATAGTAGATGAAGTCCCACCCCGCGACGGCGGCGACGTTGCCGGCGATGCCGGCGCCGAGATCACGCCGTCCCCCGTGCCGTCGCCACATCCGCGACGGCGTGGCGCGGTCCCGCACGGTGGCCGACGCCGCGACGGACGCGGCGGCGATCGCCACCGGCCCGCCCACGCTCGCCACGCGACGGGCGACGCGGTTCTCGGGATCCCGACGGCTCACGGCGTCGGCGATGGTGGTCGCCACCGCGCCGGCCGCCGCCGTGCGGACCAGCACGTTCGGGAAGCGGCCCTTGCCGGGCAGCACCTTGGCCACCAGCGCGCGCGTGGCGAGCGGCAGCAGGAGGCTGCCGACGCCCATCGTCAGGCTGGCGACCGTGTCGGGCTTCACGTAGTCGGCCGACGAGGGCCGGCCGGCGGCCGCCTCGCGCTGCAGCCAGCGCCGCTCCGCCTCCATCGAGGCGAAGTAGAACGGGATCGCCGCCACGGTCAGGTCCACGCTCCAGAGTCTGACCGCGGCCGCGGGCCAGGCGGTACCGTGGCTCGAGTTCTTGACAACCGACGCCAGTGACCAGCGCGGGAGAGCCCCAGACCACCGGGGCGCCGACGGAGCAAGTCTCCCCACCAAACTCTCAGGCCCACGTACCGCCCTGGTCGGCGACTCTGGAAAGCAGGCAGCGGCCGAGGCCGAAGCTGCCTCACCCACGGTGCAAGCCCCGGCGCTCGGGGCGAATCTCTCAGGTGACCCGACAGAGGGGGAGGAACCCGAAGGGGGCACCTCCATGTCCAGGCAGTTCTCGGACCGGCACATCGGACCCGATCACCACGACCAGGCCACCATGCTCAAGGCGCTGGGCCTGTCGTCGCTCGACGACCTCGTCGACGCGGTCGTGCCGGCGTCGATCCGCCAGGACACCGCGCTGGCGCTGCCGCCGGCGGCGTCGGAGGTCGAGGTCATCGACGAGCTGCGCGCCCTCGCGTCGCGCAACGTCGTGCGCACGTCGATGATCGGGCTCGGCTACCACGACACGGTCACGCCGCCTGTCGTCCTGCGCAACGTGCTCGAGAGCCCGGCCTGGTACACGGCGTACACGCCGTACCAGCCCGAGATCAGCCAGGGCCGGCTGGAGGCGCTGCTCAACTTCCAGACCGTCGTCGAGGAGCTGAGCGGCCTGCCCGTGGCCAACGCGTCGCTGCTCGACGAGGGCACTGCCGCGGCCGAGGCCATGGCGCTCGCCTACCGCGCCGGGCGCACCACCGGACCGTTCGTGGTCGACGCCGACTGCCTCCCGCAGACCATCGCCGTGGTCCAGGGGCGGGCCGAGCCCATGGGCATCGACGTGGTCGTGCACGACATCGAGGCCGGCCTCCCCGACGGCGACCTCGGCGGCGTGCTCCTCCAGTACCCGGGCGCCAGCGGGAAGGTCCGCGACCACGCCGTCCTCATCGAGGACGCCCACGCGCGCGGCGCGCTCGTCGCGGTGGCGGCCGATCCGCTCGCGCTGGTGCTGCTGCGCTCCCCCGGCTCGATCGGCGCCGACATCGTCGTCGGCAGCGCCCAGCGCTTCGGCGTGCCCATGGGCTTCGGCGGCCCCCACGCCGGCTACATGGCGGTGCGCAGCGGGCTCGAGCGCAACCTCCCCGGTCGCCTGGTCGGCGTGTCGATCGACGCCGACGGCAACCCTGCCCACCGTCTCGCGCTGCAGACGCGCGAGCAGCACATCCGCCGAGAGAAGGCGACGTCGAACATCTGCACCGCCCAGGTGCTGCTCGCCGTCATGGCGTCGATGTACGCCGTGTACCACGGGCCTGACGGCCTCCGCGAGATCGCCCGCACCGTGCACCGGCGGGCGCGCACGCTGGCCGCCGGTCTCGGCGACGCCGTCGTGCACGACGCGTTCTTCGACACCGTGCTCGCCCGCGTGCCTGGCCGCGCCGAGTCGGTCGTGGCCGCCGCCCGTGAGCGCAACGTGCTGCTGCGCCTCGTCGACGCCGACCACGTCGGCATGGCCTGCGACGAGCGCACCACGCGCGCCGACCTCGAGGCGGTGTGGGCCGCCTTCGGCGTCGACGCCGTCGCCGACGTCGACACCGACGCCATCCCGTTCGAGCGCGACGACCAGCTCCTCGTGCACCCGGTGTTCAACACCCACCGGTCGGAGACGTCGATGCTGCGCTACCTGCGCCGACTCTCGGACAAGGACTACGCGCTCGACCGCGGGATGATCCCGCTCGGGTCGTGCACGATGAAGCTGAATGCCACCACCGAGATGGAGCCGGTGACGTGGCCCGAGATCGGTCGCATCCACCCGTTCGCACCGGCCGAGGACGTCGCCGGCTACGTCGAGCTCATCACCCAGCTGGAGACGTGGCTCGCCGACATCACCGGCTACGACATGGTCAGCGTCCAGCCCAACGCCGGCTCCCAGGGCGAGCTGGCCGGTCTGCTCGCCATCCGCGGTTGGCACCTGGCCAACGGCGACGACCACCGCGACGTCTGCCTCATCCCGTCGTCGGCCCACGGCACCAACGCCGCCAGCGCGGCGATGGCCGGCATGCGCGTCGTCGTCGTGGCGTGCGATGCCGAGGGGAACGTCGACCTCGACGACCTCCGGTCCAAGGTGGACGAGCACGCCGCCGACCTGTCGGCGCTGATGATCACCTACCCGAGCACCCATGGCGTGTTCGAGGAGGAGATCGGCGAGATCTGCGCCGCCGTGCACGACGCCGGCGGCCAGGTGTACGTCGACGGCGCCAACCTCAACGCGCTCGTCGGCCTCGCCCGACCGGGCCGCTTCGGCGGCGACGTGTCGCACCTCAACCTGCACAAGACCTTCTGCATCCCCCACGGCGGCGGCGGTCCCGGCGTCGGCCCCGTCGCGGTGCGCAGCCACCTGGCGCCCCACGTGCCCACGCACATCAGCGCCGCGCCGTACGGGTCGGCCAGCATCCTGCCGATCTCGTGGGCGTACATCCGCATGATGGGCGCCGACGGGCTCACCGACGCCACCAAGGTGGCGATCCTGTCGGCCAACTACGTGGCCGCCCGCCTGGGTGAGCACTTCCCGGTGCTCTACAGCGGGCGCAACGGGTTCGTCGCGCACGAGTGCATCCTCGACCTGCGCCCGCTCACGAAGTCGACCGGCGTCACGGTGGACGACGTGGCCAAGCGGCTCATCGACTACGGCTTCCACGCGCCGACGATGAGCTTCCCGGTCGCGGGCACGCTCATGGTCGAGCCGACCGAGTCGGAGGACCTCGCCGAGCTCGACCGGTTCTGCGACGCGATGATCGCCATCAAGGGCGAGATCGACCGTGTCGCCGCTGGCGACTGGCCGGTCGAGGACAACCCGCTGCGCAACGCACCGCACACGGCGATGTCGATCGCGGGCGAGTGGACGCACCCGTACACGCGCGACGAGGCGGTGTTCCCGCTGCCCGCGCTCCGGCAGTCGAAGTACTGGCCGCCGGTGCGCCGCATCGACCAGGCGCACGGCGACCGCAACCTCATGTGCAGCTGCCCGCCGGTGGAGGCCTACACGTAGCGGTCGAGCACCCGGCGCCGCTGTCGGAGCGCGTCGGCCTCGGCCGTGCGCCCGTTGGCGTCGAGCTCGGCGGCGGCGGCATCGAGCTCGGCTCGCTCGGCGTCGATCACCGAGCGCACGTCCTCGTCGGTCAGCTGGCGACGGGCCACCTCGGTCTGTCCGTCCGGCACCGTCGACGGGTCGACGGCCTCGGCGTTGCCGAGCGCGGCCGAGAGGGAGCGCAGCACCTTGAGCCGGGTCTCGTCCTTCGCCTTCATCGCCGCGAGGAGATCTGCCCGCAGCCGCTCTCTCACGACGGTGAGCGCCTCGGTGCCTCGTTGCCGATGAACGGCGGCGTCGTCACCCAGCCGGAGACGCTGGTGCCACGGATGTCGATGTCCACTGGTGCACCAGGCTGCAGCTGCGGCGGCAGGAACGCCAGCGCGATCCCGTGCTCGAGCACGGGCGAGAAGTTGCCGCTGGTGACCACCCCGACCTGCTTGCCGCCCGTGCTCACCGTGCTCCCCTCGCGGGGCGGGCGCCGGCCCTCGACGACGATGCCGCGCAGCAGCCGGCTGACGCCCCGGGACCGCTCGGCCTCGAGCGCCGCCTTGCCCCGGAACGTGGGCTTCTTCCAGGCGACGACCCAGCTCAGCCCCGCCTGCAGCGGGGTGATCCCGGGACCGAGCTCGTGGCCGTGCAGGGGCAGGCCCGCCTCGAGCCGCAGGGTGTCGCGGGCGCCGAGACCGGCCGGCACCACGCCGGCGTCGACGACGGCCTGCCACACGGTGGCCGCGGCCTCGGCCGGCACCGCCAGCTCCACGCCGTCCTCGCCCGTGTAGCCGGTGCCGGACACCACGCACGGCACGCCGGCGACGTCGATCCGGGCGACGCCGCGGCGCGGCACGGCCGCCGCCTCGGCCGAGACGTGGTGGAGCCGGGCACGGGCGCCCGGGCCCTGCACGGCGAGGATCGCTCGCTCCTCGGTGACGTCGGTGCCCGGGATGGCCTCGAGCACGCGGGCGGTGTTCGAGGCGTTGGGCATGACGTCGAACCGCTCGGGCTCGACCCACAGCACGATGATGTCGTCGAGCACCGAGCCGTCGGCGTCGTCGAGCAGGTGGTGGTACTGCGTGCGGCCGGGCTCGATCTTGGCGAGGTCGCTGGTCAGCGTCGACTGCAGCGCGTCGAACCCGTCAGGACCCGTGACCCGCACCGTGCCCAGGTGGCTCACGTCGAAGATCGCCGCGTCGCGGCGGCAGGCCAGGTGCTCGGCGATCGTCCCGGTCGGATACGAGACCGGCATGTCCCAACCACCGAACTCGACGAGCTTGGCGTCGAGCGCTCGGTGCACCGCGTCGAGCGGTGACGTGCGCAGAGCCATGCCCGCACCGTACCGCCGGGAATGTCCACCTCTTGGGAACGAACAGGTGTTCGGGTAGACTGTGCGGGTGGCGCTGGCGTGGCAGGCCTCCCTCTTCGGCTCCGACGAGCCCGGCATCGACGAGTCCTTCACCGGCATGCGGCGCATCGAGCTCGACGACACGGCGTGGGTCGATCTCCTGCCGGGCTGGCTGCGGGGGCCGGACGAGGTGATGGAGCTGCTCGTGCGCACGGCGCCGTGGACGACGAGCACGCGCCCGATGTACGACCGCATCGTCGCCGTGCCCCGGCTCACCGCGTGGTACGCGTGGGACGGCGAGCACCAGTCGGACGCACCGCCGATCGTCGAGACGATGCGTGCGGCGCTGTCCTGGCGCTACGACGTCCAGTTCACCTCGTGTGGCTGCAACCTCTACCGCGACGGCCACGACAGCGTGGCGTGGCACGGCGACCGCATCCGCAAGGAGGTGGCAGACCCGCGAGTGGCGATCGTGTCCGTGGGTGAGCCCCGCAAGCTGCTGCTGCGTCCGGTCGGCGGCGGCCCGTCACGCCGCTTCGCTCTCGGCCACGGCGACCTGTTCGTGATGGGCGGCTCGTCGCAGCGCACCTGGCAGCACAGCGTGCCCAAGGTGGCGTCGGCCGCGCCGCGCATGAGCATCACGTTCCGGCACGGGATGCGAGACCAGCCGGCCCGACCAGACCGAGGCCGAGGCCCGCTTCAACGAGAAGACCAAGGACGAGCGCCAGCGTTCTGGGCGGGGATTTGAACCTACGAGCGTGGCCGGTCGCGTCGGCGATACAGAGGGCAGCCGTGTCACACCACCACCACGGTGGGGCCTCGTGCGGCGGACTGATCTGACGCCCTATCGGCACGCAGGAGTGAGATCGCGAGATCTCGTCGTACTGAACGGCGTGGTGCGCCGCTGTATACGACGCGATTCCGCGTGCGCGCGATTGCCGGTTGGCGGGCGCTCGTCGAGCGGGCTAGCTGGCCTTCCACTGCTCGGGCTCTTCGAGGCCGTACTTCTCGAGGAGGCCGAGGTAGTCGCGCTGGTAGATGATGCGGACGCGCACGTCCGGGTGCAGCTCGCGCAGGCGGCGGACCTTGCCGTTCTTCTTCGTCACCAGCTTCTGGGACAGCGTGGTGATCTCGATGAAGAGGTCGTACGCCGGCAGGTAGAAGTCGGGCGTGAAGCCCTGCGTCGGGTTGCCGTCGTCGTCGGTGGCGAGCACGAACGTGCGCGGCTCGTACTCCCACGCCACGCCGTAGAAGTCGAGCAGCTTGGCCAGCTGCCGCTCGGCGTTGTGCGCGAAGGCGACCGCCGCGTGGGGGGCCGCCCGCTCGGGCTCTGGGAGGGGGACCAGAACCGACGACAAGGACTACCTCGCTGCCGCTCTTCGCGTCGGCGCGGGCCCGGCAGCGGCGTCGGCCGCTGCCGGCTCAGAAGGGTGGAGCTCGGTGATCTTGGCGTCGAGCTCGTCCTTCACGCCGGCGATGGGCACGATGTTGAGCACACCCTGACCGTTCCGCACGAGGTCGATGAGCTCCTCCCCCGTCGACGCCAGGACGGAATCCGACCCCGAGATCACGAGGTTGGCGGTGGCGACGTCCTCGCCCAGGTTCTCCCGCACGTAGTCGATGACCCGCCGCACCTTCTTCAGGTCGACGCCGGAGTCGAGCAGGCTCTTGATGACCTTCAGCTCGAGCAGGTCGCGGTAGCTGTAGAGGCGCTGGGTTCCGCTGCCCTTGGCATCGGCCACCGACGGCCGGATCAGGTCGGTGCGAGCCCAGTAGTCGAGCTGCCGGTAGGTGATGCCCACGATCGAGCACACCTGGGGTCCGCGGTAGGACTCGCTCACGATCACGTCAGAGCACCTCACGACATGCTTGAAACTACGGGAGTGTGACTCTACGACGGCGGATGCTCCGCGGTCAACGGGGCCGGACGAGACGCCGCAGGGCGTCGATCTGGGGCTCGGTGCCGATCACGATGAGCACGCAGTCGGCCTCGATCACGTCGCTCGGGTCCGGGTTGGTGCGGAAGACGCCCTTCCGGTCCCGGGTCGCCAGCACCAGGGAACCGGTCTGGTCCCGCAGGTGAGCCTCGCGCAGGGTCTGTCCCGCCACGGGTGACCCGGCGCCGACCTCGATCTCCTCGAGCCGGAAGTCGAGGTGGCCGTCGTGCATGACGACGTCGAGGAACTCGGCCACGTGCGGCTGGTTGGCGAACGCGGCCATGCGGGCGCCGCCCAGGTGCTGCGGGTTCACCACCCGGTTGGCTCCCGCCTGCAGCAGCTTCGCCTCCGTGCTGCTGACCCGGGCCCGGGCGACGATGAACAGGTCGGGGTTGAGGCCGCGGGCGCTGAGGGTGACGAAGAGGTTGTCGGCGTCGTCGGCCAGCGCGGCCACGAGCGCCCGCGCCTGTGCGATGCCCGCACTCTCCAGGACCGCGTCGGTGGTGGCGTCACCCACGATGTACGAGTGCTCCACGTCGTCGCCGAAGCGCTCGGGGTCGACGTCGATCACGACGACGTCCATGCCGTACCCCTTGGCGTACTCGGCGACGGTCTTGCCCACCCGTCCCCAGCCGCAGACGATCACGTGTCCACCCATGCCGGCGATCCTCCGCTCCATGCGTCTCCTCCTCACCGTCTCCGACAGCCGGCCCTCGACGAGTGCCTCGACGACGGCGCTGAACGTGTAGAGGGCGGTGCCGACGCCGACCACGATCACCGCGATCGTGAGCAGCTTCTCGCCCGTCCCGAAGTCGCCGAGCTCGCGAAACCCGACCGTCGTGACCGTGGTGACCGTCTGGTAGAGCGCGTCGATCAGCGGCAGCCCGAAGGCGACGTAGCCGGCCGTGCCCCCGGCGACGACGAGCGCCAGGACGACGCCGCCTCGCCGGACCCGGCGCCAGGGGCTGGGTTCGTCAGCCAGCGAAGTCCTCGGGGTTCACCTGGTCGATGAACTCCCGGAACTGGTCGACGATCTCCTCCTGCTCCTCGGGATCACCGTCCTCCTCCACCGGCGGCGCCGCTGCCTCGTCGAGGACCTCCTCCGAGGCATAGATCGGCGCCTGGACCCGGACCGCCAGCGCGATTGCGTCCGACGGCCGGGCCGACACCCGGACCGTTCGGCCGTCGATGCGCAGCTCGAGCTCGGCGAAGAAGGTGCGGTCGCGCAGCTCGGTGACCGACACCCGCGTCAGCGAGGCGCCGAGCGCCAGCACGGCGTCGCGCAGCAGATCGTGCGTCATCGGCCGCGGCGTCGTGACGCCCTCGAGCGCCAAGGCGATCGCCTTGGCCTCCTCGGGGCCGATGTAGATCGGCAGCACCCGCTCCCCCGTCTGCTCCCGAAGCAGCACCACCGGTGCGTTGGCCGGGAGCTCGAGTCGCACACCGAGAAGCTCCATCTCGACCACGCAAGCAACCTACCGCCGGTAGAGGGCCTCGACGTAGGCATCCGGGTCCTCCGCCAGCACCATGGTGTCGGCGGCAGCGACGACGTCCAGGTTGCGGTAGCGCTCGGCCACGTCGAGCCCGTAGCCACACACGTAGGGCTCGTCGACGGTCAACCCCACCCAGCGCACCTCGACCGGGACGATGCGCCGCGCCGGCTTGTCCAGGAACGCGCACACCTCGAGCGAGCGCGGCGTCCGACGGCGCAGCTCCTCCAGCAGCCACGTGAGGCTGAGCCCGGTGTCGACGACATCCTCGACCAGCACCACGTCGCGACCGGCGATGTCGTGGTCGAGGTCCTTGGCGATCTTCACCCGGGGCGCGCCCTCGTCGTAGGACGACAGCGACAGGAAGTCGACGAGCGGGTGCACGGTCATGGCCCGGACGAGATCGGCCAGGAAGATCACCCCGCCCTTGAGCACGGCGATGAGCACGACGCCGTCGTCGTAGGTGGCGGACAGCTCCCCCGCCAGCCGCCGCACCGCAGCCTGGATCTCCTCCTTCGAGAAGAGGAGCCGCGGCTCGGTCACTCCGTGTACTGGCGGAGCGCGGCCCGCAGCAGGGCGCCGCGAAGGTCGCCGCCGAGCTGCGACAGCTCGGCCAGCGTGTCGAGCGCCTGGCGGCGCGACGCCGGGTTGCGCTGCTTGATGAGCGGCATGATCACCTGCTCGTAGAACCCGGACTCGCGCTCGGCCGCCGTCTTGTACATCTTCAGGTGGCGGGCCTCGACGCCGTGGCGGGCGAAGCCGGCGGCCAGCCGAGCCACGACCAGCGCGTCCTCGTCGTAGTAGGTCTGCCCACCCACCGGCTTGCCCTCGACGAGGGCGTAGCGCTCGAGCTCGCGCAGTGCGGCCGGCTCGAGGCCTGACGCCGACCGCAGCTCGTCGAAGGTCATCGACACGCCGCTCACGCCGGACGCGAACGCGTCCCGACGCGCCGACTGCTCCTCGGGCGCCGACCGGGCGGCCCGCACCGGCGACGGCGACGGCGCCGGCGGAGGGGCGGTGGCTATGGCCGCGGGTGCGGGCGCGGCGGCGGGCTCCGGTGCCGGCGCGGAGGCCTCCGGCGCACCCGAGCCCAGCCGGCCCTTGATGACCTTGAGCGGAAGGAAGTTCTCCTTCTGCTGCGTGAGGATCCACCGCAGGCGGGCGATGTCGTCGTCGTAGAACTTCCGGTAGCCGGACGGGGTGCGCTCGGGGTCGAGCAGGCCCTGGCTCTCGAGGAAGCGGATCTTCGAGATCGTCACGTCGGGGAACTCGTCCTTGAGCAGGTCGAGCACCTCGCCGATCGACAGGAAGGAGCGGTCGCCGTCGTCGGCCACGGTCATCCCCCTGCCGTGAGGAACACCAGCTTGAACCGCCCGATCTGCAGCTCGTCGCCGTTGGCGAGCGGCGCCTGGTCCTCGATGCGCTGCCGGTTCACGTACGTGCCGTTGAGCGACCCCACGTCGCGCACGATCCACGTCCCGGCCGTCCGCGCAAGCTCGGCGTGACGCCGCGACACGGTGACGTCGTCGAGGAAGATGTCGCTCTCCGGGTGGCGCCCGGCCTGGACGAGATCGTCGTCGAGCACGAAGCGACTGCCGGCGCCCGGGCCGCGCGTGACGACCAGCGTCGCCGCGCCCTCGGGCAGGTCGTCGATGCCGACCGTCAGCTCGTCCTCGGTGGCGTCGGGGTCGATGGGCGTCAGCGTGATCGTGTGCTCCTCGGGCGCCGCCTCGAGGTGGTTGCCGCACGACGAGCAGAAGTTCGCGTTGGCCGGGTTGCGATGACCGCACGTGTTGCAGAAGACGTCGGCCACGACGGGCTCAGCCCTCGACCAGGGTCCGGTACGCAGCGGCATCGAGCAGCTGGTCGAGCTCGCTGGCATCGGTCGGTTCGATGACCGCGATCCAGCCCTCGCCGTACGGGTCCTCGTTGATGCGCTGCGGCGCGTCGGCCAGCTCGTCGTTGACCTCGACGACGGTGCCGCTCACCGGGGCGTAGATGTCGCTCACCGACTTCGTGGACTCCACCTCGCTGATCGACGAGCCGCGTGTGACGGCGGCGCCGACGCTCGGGACCTGCACGAAGACCACGTCGCCGAGCGCGTCCTGGGCGTAGTCGGTGATGCCGAAGCGCACGCGCCCGCCCTCCGGGCGGACCCACTCGTGGTCCTCGGAGTACTTGAGGTCGTCGGGCACGTTCACGGCCGGCGACGATACACCTCAAGTTGTACTTGAGACTTCGGGACGGTTACCCCAGCAGGCGGCGGATGCGGCCCATGTGCTCCTGGGCCCGCCGGCGGGCGTCGCCGTCGCTGCCGGCCTCGGCCCACACGTGGGTGATGGGCTCCTCCGGATCCGGCAGGACGAGGGCCCAGCCGTCCTCGTAGAGCACCTTCACCCCGTCGACCAGCACCAGCTCGCCATCGGCCTGCTCCATGAGGGAGCGCATCACCGCGCCCTTCTGCTCCCACGGCGTGCTCACCGTCTCGTGGACGACGTGCGTGCGGGGCAGCCCGGCCACGACCTTGGAGAGCTGCAGGCCGGTGCGGGCCAGGAGCTCGAGCAGCTTGGCGAACGTGGCGATGGCGTCGAACGCCGGCAGGAAGTGCGGGACGATGAAGCCGCCGTCGACGCTGGCCGCCAGCGCCACGTCGTCCGACAGTGCCGACTGCATCAGCGCCGAGGTGGCGACCTTGGTCCACACCACGTCGCTGCCGTTCGCGCGGGCGACGTCGGCCACCTTCGAGGTGGCGATGACCGGCACGGCCACGCGACAGCCGTCGGCGGAGGACGACGTCACCAGCTCGACGAAGGCGAGCAGCGCCTCGAGGTCGGTGAGGACGTGGCCCTCGTCGTCGATGAGGGTGATGTGCTCGCCGTCGGGGTCGATGACGGCGCCCACGTGCGCACCCGACGTGCGCACCAGCGTGGCCACGCCGGCGGCCGACGCGTCGCGGTCGAACGTCGACATGCCCGGCGTCGACGCGTACGGGTTCACGGCCAGGACGTCGGTGCCCAGCTTGCCCAGCACGTTCGGCATCACGAACGCGGTCGAGCCGTACGCGTAGTCGACGACGGCCTTGAAGCCGTGACCGCTGATCAGCGCTGTGTCGATCTCCTGGGTGAGGGCGGCCGTGTAGTACTCGAGCGTCCGCGGCGGGAAGTCGATGTCGCCGATGTCGCCCGGGAACACCCGGCGGAAGTCCTCGCGGAAGTAGTTGCGCTCGATCTTGCGAGCCGCCGTCTCGGAGATGTCCACCCCGAGACCGTCGAAGAACCGGATGACGACCGAAGCCGGGTCACCCGACACCAGCCGCACCGAGATGCCGGCCGAGGAGTGCTGGGAGCGCACCTGGAAGCGGGTCACCGGCACGGGCGCCACCTCGAGGTCGTCGACGTTGATGCCGGCCGCGTTCAGACCGGCCATCACCGAGCGCTTGAGCATGCGGGCGGCCCGGCTCGAGTCGCGGCTGGTGGTGACGGTGGCGCCCTTCTTGAGGGTCGCCCCGAACGCCATCGCCACCCGGGTGGCCAGCTCGGGCGTGATGTCAACGTTGGCCAGGCCGGCGACGCCGTGCGGGCTGAACAGCGCCCGCGAACCCCGGCTCTCCCACACGAGAGATCGGTTGACGATGGCGCCGGCCTCGACCGTCTTGTACGGGTAGATCTTGACGCCCGAGGTGATGCTGGCCCGCTCGCCGACGAAGCACTCGTCGCCGAAGACGACGCCCTCCTCGGCCCGCACGTTGCTGCGCAGGTCGCACCCCCGACCGACGACCGTGCCCCGCAGCCGGTTGGCCCGGCCCAGGTAGACGCCGTCGTGGGCGATGACGCGCTCGAGGTCGGCCTCGGCCTGCACCATCACGTTGTTGCCGAGCACCGTGTACGGACCCAGGCGGGCACCGGCCTCGACGCGGGTGTTGGTGCCGATGACCGCCGGGCCCTCGACCCGTGCCGTGGGGTCGATCTCGGCGCCCTCCCCCAGCCACACGCCGGCGTTCATGCGGAAGCCGGGGACGTCGAGGTCGACCTTGCGGTCGAGCACGTCCTTGTGGGCAGAGACGTACGCCTCGAGCGTGCCGACGTCCTCCCAGTAGCCGTCGCACACGAACCCGTAGAGCGGCTTGCGCTGCTCGAGCAGCTTGGGGAACACCTCGCTCGAGAAGTCGACGGGGCGCCCGGCGGGGATGAAGTCGAAGATCTCCGGCTCCAGCACGAAGATGCCGTTGTTCACGGTGTCGGAGAACACCTGACCCCAACCCGGCTTCTCGAGGAAGCGCTCGATCGTGCCGTCCTCGTTGGTGATGACGATGCCGAACTCGAGCGGGTTCTCGACCGCGGTCAGCCCGATCGTTGCCATGGCGCCGCGCTCCTCGTGGAAGCGCACGATCTGCGACAGGTCGATGTCGGTGAGCACGTCGCCGGAGATGACGAGGAAGCGCTCGTCCAGCTCGTCCATGGCGTTGCGGACCGAGCCGGCGGTGCCGAGCGGCGTCTCCTCGGTGGCGTAGACCATGCGGACGCCGAACTCGGAGCCGTCACCGAAGTAGTTGCGGATGGCGTTGGCCAGGAACGCCACCGTCACGACGATCTCGTCGAAGCCGTGCCGCTGCAGCAGCTGCACGATGTGCTCCATCATCGGCCGGTTGGCGATGGGGATCATCGGCTTGGGGTGGTTCGACGTCAGCGGCCGCAGGCGCGTCCCCTCGCCGCCGGCCATGATCACGGCTTTCATGCCGGGCTCCCTACCCGGCCTTCGGCCAGTGCTCGCCTGCCCAGCGGGATGTACTGCAGGGCGGCGATGTAGCCGAACACCAGCCCCGGCACCACGCACACCCACGCCAGGATCCAGGCGGTGTCGCGCCAGCCGATCGTCGACTCCGCCGTGAGGAAGAACGGGATGGCGAACATGAGGCCGAACGTGCCGGCCTTGCCGTACCAGGTGACGTCGATGCGTCGGGCGCCGAGCGCGGCCAGCACGAGGGCGGCGATGGCCACCGCGCCCTCCCTGAACAGCACGAGCACGGCCACGACCGTGGGGATGGCACCGTCGATGATGATGGCGGCCACGCTCACCAGGAGCATCAGCCGGTCGGCCGTCGGATCGAGGATCTTGCCGATCGTCGACGTCTGGTTGAAGTGGCGGGCGATGTAGCCGTCGACCCAGTCGGTGGCGCCCAGCCCAGCGAGGAGACCAGCCGCCCCGGCTCGGTTGTCGCGCCCGAACAGCAGGTACAGGAACACCGGGATCATCAGCAACCGGACGACGGAGATGACGTTGGGGATCGTCAGGATCCGGTCCTCACCGTCGGCGGCCATGCCCGGAGACTACGGCGCGCCGCTCACAGGAGGGTTCCCGGTGCCGGTGCGTCCGGATCCACGGGCTCGATCAGCTCAGGGCCGTCGTTCGTCACCGTGTTCACGGCGGTGCTGACCGGCACCAGCTCGAGCAGCTCGCTCGGCGCCGGGACGAGCAGGCCCTGCAGCGACCCCAGGTCGTCGTTGTCCGGGTCGAGCCACGCGTCCCACGCCTCGGGCGGGAGCATCACCGGCATGCGGTCGTGCAGGCGGGCGACGGCGTCGTTGGGCTCCCCGGTGATGATCACGCACGACCGGACCTTGCCTTCCTCGCTGCCCTTCACGGGCCGCCACGACTCCCAGAGCCCGGCGAACGCCATGGGCTTGCCGTCGACGCGCGTGATGTACCACGGCTGCTTCTTCTTGGCGGAGGTGCGCTCCCACTCGTAGAAGCCGTCGGCCGGGATGATGCAGCGACGACGCTCGAAGGGACGCCGGAACGCCGGCTTGTCGAGCAGGCCCTCGGCGCGGGCGTTGATCATCTTGGCGCCGACCTTCACGTCCTTGGCCCAGAACGGCACCAACCCCCACCGGAACGTGCCGAGGCGGCGACCGTCGGAGGACTCGGCCACCGCGTACGTCTCGTCGGTCGGCGCCACGTTGTAGCGGGCCCCGAGCTCGGGGGCGACGACCTCGTCGACACCGAAGTACGACGCCAGCTCCGCCGCCGGCGTGCGCGACGTGTAGCGCCCGCACATGCG
>DASUCO010000107.1:0-20261 GCA_036275955.1 Acidimicrobiales bacterium
GGCAGATCGCGCGTCGGGTGCGGTGACCGCAGCCAGTCGATGAAGAACAGCGGCGTCGACGTGAACGACAGCCGCCACTCGAGGCGCACGCCGTCCGGCCTCGTCCGCGACATCGGCACCGGATCGGCGAGGTCGCTCGACGCCACCGCCACGGTGAGCAGCGTGGGTTCCTCCAGGCCGGCGATCTGCGAAGCCAGGGGGCCGCGGGCGGCGGGCTGTCCCGGGTCGAGCGCCAGCACCTCGAGGTACTGGTCGCCCAAGCCGAGCAGGGCGTTGCGGGTGCCGGCACCGTCGTGCGTGCCACCGAACACCGGCGCCATGCCCAACCGGTCGGCGACCCATGCGATCCCCCGGTCGAGATCGGCCGATCCGACGACGAGGTGGTCGATGTGCACGGCCTCAGGGTACGGATGGCCGGTGCCCCCCGAAGGAGCCGATCGCTGGCCGTCCACGCTGTGGCTGGTGCGCCACGGCGAGAGCGCCGGCAACGTGGCGCGCGACCTGGCCGAGGCCGACGGCCTGCACATGATCGACATCGCGACTCGCGACATGGACGTGCCGCTGTCGGACCTCGGCGCCCACCAGGCGCGCGCCCTGGGCGGCTACCTGGCCCGGCTGCCCGATGCCGAGCGGCCGCGCCACACGATCGTCTCGCCCTACGTGCGAGCCGAGCAGACGGCGCTGCTCGCCCTGGAGTCGTCTGGCTGCGACCCGGACTCGATCCGCCTGCTGCTCGACGAGCGGCTGCGCGAGCGCGAGTTCGGCATCCTCGATCGCCTCACGCGCGCCGGGATCACCGAGCGCCACCCGGAGCAGGCTGCCGCGCGCGCGTTCCTCGGCAAGTTCTTCCACCGCCCGCCGGGCGGCGAGAGCTGGGCCGACGTCGCGCTGCGCCTGCGCAGCTTCCTCGACACCCTCGGCCGCGAGTACGGCGGCGAGCGGGTGATGATCGTCTCCCACCAGGTCGTGATCATGGTGTTCCGCTACCTGCTCGAGCACCTGCGCGAGGCCGACGTGCTCGCCATCGACCGCGAGCAGGAGGTCGCCAACTGCTCGGTCACCCGCTACGAGCTCGATCGCGACGGCGGGCCGCACGGGTGCATGCGCCTGGTGTCGTTCAACGAGGTCGAGCACCTGCAGCGTGCCGGCGAGCCGGTGACGAGCGAGCCGGACACGCCGGCCGGGCCGCGGTGAGCGACGGCCTCGAGCTTCCTCGCCACGACGAGGACGCCAGCAAGCAGGACCGCGGTCAGGTGCTTGTGGTCGGCGGCGGGCGCGAGACGCCCGGGGCGGTGCTGCTGGCCGGGCTCGCCGCCCTCCGCGTCGGCGCCGGAAAGCTGCAGATCGCGACCGCGGCGAGCGCGGCGCCGAGCCTGGCCATCGCCGTGCCCGAGGCGCGCGTGATCGGTCTTGCCGAGACGGCCGCGGGCGAGCTGGACGCGTCGTGCGCGGCGCGCGTGGCCGAGCTGGCCGGGGACGCCGACGCCGTGCTCATCGGACCGGGCGTGCTCGACGACGGCGGCATGGACGAGGTGCTGGCCGCGCTGCTCGACGCAGCCAGCGGCATCGTCGTCGTCGACGCCGGTGCGCTTCCGGCGCTGGGCCGCCGCGACGGCGTGCCCGGTCGCGTCATCGCGGTGCCCAACGCCAGTGAGCTCGCGCACCTCGGTTCCGACGCCGTCAGCGTCGCACGCCGGCTGGGCATCGTCGTCGCCTGCCGCGACGCGGCGACGACCGTCGCCGCAGCCGACGGCCGCACGTGGACAGACGACTCCGGCTGCCTGGGCCTGGCAACGTCAGGTTCTGGTGACGTGGCCGCCGGCGCCGTCGCCGGGCTCGCCGCGCGCGGCGCCACGCCGGAGGCCGCCGCGCTCTGGGGCGCGCGTCTGCACGGCCGGGCCGGCGAGCGGCTGGGCGGGATCGGCTTCCTGGCGCGCGAGCTGCTGGACGAGCTCCCACGCGTGCTCCCTGATCAGGAGGCGGAGCGGCCGCCCAGGTGCTGAGCGAAGAAGCGCTCCATGGCGCGGTACAGGTCGAGCCGGTTCTCGGGGTTGGCGAAGCCGTGCCCCTCGTCGTCCTTGACGATGTACTCCACCTCGACGCCCCGCTCGCGCAGGGCGGCGACGATCTGATCCGACTCCACCTTGGTGACGCGCGGGTCGTTGGCGCCCTGCACGACCATGAGCGGCGTCACGATGCGATCGACGTACGAGATCGGCGAGCGCCGCAGCAGCTCGGCCTCGACCTCGGCGTTGGGCTCCTCCTCGGTGCCGGGGTCGCCGACGTAGCGGAACCACGACCCCTCCATGAACGGGCGCCAGTACGGCGGGAACGATCGGATGAGCGTGACGAGGCTTGACGGCCCGACGTAGCTGATGGCGGCAGCGAAGACGTCGGGCGTGAAGGTGACGCCGACGAGCGTGGCGTAGCCGCCGTAGGACCCGCCGTAGATGGCGACGCGTGCCGGATCGGCGTAGCCCTCTTTCACGGCCCAGTCGACGGCGTCGATCAGGTCGTCGTGCATCTTCCCGGCGAACTCGTGCTCGGCCGCGTGCTGGAACGCCTTCCCGAACCCGGTCGAGCCGCGGTAGTTCACCTGCAGGACCGCATAGCCGCGGTTGGCGAGGAACTGCGCCTCCGGGTGGTAGCCCCACATGTCGGCCGCCCACGGCCCGCCGTGGACGAGCAGCACCATCGGGAGGTTCCGGGGCTCGACGCCGATCGGCAGCGTCAGCAGCGAGTGCAGCGTCAGCCCGTCACGCGACTCGATGCGGATCGGCGTCATCGGCGCCAGCTCGTCGGCCACCAGCTTCGGGCGCGGCTTGAAGAGGAAGTCCCCGCTGCCGACCTCGGTGTCGTAGAAGAACGTCACGCCGGGCTCGCGGTCGTCGTTGAAGGTGACCACCAGCTTGGTCTCCGTCGTGTCCCAGCTCAGGCCCTGGAGGTCACCCGGGTGCAGCCGGCGTGCCGCCTCGACCTTGGCCTCGACCTCGTCGTCGAAGAAGTGCCAGGCGAGCCGGTCCTTCACGTAGATCGTGGCCAGCAGCTCACCGGTGCGCGCGCGCACGATGGCCGACATCAGGTCGACCTCGTCGTCGCCGTCCACCGGCGTCTCCTCACCGGTGGCGACGTCGAGCTGCACCAGGCGCAGCTTGTCGACGCCGACCGCCGAGGCGACCCACAGCGCGGACAGGTCGGGGGTGAACCCGAAGACGTGGCCGCCGTCCTCGTTGGCGTACACGCGCAGCGAGCGGAACTCGGACTGGTCGTCGTCGCGCACGAGGATCTCGGTGTCGCCCGTCGGCGTCTGTGCCGACGCCGCCAGCAGGCGACCGTCGTGAGCCACGTGCCAGCCGCCGATGTTGCCCGGGTTCTCGGCCAGCTGCTCGAGCGCACCGGTCTCGAGGTCGAGCCGGTACGGGTCGAACAGCTGCGGATCGCGCTTGTTCAGGCTGACGACGACGTGGGTCGGGTCGTTCTCCGGCACCGCCTCGATCTCGGCCCGCACGCCGTCGAAGGGCGTGAGGTCGACGGCGTCGGCGGCAGGCCGCTCGAGGTCCGACACGTAGAGCCGGAAGTTCTCGTTGCCCCCCTGGTCCTGCACGTAGAGGATCCGGCGCGAGTCGCGGGACCAGAAGAACCGCTGGATCCCGCGGACGTGGTCGTGGGTGACGCAGGTGTCGTCGTCGGCGCCGATCGTGCGGACCCAGACGTTGAGCCGGTTCTCCTCGGGCGCCAGGTAGGCGAGCTTGCGCCCGTCGGGGCTGATCTGGCCACCGGCCTTCTCCGGGTTCTCGAAGAAGTCGTCGACGGGGATGAGGCGCGGCAGATCGGCGGGCATGTCGGGGACAGTTCGCCACCGGGTGGCCCGGTTCCCGCGTCAGCGGCGCTCGCTAGACCCCCGTCGTGCCGTCCAACGATTCGCGGAGGATGTCGGCGTGCCCGGCGTGGCGGGCCAGCTCCTCGATCAGGTGCAGCAGGATCCACCGGCTGTTGAGACCGCTGTCGTCGACGGTGTCGAGGTCGACGTCCGCGGCGAGGATCTCCTTGCTCGCCGCGCCGACCTCGTCGAGCAGTGCCAGCATCGAGGTGACGGTGTCGCCGGGATCGACGCGCAGCTCCTCGCCCGGATCGCTGGGCGGCCAGTACCCGGTCATGTCGAGCCGGCCGACGGCACGCATCCACCGGCGCTCGCAGAACGCCGCGTGCTTGGCGAGCGTGAGCATGCAGAGGTCGCTGGCCGTCGGCGCGGACAGCGCCTGCTCGTCGGTGAGACCGTCCAGCTTCTGGCGGATGGCGTCGTGCTGGATGCCGATGAACGTGCGGTAGCCGCTGAGCTCGTCGGGCTGCGGCTCGAACGGGGTCGGGGGCATCAGTCGAGGTCCTTTCGTCCGTCGATGGCCTCTCGCAGGATGTCGGCCTGGCCGCGGTGCTGCGCCAGCTCCTCGATGAGGTGGAGCAGCACGCCGCGCACGGTCATCCCCTCGCGGCCGCTCCAGGCATCGGGGTCGCACGCGTCGAGCACGACGTCGTTCTCACGAGCGACGCCGGCGTAGAACTGCCGCAGCCAGTCGAGGTCCTCACCGGGGTCGGCGCGGAACTCCTGGTCGCGGTTCTCCGGCGGGACGATGCCGGGGATGAGCTGCCGGCCGATGGCGCCGAGCACCCACCGGCGCTCGACGAACGCGCAGTGCTTCACGATGCCGTAGAGGGAGAGGTCGCTCACCGTCGGCATCGACGTGGCCTGCTCGAAGGTGATGCCGTCGAGCATGTCGAGCAGGGCCTCGCGGTGGGTGGCGAGGAAGCGACGGAGCTCGCTCAGCTGATCCATCGGTCGATCGCGCACGATTTCGTCGGCCACGGAAGGCACGGTAGAACCAGAGCGTGACGCTGCTGTCGAAGCTGCGGGCATACGCCACGGTCCTCCCACGGGCGAAGCGCAACCAGGCTGCGCTCGCAGCGACCTACGCCAAGCGCCCGGCGATGGCACTGGGCGTCGGCGCCATGGAGACCGCCCAGCTCGTGAGCGGCAAGGTCGACGCGCGCCTCAAGGCGCTGGCATCGCTGAAGACGTCGAGCCGCATCGGGTGCCCGTTCTGAATGGACATCGGCTCGGCCGTGAGCCGGGCGATGGGTGTCAGCGAGCGACAGCTGCACGAGCTGTCGCGCCACGAGAACGTCTGACGCGTTCGACGAGGACGAGCGACTCGCCATCGACCTCGCCGTCGCCATGCTCGGTGAGCCGGTGGAGATCCCGGACGAGCTGCGCGCCCGCCTCGATGCGCGGTTCACCCGCACGCAGCTCATCGAGCTGGCGTCGTACATCGCGTGGGAGCACTACCGGGCGCGCTTCAACCGCGCGCTCGGCGTCGAGCCGGTCGGCTTCAGCGACGGCGCCGTCTGCGTGGTGCCCGAACACCGACGCGACTAGCTAGCGCGCCGACAGGGTGAGGCCCTTGTAGCCCTCCTGGAAGCCGGCCGCCCGCAGCGACGGCGCGATCGACGACGACGACGCCGACTCGCCGTCGATCTTCTGGATCGACAGGCGACCGACGCGGTGCTCCTTGACCAACGCCACCAGCCCGTCGACCCACGCGTCGGTCTCCTGCGCCTTGGGGAACGTGACCAACGTGCGGCCGCCCCGCTCGAGGTAGGCGGCCGCCTCGCCGTCGACCAGCACCACCTGCGCGCCGGCGGCGCGCGCCGGACGTCCCGCCGAGTCCGGCCACGACAGCGCGGCGCCGAAGGGCTGGGCCGGGTCGGTGGCGGCCAGGACGTGCACCACCGGGGGGCGGTCGGCGTCGAGCGGGCCGCCGACCGGTTGGCGCTCGGCCCGCAGGCGGTCGACGGCGCCCGGCACCGCGAACTGGGCGGCGCCGAGCCCGGCCACGAAGTAGCCGCGGCGCACGGCGCCGGTCTCCTCCATCGCCTTGAGGACGCCGTACACGGCGGTGAACCCGCCCTCGGCGCCCTCGGCCAGCACCGCCTCCCGGGTCACGACGCCGTGCCGCTCCAGCAGGGCGCGAGCGCGGGCGTGGGCCCGCTCGGTCGGCGTCGGCTGCGGCTCGAGCAGCGGCGCCGTCAGCGACCAGCGCCCGGCGCCGGCCGGTGGCCCCACGCGCGAGATGCGACCGGGCCGCGGCCGTCGACCGCGGCGGCGCTGCGCCGACGACGTCGAGCCGGCCAGCCACGCTCGCAGCGGGGCCAGCGTGTCGTTGGTGATCTCACCCGACCACACCAGGTCCCACAGCGCGGCAAGCACCGTCTTCTCGTCGGCGGTGCCGGCGGCGGCCACGAGGTCGGGCCAGAACAGCGCGCCCCGCTGGGCCAGCGCGGCGCGCAGCGACTCGTGGATCTCCTCGGACGGCAGCTCGTCGGGCAGCCGTGGTGCCAGCAGGGAGACCTGGTCGCGCGAGTACAGCGCCACGCGCCCGTCGCCGGCGCCGGTCCACACCACCTCACCCGACGAGCACAGCAGGTCGAGGTCGCTGCGGTTGTAGCCGAGCACCCGCGCGGGGAGGACGTCGCTCTCGAGCACCGACGCGTGCACCACCGCGCCCTGCAGGTGGGCGATGGCGTCGGCCACCGCGTCGATGCCGCGGTTGGGCTCGCCGATGCCGTGCCACGCCGGCAGGAAGCGACCCAGCGTGGCCGCGTCGACGGGCTCGACCTCCTTGCGCAGCGCCGACAGCGACCGTCGGCGCAGGACGCGAAGCACCTCGTCGTCGCACCACTCGCGCTCGACGCCCTCGGGCCGGAACTCGCCGCGCACGACCTTGCTCGATGCCTCCAGCCGCAGCAGCACGTCGTTCACGCGATCGGCGGCCGCGCCCAGCCGCCGCACCACGTCGGCGGTGAGGAACGGACCGTGCGTGCGGGCGTACCGGTGCACCAGCTCGTCGAGCGGGCGCTCGACGACGGCCAGGAACACCTCGGGCAGGCCCGGTGGCACCGGCACCCCCAGCGCGTCGCGCAGGCGACCGGCGTCCTCGGCGGCGGCGACGCGCGGCTCGCCGGCGATCTGCACCTCGATGGCGCGCCGCTCGCGCACCAGCTGGTCGACCCACTCGGCGACGGGGCCAGTGGCGCGCAGGTCCAGCTCGTCGATCGAGAGGTCGCCGAGACGGCGCAGCAGGTCGTGCAGCTCGTCCGGGTCACGGGCGCGGCGGCCGTCGACCAGACACTGCAGCTCCAGCTCGAGATCGGCCAGGACGTTGGGGTCGAGCAGCTCGCGCAGCTCCTCGGCGCCGAGGAGCTCGGCCAGCAGGTTGCGGTCGAGCGACAGCGCCGCGGCACGGCGCTCGGCCAGCGGAGCGTCGCCCTGGTACATGAACGCGGCGATCCAGCCGAACAGCAGTGACGACGCCATCGGCGACGCCTCCTGCGTCTCCACCGACACGACGCGCACCTTGCGGTTGCGGATCGAGGTCAGCAGCTCCTTGAGGCCGGCGATGTCGAACACGTCACGCAGGCACTCGCGCGTCGTCTCGAGCAGCAGCGGGAACTGCGGGTAGGCGGCGGCGACCTGCAGCAGGTCGGCCGACCGCTGCCGCTGCTGCCACAGCGCGGTGCGCTGACCGGGGCGCCGCCGCGGCAGGAGCAGGGCGCGCGCCGCGTTCTCGCGGAAGCGCGAGGCGAACAGCGACGTGTCCGGCAGGGCGCGCACGACGAGGTCCTCGACGACATCGGGATCGATGCTGATCTCGTCGATCGGCACGTCGTCGTCGGTCTCCGGCAGGCGCAGCACGATGCCGTCGTCGCTCCAGATCGTCTGGATCTCCATGCCGAGGTCGTCGCGCAGGCGCGCCTCGATCGCCATGGCCCACGGCGCGTGGACGCGGGCGCCGAACGGCGAGTGGATGCAGATGCGCCAGTCGCCGATCTCGTCGCGGAACCGCTCGACGACGATCGTGCGGTCGTCGGGGACGACCCCGGTGGCCTCGGCCTGCTCCTCGATGTAGCGGACGAGGTTCTCCGCCGCCCACCGGTCGAGGCCGTAGTCCCGCACCAGCCACGCCACAGAGTCCGGCTGGCGCACCTTGCGCTGCAGCTCCCCGACGGCACGACCGAGCTCGAACGGCCGACCCGGCTTGTCGCCGTGCCAGAACGGCATCTTCCCCGGCTCGCCGGGCGCTGGCGTCACGATCACGCGGTCGTAGGTGATGTCCTGGATGCGCCACGTCGACGCACCGAGCAGGAACGTGTCGCCCGGCCGCGACTCGTAGACCATCTCCTCGTCGAGCTCGCCGACGCGGCCGCCTTCGGGCAGGAACACGCCGAACAGGCCGCGGTCGGGGATGGTGCCGGCGTTGGTGACGGCGAGCCGCTGGGCCCCGGCCCGCCCCCGCAACGTGCCGGCGACGCGGTCCCACACGATGCGGGGGCGCAGCTCGGCGAACTCGGTCGACGGGTAGCGACCGTCGAGCAGGTCGAGCACGGCGGTGAGCGCGTCGTCCGTGAGCTCGGCGAAGCCGGCAGCGCGTCGCACGAGCGCGGCCAGGTCGGCGACCGTCCAGTCCTCGAGCGCGCACATGGCGACGATCTGCTGGGCCAGGACGTCGATGGCGTTGCGCGGGTAGCGCGTCTCCTCGACCAGCCCGTCGCGCATGCGCTGCACGACGACGGTGGCCTCGACGAGATCGCCCCGGTGCTTGGGGAAGACCTTGCCCTTGCTCGACTCGCCGACGTTGTGGCCGGCGCGACCGATGCGCTGCAGACCAGACGCCACCGAACCGGGCGACTCGACCTGGATCACGAGGTCGATGGCGCCCATGTCGATGCCGAGCTCCAGCGACGACGTGGCGACGAGCGCCTTGAGCCGACCGGCCTTGAGGTCGTCCTCGATGATGAGCCGCTGCTCGCGCGACAGCGAGCCGTGGTGGGCCTTGACCAGCTCGCCGTCACCGGTCCCCAGCGCGCCGACGAACGACGACGCGTGCTCGATGGCGGCGCGGCCCTCGACCTCGGCGTCGTGCAGCTCGTTGAGGCGCGACGCGAGGCGCTCGGCCAGCCGCCGGGCGTTGACGAAGATCAGCGTCGACCGGTGCTCGTGGATCAGCTCGAGCAGGCGGGGGTGGATCGAGGGCCAGATGCTGTGGCGCGACGGCGGCGCCGCCGCCGGCCCGCTCATGGGCTCCTCGATGACCTCGCCCAGCCGACCCATGTCCTCGACGGGCACGATGACCTCGACCTCGAGCTGCTTACGGGAGCCGGCATCGACGATCGACACCTCACGCCATGATGATTCACTGCGCTCGCGAGCTCGCTCCGTTGCGTGCAACGCAGCAGCACCGGTCTCACCGGCTGCTCCGCCTGGCGGCTCCGCAGCGTTGTGCCGGCCGCCGAGGAAGCGGGCGATCTCGTCGAGCGGGCGCTGCGTGGCCGATAGGCCGATGCGCTGCGGCGCCGGGTTGCCGTTGGCGGTGATGAGCTGCTCGAGCCGCTCGATGGTGAGCGACAGGTGGGCGCCGCGCTTGGTGGCGGCCATGGCGTGGATCTCGTCGATGATGACCGTGGTGACGCCGGTGAGCGTCTCCCGCGCCTGCGACGTCAGCATGAGGAACAGCGACTCGGGGGTCGTGATCAGGATGTCCGGCGGGTGCCGGCGCATGACGCGGCGCTCGTCGGCGGGCGTGTCGCCGGTGCGGATGCCGACGGTGGGGACGGTGATCGACTCGCCGAGGCGATCCGCCGCCATCTCCATGCCCTGCAGCGGCGCCCGCAGGTTGCGCTCGACGTCCACGGCCAGCGCGCGCAGCGGGCTGATGTACACGACGCGCGTCTGCTCGGCATCGGTCGGGTTGACCGCGAGCTGGTCGAGCGCCCACAGGAACGCGGCCAGCGTCTTGCCCGAACCGGTCGGGGCCAGCAGCAGCGTGTGCTGGCCGGACGCGATCGCGGGCCAGCCCTGCTCCTGTGCCGCGGTGGGCCCGGGGAAGGAGGTGCGGAACCACTCCCGGACCGGCGCGCTGAACCTTTCGAGCACGTCCTTCACCGTTGATCAAGCGGCGGTGTGCCGTGCACTCGAGCCCTGCTCGCCTGCGCGCGCAGAAGACCCGCGGTGACACTGGTTCGCTCGCTCGTGCCTCGCTCGCTCACTGGGGTCACGGTAGCGATCCCCCGTGACGCGACGTCAGGTGACGAGGACGCGATCCGGGTCGGTGCTGTCGATGCGCTCGCGCAGGTCGATCACCTGGTGATCCGGCACCGTCAGCGTGAGCGTGGTCTCGCCCGTCGTCTCGAAGGTGTCGCCCCACTCCTCGCTGACAGCGAGGGCGGAGGCACCGCCGTAGAAGAAGCCGAGCGCGCCGCCAGCCATGAAGCCGCCGATGGCGCCGATGGCGGCGCCCGTCTGGTCGCCGCCCGATGCGAACCAGCCCACGGCCCCGCCGACGGCGGCTAGCAGGAGGCTCATGACCGCGGCGGTACCGAAGCCGCGCCGACCGATCGTGCCGGTCACCGCCATGTCCGGCTGGCGCATGGCCTCGTCGGTCTTGGGCACGTGCGCCCCTGGCGCCGAGGCCAGGTGGATGTGAGCCGCGTCCACACCGTGCGACTCGAGGGTCCGGATGGCCCGTCTGGCCGACTCCGGGTCTTTGTACGTCACGAGCACTTCCGCCATGTGACCTCCGTACCCGGGCCGTACGCTTGCGGCACATGGCCGAGCTGCTGCACCCCGCGTTCGAGCAGTACTGCGAGGCGATCTTCGAGCTGCGCGAGGACGACCTGGACGTCATCCAGGCCCGCATCGCCGAGCGCCTCGGGGTCTCCCGGCCAGCCGTGTCGGAGATGATCCGGCGGATGACGGCGGAAGGGCTCGTCCGCACCACCAAGGGCACCATCGGGCTCACCGATGCCGGTCGCCGGTTGGCGGAGCAGGTCGTGCGCCGGCACCGCCTGGCCGAGCGCTTCCTCACCGACGTCCTCGGGCTGGCGTGGGCCGAGGCCCACCACGAGGCCGGCAAGTGGGAGCACGTGCTGTCCGAGCCGGTCGAGGCCGCGATCAACCGGCTGCTCGACAACCCGACGACGTGCCCGCACGGCAACCCCATCCCCGGGTCGCGCTACGAGGCGCCCGACGCCGTCGCGCTCATCGACCTCGGTGTGGGCGGCACGTTCACCGTGAGCCGCATCCCCGAGGAGCTCGAGTTCACGCCGGGCCTGCTCGAGTTCCTGGAGGACAGCGAGATCACGCCGGGACGGTCGGGCGTGGTGGAGGCGGCGTCACCGGACGGCACCGTGACCGTGCGGATCGGCGAGCGCGTGATCGGCGTCGGTGCCTTCGCCAGCCAGCGCATCCTCGTCGCCACGACCTGATCGCCAGCCGAGCGCGAGCAGCGCGGCAGCGATGAGCGTCCACGCCGCCAGACGGACGTCGTCGTTGGCGGGGACGAGCAGTGGCCGCAGCCAGCCGTGCGCGCGCCAGTGCACGACGAACGTGCTGTCTCCCAGGACCAGCCACCACCACAGCGCACTGCCCGTGACGAGTCCGGCGACGACGAGTCGCGTCGGGGCCCACTGGGCGATGAGCAGCACCAGGATCGGCAGCACGACGACGACCTGGCGGCCGGGCCACCAGAAGCCGTGCATGGTCAGGGCCACGAACGTGGCCGTGAGCCAGCCGGCCAACAGGATGGGCAGGAGCGGCGAGCGCCGACGGGCGGCGGCGCCCACCGCGGGGATGGCCAGCAGCCACGCCGGCTGCCACGCCACCAGCCCGTAGTCGCGGTCGACCAGCAGCGCGAGGAGGCGACGGCTGCGACCGAGCCAGTCGGGATCGGTGCCGGCCACCGTCGCCTCGCCACCGGTGAAGTGGTCGCCGGCCGCGTACGGGGTCAGTCCGCCGTAGACGACGAGGTGGCCCACGGCGAACACCACCCCGCTGGCGACGAACCACGCGAGGAGCGCGACGCGGTGACGGGGAAGACGCCACAGCGCCAGCGTGGCCAGGACGGCAGCGACCGGCGCGTACTTCACCGACAGCCACGGCAGTGCGACGACGGCGAGACCGGCGACGATCGCGCTGCGACGCGACGAACCGAGGACGGCGCCGACCCCGATCGTCAGTGCCAGCGCGCCGGGCAGCTCCGGATAGATCTGGGTGCCGTAGACGGTGAGCGGCGCCGCCAACGAGAAGCAGGCGACGCACGCCGCCGCGCGCGTCGTCGGCAGCGCGAGCCGTCGCACCGCGACCCAGAGCATCGTCGCCGCCAGGAGGCCGGCGAGCACGGCCATCGCCACCTTCGCCCCAACCCAGCCGGCGACGCCCATGGGCACCGCCAGGACCAACGGGAGCAGCGGGTCGTGCGGGCTGACCTCGCGCCCGTCGGCCAGCACCTTCGTCTGTCGGGGCAGCTCGGACTCGTGGTACGTGCGCCACCGCTCGCCGGCCAGCTCGTCGCTGATGTCGAGGTCGAGGTCCTCCCACAGCGACGTGGCCGACAGCAGGTACTGCGGTTCGTCGACCGCCACGTGCGCGCCGTAGGTGGCCCGCACGCCGATGCCGGGCAGGCACCACAGCGTTGTCAGCACGCCGAGGGCCAGCATCCCGGTTCGGAGCTTCATGTTAGGCATGCCTAACATCCCAGGATGATCGCCCTGGTGCTGCCGGCTCGCAACGAGGCGCCGCGCATCGAGGCCGTGATCCGCCGGGCACCGGCCGGCGTCGACGTCATCGTCGTGGACGACGGCTCGGACGACGGCACCGGCGACGTGGCGCGGGCCGCGGGCGCCACGGTCGTGCGCACGGACGGGCTCGGGCTGGGCGCCGCCGTGCGCATCGGTCTGCGCGCCGCGGTCGAGCGCGGCGCCGACGTGGTCGCGTTCTGCGATGCCGACGGCGAGTACGACCCGGCCGCGATCCGCACGCTCATCGCCCCCATCATGGGCGGCGACGCCGACTACGTCGTGGGCAGCCGGTTCATGGGCGAGATCCGCTCGATGCGGCCGCACCGTCGCGTCGGCAACCGCGTCCTCACGCACGCGGTGCGGCTGCTGACCGGCTTGCCCGTGACCGACGGGCAGAGCGGCTACCGCGCGCTCTCGCGCGACGCGGCCATGGCGGCCGAGATCTCGCACGACTTCAACTACGCGCAGGTGCTCACGCTCGAGCTGCAGCGCAAGGGCTTCCGGTACGCAGAGGTGCCGATCACGTACTCGTTCCGCTCCTCTGGCGACTCGTTCGTGCGGCTGCTCCCCTACCTGCGGCGGGTCGCGCCCGCGATCTGGCGCGAGGTGCAACTACGTTCCGAGCCGTGTCGGAGCACCACCTCCAGCTGACGACGTCGCTCGAGGCGCGCTCCCGTTGAGCCTGCGCATCGGTGATCCGGAGCGCGAGCGCGCCGTGCTGCAGCTGCGGCGTCACCTGCTCGACGGTCGACTCGAGATGGAGGAGTTCGCCGAGCGCGTCGGCGCCGCGTACGACGCGCAGACGCAGGCCGATCTCGACAAGGCGATGGTCGGCCTGCCGGCGCTGCCGATCGAGGTCGAGCCGTCATCCAACCGGCGCCACGACGAGGCCGACATCCCCGAGCTCGACTGGCGCCCCACGTCGGAGCGGTTCCGGGACGAGATGACGGGCCGGATCGTGCGGGTGTGGGTGGACCCCGATGACGGCAGCCGGCACCCGATCGCCGAGTAGCTCAGTCTTCAACGACGTGAGTGGCGAAGCGCGCCCGCGCCGCTGACCACGCGGCCGCGTCCCACGTCCCGTCGGCCCGCAGGCACGCCGCCGCCGCCTCGCCCTCGGCCAGCGCGTGGTGCGTGTTGTCGTGGGCGAAGAGCCCACCGCGGCCGAACGAGATGAGATCAGGTCGCGAGGCGAGCCAGTCCTCCAGCAGGCCGAGCCCGTGGTCGAAGCCGCGGTCGTAGATCGGGTACGCCGCCGGCAGCCGCTTGACCACGACCTCGACCGGATCGACGCCGAGGTCGCGCGCCGCCAGCGCGCCCAGCGCAGCATCGGCCATCGACCAGTGCTCGTCGCCCACCGCGCACGGCAGCTCGGCGCACAGCACGGTCCGATCGGTCGGGTCGGCTGCCGACTCGCGGTAGTTCAGAACCTCCGACGCGCGCGTGAGTGGCGTCTCCGGGCCCGGCAGGTAGTGGGCGTCGAACGTCGTCCACGGCCGATGGTCGAGCACCAGGTACACGAGCGCCAGCGCGCGGAAGCGCAGCGCCGTGTGGGGGCCGCCGGCCATGCGCGCCAGCGCCGGCAGCGGGATCGTCGACCAGACGAGGTCGGCGTCGAGCTCGTCGAGCGAGAGCACCTCGGCGTTCGTGCGCACCTCGACGTCGCTCGCCAACGCCTCCACGATGGCGCCGAAGCCACGCTCGGGGTACCAGAAGCCAGGTCGCTCGCGGCGCAGCGCCTTGCGGGCGACGGCCCACGGCGACGACACGGAGATGCGCCGGCGCGCCTGCTCGCCGCTCAGCTCGTCGGGCTCGAGTCCCCACAGCTTTCGGGCGAACGGGCCATAGAAGTGCTCGAGCATGGCGGGGCCGAAGCGGGCGCGGACGACCTCGGCGTACGTGTCGGCTCGCTCCGTGCGCGAGTGGACGAGCGCGTCGAGGGCGACGCGGGGTGGCAAGTGCCGAACGAGGTCCAGCGGGCGGAGCGGGAACCGCAGCCAGCGCCCGAGCAGCCGGATCCGACCGTTCCGCGGTCGCCACTGCAGGGGGACGAGCGTCTGCAGCTCGCGCAGGATGGCGGGGTCGGTCGACGGGTGCAGCCGATGGCTGCCGTGGTCCACGCGAACGCCGGCCACGTCGAACGAGCGCGCCATGCCGCCCGGCGCCGCGTCGCGCTCGTAGACCGTGACCTCGTGGCCGGCGGCCTGCGCCCGCCGGGCCGCCCACAGCCCCGCCGGCCCGCCGCCGATCACCGCAATTCGCGCCACGCCGCAGCCTCGCAGGCCTACGGTGCGACCGAGGAGGTAGACGCTTCGACGACCTGACGCCCGCACGCCGATGAAGGCGATCCCCACGGATCACCCCGGCGCGCTCCCGTTCGGTTCGACGAAGCGAGGTGGTGCGTTCTGTCGCGGCGCTTCACGCGCACGCGCGAGGACTTCTCGTGCTCCCGGTGCGGCACCGCCGTCACCGGGAACGGCTACACGAACCACTGCCCGGCCTGCCTGTGGTCCCTGCACGTCGATGTGCACCCCGGCGACCGGGCAGCGACGTGTCGCGCCCGGATGCGACCCGTGCGCGTGCTCTACGAGCGCGGCGACTTCGTCATCGAGCACGCATGCACCGGCTGCCCCCACACCCGCCGCAACCGCGCCGCCCCGAACGACGACCTCTCGGCGTTCTGGTGATGTCAGCGGGTCGTCTTCGACCCGCTGGCATCACCAAAGCCGTCAGGTCAGGGCGTCGGGGAGAGGCTCGGCGTGGACGACGGCCAGGCGCTGGGTGGCGCGGGTGAGGGCGACGTAGAGGGAGCGCAGGCCCTGGGGCTCCTCGCTCACGATGCGCGACGGCTCCACGACGATGACCGAGTCGAGCTCGAGGCCCTTGACCAGGCGCACGGGCACCAGGTTGACCTGGGCGTCGATGCCGGTGCGGCCAGCATCGGCGTGGTCGACGCCGGCAGCAGTGAGCGCCTCGGCGACGGGACCGAGCAGCGAGTCGGGCACGACGACGGCGACGTTGCCCTCGCCCACCGCGTCGCGCTCGGCGCGCGCCAGCGCGGCGACCTCGGCCGGCAGGTCCGTCGCGTGGAGCATGAGCGGCTCGTCGTCACCGGCGCGCACGGCGGTGGGTGGCGTGAGGTCGGGCGCGGCGACGGCCAGCACCTTGTTCGCCAGCGTCATGATCGACGCCGGCGTGCGGTAGCCGATGCTCAGCTCGCGCAAGCGTGACGGCTTGCGCGACGGCAGGTGGTGCAGCACCTCCTGCCACGAGCCCGGCGCCCACGGGCCGGTGGCCTGGGCGATGTCGCCGACGACCGTCATCGACCCGCCCAGCGAGCGGCGGGCGAGCATGCGCAGCTGCATGGGCGACAGGTCCTGCGCCTCGTCGATGACGATGTGCCCGTAGGTGCGCGGCTCCTCTTCGTCAGCCCGCGGCTTCGGACCGAGGAGGGATCGCGCCTCGTCGAACAGCGGCACGTCGGCCATCGTCCAGCGCGTGTGGTCGTCGTGGTCGCCCCGCTCCAGGTAGAGGGACGCCTGCTCCTCGTCCGACAGCGCGTCGCCCGCCGCGAGGCGGAGGAGCGGCTTCGAGCCGAACAGGTCGCGCAGCAGATCGACCGGGGTCAGCACCGGCCACATGCGCTCGAACGCCTCGCGCACGACCTCGTTGCCACGAAGCCGCTGCTGGACGGTCTGGGGGTCGAGCTCACCGCGGGCGGAGGCGGCGAGCGCCTCCCACACGCCCTGCTCGACGAAGCGCCGGCCGGCGTTGTGCGTGCGGGCCCGCTTGCGGGCGCTGCGCACGATGCGCTGCGTGGCCTCGACGGTGACGCGCAGCTTCATGACGCCCAAGCCGACCTCGAGGTCCTGACGCAGCGGCCGCTCGCGGTCGCGCACGGCCTTGGCGATGAACGGCACCATGCGCAGATCGCCCTTCACCCGGTTGGCCAGTGCGCCGCCGCGCCCCTCGCCGATCTCCTCGGGCACCAGGTCGGCCAGCAGCGCCAGCTCCACGCCGGCCTCGCCCAGCGACGGGAGGACCCGCTCGATGTAGCGCAGGTACAGCCGGTTGGGCCCGACGACGAGCACGCCCTGGCCCTCCAGCGGGAACCGATGCGTGTACAGCAGGTACGCGGCGCGGTGGAGGGCGACGACGGTCTTGCCGGTGCCCGGCCCACCCTGCACGACGACGACGCCGCCGAGCTCGTCGCGGATGATCTCGTCCTGCTCGGTCTGGATGGTGGCGACGATGTCGCCCAGTCGGCCGGTGCGACCGCGCTCGAGCGCGGCCATGAGCGTGGACGACCCGACGAGGCCGCCCTCGGCGCCGATCTCGCCGAAGATCTCGTCCTCGATGTCGAGGACGCGCTGGCCGCGAGTGGCGAAGTGGCGGCGGCGCACGAGCCCCATCGGGTTGCGGCCGGTGGCCCGGTAGAACGGCTCGGCCACCGGCGCTCGCCAGTCGACGACGATCGGGTCCTGGTCGTCGTTGGAGACGGCGACGCGGCCGATGTACCAGCGGTCGTCGCTGGCCTCGGGGTCGATGCGCCCGAACACCAGCGCCAGGTCCTCGCCCAGGTCCAGCTGGGCCAGCCGGGCCCGGATGGTGTCCTCGACGATCTCGCTCTCGTAGCGGGCCTGGTGGGTCCCGCCCGGCCCCGTGGTGCTCAGGCGACGGAGGTCGAGGGCCTTCTGACGGGCCTTCTGCAGGTGCGCGTACGCCTCGTCGACGTACGCCTGCTCCGCTTCGAGGTCGGGATGTCCGGCCAGTGCTGCTCCTCGCCGAAAGGGGGTTCCAGATCGTACTGGAACCCCCTTCGAACCGGCGATCGCGTCTCTACTTCTGGAGGACGGCCTCGACCTCGAGGTCGAGCTTCACCGTCTTGCCGACGAGGAAGCCGCCGGTCTCCAGCGCCGCGTTCCACGTGAGGCCGAAGTCCTCACGGTTGACCTCGGCGGTGGCGTGGAAGGCGACGCGGTCGTTGCCCCACGGGTCGGTGACGAGGCCGGTCACCTCGGTGTCGAGCACGACCGACTTGGTCACGCCGGCGATGGTCAGGTCACCGGTGACGGCCCAGTGATCGCCCTTGGCGGCGACGTCGGTGGCCGTGAACGTGAGCGTCGGGTGCGTCTCGACGTCGAAGAAGTCGGCGCTGCGCAGGTGCTCGTCGCGGCCGGCATCCCTGGTGTCGACGCTGGCGGCGTCGATCTCGACGCTGACGCGCGAGTCCTCGGGTCGCTCGGCGATGACGATGTCGCCGCTGAACGCGCCGAAGCGGCCCTTGGTCTTGCTGATGCCGAGGTGGCGGACGCTGAAGCCGACCTCGGAGTGGCTGGGGTCGATCGACCACGTGCCGGTGACGGGGAGGGTGCGGGTCTCGGTGCTGGTCATCTGATCTCCATGTGGTCGTAGCAGAAGTTGTATATGCAACAACTACGGACCACTGTTGGTTGTTCCCGCAAGTAGCCTTTTTCTCGTGGGGCTCGCCGACGACGACCGGATCACCGCCTTCGGGCTGTTCCTGGAGGCGTTCGCGGCCGTCAACGCCAAGATCGAGCGCGAGCTGGAGGCGGTGGCCGGCATCAGCAGCGCCGAGTTCGGCGTGCTCCTGCGCCTGGCCCGCACACCCGGTGAGCACCTGCGCATGACCGAGCTGGCCGAGGGCGCCGGCCTCAGCACCAGTGGGATGACCCGGCTCGTGGACCGGCTCGAGGCGGCCGGCTACGTCGAGCGGGCCGCGTGCCCGGTGGACCGGCGCGGCCTCGAGGCCGTGCTCACGGCCAAGGGCCGCAAGCTGGTGCAGAAGGCACTGCCGACACACCTGGCCAGCCTCGAGGAGCACATCGCCGGTCCGCTGTGCGGCGATCTGGCCAAGCTCGAGGAGCCGATGCGCCTGCTGCGCGACTCGGCCCGCGCTCGCTGAGCAGGGCACGATGGTCGTGATGTCGGAGCCGCCGTTCCTCGCCGCGTGCAACGGACGGCCCGCGAGTCGCACGCCCGTGTGGTTCATGCGCCAGGCCGGGCGCTCGCTGCCCGAGTACCGCGAGCTGCGCACGGCCAACCCGCGCTTCGACGACGTCATCCACCAGCCCGAGCTGGCGGCCGAGGTCACGCTGCAGCCGGTGCGTCGGCTCGGCGTCGACGCCGCCATCCTCTTCTCCGACCTCCTCACGCCGGTGCAGGCGATCGTCCCCGGCATCCACGTCGACCCGGGCAAGGGCCCGGTGGTCGACGAGCCGTTCCGGACCAAGGCGGACGTCGACCGGCTGCGACCGCTCGAGGCGGACGTCGACATCCCCTACGTGCTCGAGGCGGCGCGACTGGCGTGTGCCGAGCTGCCGGACGAGGTGCCCCTCATCGGCTTCGCCGGCGCGCCGTTCACGGTCGCGTCGTACCTCGTCGAGGGCCGCAAGTCGCGCGACTACCGACGTACCAAGGCACTGATGCTGGGCGACACGGACACGTGGTTCGAGCTGGCCGGCCGGCTGGCCGACATCACGATCGCGACGCTGCACGCCCAGGTCGGCGCCGGCGCCCAGGCGGTGCAGGTCTTCGACAGCTGGGTCGGCTCGCTGTCGGCCGACGACTACCGCCGCTACGTGCTGCCGGTGACGTCGCGCATCTTCGCCGAGCTCGCCGACCTCGGTGTGCCCCGCATCCACTTCGGCGTCGGTACCCAGCACCTGGTGTCGCTCATGCACGAGGCGGGACCCGACGTGGTCGGGCTCGACTGGCGCACGCCGCTGGCCGAGGCGCGGGCGCTGCTGGGCGACGACGTGCCGGTGCAGGGCAACCTCGATCCGATCGTGCTGTTCGCGCCACGCGAGGTCGTCGACGAGCGCGTGCGCGCCATCCTCGACGCCAACGCCGGCCGCCCCGGCCACGTCTTCAACCTCGGGTGGGGGGTGCTCCCCGAGACCGACCCCGACGTGCTCGAGCACGTGGTGGAGCTCGTACACCAGCACACGTCATGACGGTCGGCGTGCTCGTCATGGCGTACGGCTCGCCTGCGTCCGCTGACGAGGTCGAGGCGTACTACACCCACATCCGGCGGGGCCGGCCACCGACCGAGGAGCAGCTGGCCGACCTGCGCCGTCGCTACGACGCCGTCGGCGGCATCTCGACGTTGCGGGCCCGGACCGATGCCCAAGCGCGCGTCCTCCAGGAGGAGCTCGGCGACGGGTACCGCGTCGTGCTCGGCATGAAGCACGCGGCGCCGTTCATCGAGGACGGCGTCGAGTCACTGCGGGACTGCGAGCGCGTCGTGGGCCTGGTGCTCGCACCGCACTACAGCGCGATGTCCGTCGGCGAGTACCTCGACCGAGCGCGAGCGGCGTCGACGGTGCCGTTCACCGCCGTCGAGTCGTGGGCCACCGAGCCGGCGTACATCGCGTTCCTGGCCGATGCGGTGAGCGACGCGCTGGCCACGATGCCGGCGGACACGACGGTGCTGTTCACCGCCCACTCGTTGCCGGCACGCATCGTTGACTCCGGCGACCCGTATCCGGACGAGATCCGCGCCACCGCCGACGCGGTGGCGGCGATGACCGGCATCGACCGGTTCGACACCGGCTGGCAGAGCGCAGGCCGCACACCGGAGCCGTGGCTCGGCCCCGACGTGCTCGAGGTCA
>DASUCO010000108.1:0-6498 GCA_036275955.1 Acidimicrobiales bacterium
CGCAGCAGCACGCGGTGGCTGACCTCCTCCGCCTCGGACAGGTCGGCGACGAGCTCACGCGGGATGCCGACGCGGTGGGAGACGATGTGGGCGATGTCGACGGCGGCGTTGCCGATGCGCTCGATCGACGACACCACCTGCAGCACCGACGACATGGCGTCCGCCTCGCGCGGCGCACGAGCAGCCATGACGCAGACGGTGCGCATGTCGTGGACGAGGGCGGTCAGCGCCTCCTCGAGCTCCTCGACCTCCTCGGCCATCTGCGGGTCGCCGAAGTACACGGCGGCGTAGGCCAGGTCGACCATCAGCTCGGAGGTGTCCTTCGCCTCCGAGATCATGGTCCGCAGGTTTCGTGGTCGGTCGTCCACGGCATGCTGAGGGTAGTGGACGAGTCGCGCCATGCCCTCCCGCGCTTCGTGATCCAGCAACACGACGCCACCCGCATGCACTACGACCTCCGGCTCGAGATCGGCGGGGTCCTCGTGTCCTGGGCCGTCCCCCGCGGGCCGTCGCTGAACCCGATGACCAAGCGCCTGGCCGTGTTCACGACCGACCACGACCTGGCCTACGCCGACCACGAGAGCGAGAAGGTCATCGTGTGGGACGCAGGCCGCTACACCAACCTGACCGGCACCTCGAAGGGCGACCTGCTGCCGATGTCGGTCGGCCTCGAGCGGGGCCACGTGAAGGTCTGGCTCCACGGCGAGAAGCTGGAGGGAGCGTGGGCACTGACGCACACCGGTGACAAGCAGTGGCTGCTGGTCAAGGTCAAGGACGTGATGGCCGACCCGCTGCGTGACCCGGTGCGCGACGAGCCGCAGTCGATCCTGTCCGGTCGCACCCTCTGAGCGACGGCCGACCGGCCGCCGAGGTGGCGCTATCAGGCGGGCGCCGCCTCGATCTCGGGTGGCGGTGGCGGCGGGGGCGGGAGCTGCGACCGGACGGCGGCCGCTTCGACGTCGGCGGCCACCAGGGTGGCGGTGCCGTCGCGCACGACGAAGAGGTCACCCGGCTGGTCGTCGCAGCCGTCATCGTGGACGAGCACGACAAGCCCGCCGTCGGGTAGCCAGCCGACGGGATCGCCCATCGCGGCGTCGGTGGCAGCAACGTCGCCCGTCGTCGACGCGTCGTGCAGCCACAGCTCCTGCGACGCGGTGTCGGTGCAGCCGGTCCGACCGAGTGCCACCAGCTCGTCGTCGTAGGGCGACGTGACGAGCGAACCCAGCACGCCGGTGGTCGCCAGCAGGTTCTCCACCGTCGACGAGCCGAGCACGAGGCGGTGCACGTGCAGGTCGTCCCCGTGCCGCGCCGTGAACACGAGCGCGCCGTCGGCGGTGAACGCGAGGTGGTCGATGTCGTCGGCGCTCTCGTTGGTGACGAGCCACCGCACGTCTTCGCCGCGGTTGTCGGCGAGGAGCAGGTCGGGCGGCGCGCTCGACGCCTCGGTGTCGGACACGAGCGCGATGGCCGTGCCGGCCGGGTGGTAGAGGACCTCGCCTTCAGTGAACGGGAGCTGCAGGTCGAGCGGTGGCTCGCCGACGAGCGAGAGCTTCGAGGTGGCGCCCTCGGCATCGCGAGCGAGGAGGGCGCGGCCCGACGGTCGCGACCACGCCAACGCGTCGACGTGGTCGGGGACGACGTCGATGACGCCCGACTCGACGAGCACCGAGTGCGTGCCGGCCAGCAGGCGATCGGCGGCACCGCCCCACTGCAGCATCGAGGGGCCCGCGTAGCGGGCGACGCACCGCTCCTCACCGCCACTCGCGGGTGCCGTCCAGATGCGCCCGCCGCTGAGCCAGCTGATCTCGGCGTCGCCGTCGAGGGTGCCGATGCCGGTGCACTCGGCCGTGAGCGAGAGCGACTCGACGGCGGGCTCGGTCGTCGACGGCCGGTCCTCGGTGGTCGTCGTGCCGGGCGCCTCGGTCGTGGTGGTCGTCGCCGCCGTCTCGTCGTCGTCGCCACTGCTGCACGCGCCGGTGACCAGCAGCACCGTCACCGCCAGCGCAATCGAGCGCCTCACGGCCAGCACCGTCGCACCTGGGCCAGCACCGGCTCCGGATCGGTGCCCGCCACCACCCAGAGGTCCCCGGCGTCCACGCCGGCGAGCACGTCCGCGGCGGCGTCGAGGGGATCGGCGCCGGCAGCCACGTACGCCGCCTCCGGGCCATCCGGGTCGCCGTCCTCGATGGCCGACCGGACGTGGGGCAGCACGATGCTCACGCCCACGCCGGTGCCGGCAAGCTCGTCCCGCAGGCCGAGCGAGTAGGCGATCACACCCGCCTTGGTCGCGGCGTACACGGCACGCCGGCCGCTGGGCCGCACGGCCAGGAGCGATGCCGTGTTGACGATCCGGCCCACCCCGCGCTCGCGCATGCCGGGCACGAATGCCTCCACCCCGTTCAGCACGCCGACGAGGTTGACGGCGACGACGCGCGCCGGTTCCGCGTGCACGATCCCGGCGTTGTTGAAGAGCAGGTCGACCGGGCCGAGCTCGTCGCGGACGCGCAGCAGTGCGCCGGCGTCGGCCACGTCGCACCTGACGGTCCGCACGCCCTCGCCGTGGTCGGCCTCGGCCACGTCCAAGGCGACGACGTCGTCACCCCGCTCGCGCAGGCGGTGCACGAGTCCGCGGCCGAGACCACTCGCCGCACCGGTCACGACCGCGAGCACCGTGGGCGCTACGTCTCGGACCTACGCCGTCTGGGTGCGGCCCAGGACCTGGTCGAGCACCGAGCCGGGCGGCAGCGGCGGCGCCCACAGGTGGCCCAGCCCGTCGTGGCAGCCCAGATCGGCCAGTGCGGCACGCTGCGACCGCGTCTCGACGCCCTCGGCCACGATCTTCATGCCGAGGTCACGTCCGAGGGCGCACAGGGCGCCGATGATCACCCGGTCGGCTTCGCTCTCGGTCACGGTCAGCACCATCGAGCGGTCGAGCTTGAGACGGTCGGCGTGCAGGTTGCGCAGCGCGCCGATCGTCACCCCGTCCGGGCCGAAGTCGTCGATGGCCACGTGGACGCCGAGGTCCCGCAGCTGGAGCAGGTTGGCCACCGCCCGCTCGTCCCGGCTGGCGTCGGACGAGCCGGTCACGTCGATGATGAGGCGGTCGGCCGGGACGTCCCAGCGGGCGAGGGCGTCGGACACGCGGGTGACGATGCCGGGATCGACCAGCTGGCGCACCGACAGGTTGACGGTCATCTCGATGTTCCACAGCTGCGCGTAGCGGCACGCCTCGTCCAGCACCCACTCACCGATGGGCACGATGAGGCCGGTCTCCTCGGCGATGGGCACGATCGTCGCCGGTGGCAGCGTGCCCCACTCCGGGTGCTGCCAGCGCAGCAGCGCCTCGACGCCGATCAGCGCACCGGACTCGAGGTCGATCTGGGGCTGGAAGTAGAGCCGCAGCTCCTCCCGCTCGATGGCGAAGTGCAGGTCCTCGTCCAGCCGCGTCGTGCCGGCCGAGGTCTGCTGCCGCATCGACCGCTCGAACAGCTCGGCCCGGCCGCGCCCCCGCTCCTTGGCGCGGTACATGGCCGCGTCGGCGTCGTTGAGGAGCGTGTCGGGATCCTCGGTCCCGCTCCCGATGGCGATGCCGACGCTGGCGGTGATCGAGAACGAGGTGACCCCGGTCGGGAACGGCTCGGCCAGCGCCAGCGCCAGCCGGTCGGCCGCCGACAGCGCCGTCTCCTGGCCGGTCAGGCCCTCGCACACCACGACGAACTCGTCGCCGCCGACACGGGCGACGGCGTCACCGTGGCGGATCGCGTGGCGCAGCCGCTCGGCCACACCGACCAGCAGCTCGTCCCCCACGACCTGGCCGTAGGTGTCGTTCACGAACTTGAAGCGATCGAGGTCGAGGTACAGCACGGCGACGTAGGTGCCGGCGCCCCGGGCCCGATCGAGCGCCTCGCTCACACGCGCGAACAGGACCGAGCGGTTGGGCAGGCGCGTCAGCGGATCGACGGACACCTGCCGTTCGGCCTCACGAGTGAGCATCACCACCCGCGCCAGTGCCAGGAGCGGCACGAGCACGGCGCCGGCCACGATGACGCCGATGTGGTCCTCGTCGTTGCGCAGCAGGAACGCGGCCGGCGTCACCGCCGCGAAGCCGACCACGACCAGGTGCCAGATGGGCCGGGACCGGCGGGCCACCTGGCGCTGCTCGAGGTCGACCATCGACGGGTGCAGCGCGGCGGCCCCGATGAGCAGGTACGACAGTGCATACAAGACGTCGTTGGGATCGGGCGCCAGGTACGTGCTGTAGAGCGTTCGCCACGCGAAGCCGGTGTCGGCGGCCAGCGACGCGGCGATGCCGGCGAACAGGACGGTGAAGGCAAGCGGCCGGCGACCCGGTGCGAGCAGCACGCGGGCCAGGACCACCAGCAGCACGACGTCGGCCGCCGGGTAGGCGATGGAGGCGACCTGCTCGATGAGCCGAAGCCCGCGGTCGTCGGCGTAGGGCTGCATCAGCACGACCCACGACGCCACGCCGCTGGCGACGCCCAGGATGAGCGCCTCGATGAGCGAGCCGCCGTCGCCGGGCAGGCGTCGGCGCACGAGCTGGACCAAGCCGGCGCAGAGGACGGGGTACCCGCCGAGGTAGGCCACGTCGGCCACCGACGGGAAGGGCGCCGTGTCGAAGACGTGCGCGTTCGCGTTGTAGATCGAGTCGCCCAGGGTGAAGAGTCCGAGGCCGGTGGCGATCAGGTACCAGGGGGCGGCGTGGCGAGGTCCGTGCAGCCGGACGCCGACGACGATGGCGGCCACCGCCGACAGACCGAGGCCCTCGTAGACGAACGCGCCGGGCCCAGCGGGCATCGCGAGGTAGATCGCCGTGATCAGGGCACCCACCGCGAGATAGCCCACCCAGACAGCCCGCATCGCGCGGCTCTCGGTGTGCACCTCTGCTGCTCCCACTCCTTGGCCTCGACACAGGTGATCGGCTGGTGAAGCGTGCTGTCGACCATTCGGCCGGAAATGACGCCAACGGGTGGTGACGGCCATGGTCCGTCAGCGGAAGTCGCGGCTCCTGGTCGCGGCGGCGAGCGGCAGGGGCTCCAGCTTGTCGGCCACGACGTTCACCACGTCGTCGACCCGCTCGAGCGTGCCCCGCACCACCAGCGCCGGTGACGTGCGGGCGATGCGGCGGTAGCGGGTCCACAGCCCGGCCGAGCAGATCACGTTGATGAGGCCGGTCTCGTCCTCCAGGTTGAGGAACACCGTGCCCGACGCGGTGGCCGGACGCTGGCGGTGCGTCACGACGCCGCCGACGACGACGCGACTGGCGTCGGGCGCCGTCTTGAGCTGCTCGGCGGTCAGGACGCCACGGTCGTCGAGAGCCCCCCGGACGTGCTCGGTCGGGTGGGCGCCGGTGCTGATGCCGGTGGCCCACAGGTCGGCCACCGTCTCCTCCGGCGCGCTCATGCCCGGCAGTGCCGGCGCGTCGACGCCGGTGACCACCCCGGGCAGACGGTCGATGCCGCCCTGGGCGATGGCGCCGGCCGCCCACAGCGCGTCGCGGCGGTCGAGGCCGAGCGAGCGGAACGCGCCGGCGGTGGCCAGCGCCTCGATGGCTGGGAGCGGCACCTCGGCCCGGCGGACGCAGTCCTCCATCGACGTGTACGGCCGGTTGGCGGCGATGCGCTTGGCCAGGTCCTCCCCCACGGCCCGCACCTCCTTGATGCCGAGCCGCACCGCGGCGTGCCGGTGCGACTCGTCGTCCCGCTCGAGCGTCGACCACCAGTCGCTGTCGTTCACGTCGGGCCGGCGCACCTTCACGCCGTGACGCGCCGCGTCGCGCGTGAGCGGGTGCGGCGACCAGAACCCCATGGGCTGTGCGTTCAGCAGCGCGGCGCAGAACGCGGCCGGGTAGTGCAGCTTGAACCAGGCCGAGGAGTACACGAGGTAGGCGAAGCTCACCGAGTGGCTCTCGGGGAAGCCGAAGTTGGCGAACGCGGCGAGCTTCTCGAAGATCGCATCGGCCACCTCGCCGGTGATGCCCCGCTCGGCCATCCCCTCGTAGAGGCGGACGCGCAGCCGCTCCATGCGCTGGCGTGACCGCTTCGACCCCATGGCCTGGCGCAGCTGGTCGGCCTCGGCGCCCGTGAAGCCGGCCACGTCGATCGCCATCTGCATGAGCTGCTCCTGGAACAACGGCACGCCCAGCGTCTTCTTCAGGCTCTTCTCCAGCAGCGGGTGCAGGTAGGTGACCTCCTCCCGCCCGTTGCGGCGCCGGATGTACGGGTGCACCGAGCCGCCCTGGATGGGGCCGGGCCGGATGAGCGCCACCTCGACCACGAGGTCGTAGAACGTGCGCGGCCGCAGGCGGGGCAGCGTGGCCATCTGGGCCCGGCTCTCGACCTGGAACACGCCCACCGAGTCGGCCTCGCAGAGCATGTCGTAGACGGCGGGGTCCTGCGGGAGGGTGCCGAGGTCCACGGTGATGCCGTGGAAGTCGCGCACGAGGTCGACGACGTAGTGCAGCGACGACAGCATCCCCAG
>DASUCO010000109.1:0-7053 GCA_036275955.1 Acidimicrobiales bacterium
GAGCCCAAGAACGGGCGGTGGCTCGTCGTGAACATCCAGACCCCGGGGATCACGCTCGCCATCACCGGCCCGTGGACGCGGCTGGGGCTCTGATGGGTGCGCTGGGTGGACCGGAGCTCCTGAGCGTCCTCGTCATCGTGCTGCTCGTCTTCGGGAGCACGCGACTGCCGAAGCTGGCGAGGTCCATCGGCGAGGCGCAGCGCGAGCTGCGCCAGGCGCAGCGCGACGTGCTCGGCGACTAGCCGCGTTCCGCGGCGGCGAGCTGGTCGGCGAACCAGTCGTGCGGCGTGCGCGCCGCGGCGCGTTCGCGAACGGCTGACGCGTGCGCGGCCCGGTCGTCCGCCGACATCGACAGCGCGTGGTGCAGGACCTCGGCGGTGCCGGCCACGTCGAACGGGTTGACCTCGAGGGCCAACCCACCGAGCTCGCCGTTCACGCCCGACTCGCGGGAGAGGGCGAGCACGCCGTTGCGCTCGTTGACGATCGGACCCTCCTTGGCCACCAGGTTGAGACCGTCGCGCACCGGGTTCACCAGCAGCACGTCGTAGCGGCGCAGCGCGGCGACCGAACGGGGGAAGTCGTCGCGAGCGTCGTAGAGGATCGGCGTCCAGCTCGGCGTCGACCACTCCTCGTTGATGCGCCGGATGAGCCCCTCGACCTCCTGGCGGTACGCGAGGTACTCGGCCAGGCCTTCGCGCGACGGGTACACGAACGCGCCGAACACGACGCGCTCGCGCCACTCGGGGTAGGTCCGAAGCAGGTCGTCGAAGGCGAGGAAGCCGCGCGCGATGTTCTTCGACAGCTCGATGCGGTCGACGCGCACGAGCAGCTTGCGGTCGCCGATCTGCGCTTCCAGCTTCCGGAGCTGCTCGTCGCACGCGTCGGATGCCGCCACCTTCTGGATGTCGGCCGCATCGGCCGCCGCCGGTGCGACGAACGTACGGGGCGTGACGCCGATGAGCGCCTGACACGACGCGGTGAAGGCGTCGGCCCAGCGCGCGTCGTGGAAGCCGCAGGCGGTGGCGCCGGCCAGGCCGGACAGCAGCTCGGTGGCGACGTCGGTCGGCAGCATGCGGAGGGCGTCGGGGCCGGCGAAGGGCGTGTGATGGAAGTGCACGACCCGCACGTCGGATCGCAGCTCGCGCAGCGCGGCCGGGACCAGTGAGAGGTGGTAGTCCTGCACGAGCACGACGGCGCCGTCGGGGGCGTCCTCGGCGATGGCGCGCGCGTACGCGTGGTTGACGCTGCGGTACTCGTCCCACGCCGCCCGCCACGCGCGATCGAAGCGCGGCCGCCGCGGCGCGTCGAACAGGCCGTGGTACAGGAACCAGAGCGTGCTGTTGGAGATCACGTCGTAGTAGCCGCCCATGCCCTCGGCGACGATCGTTCGGACGCGATAGCCCTCGGCCTCGATCACACCGCGTGACGCGGCCTCGCGGTCGGCGTCGGACAGGGCAGACGCGATCCACAGCGCGTCGGTCCCCTCCAGCGCGCCGCCGACGACGACGATCAGCCCACCTCCGCCGCGCTTGGTCTCGAGGTCGCCGCCGGCGCCGATCTGGAACGAGATCGGGCCGCGATTCGACGCGAGGACCACTGCAGGAGCCACGCGTGCACCGTACCCACGCGCTTCGCGCAAGCATGACGGCGATGCGTCTCGTGGCGGCACCAGACAAGCTCCGGGGGACGGCGACGGCCGCCGACGCCGCCGCAGCCATCGCCGGCGCCGCCTTCGACGCGTTCTGGGACTGCGACGAGGTCCCGGTGGCCGATGGCGGCGAGGGCACGCTGGACGTGCTGGGTGGGGCCAACCGCGAGACCGTCGTCACCGGCCCGCTCGGCGATCAGGTCAGGGCCGGGTGGCGCTACGGACGGACGGCAGTGATCGAGATGGCGCGCGCGTCCGGGCTCACCCTGGCCGGCGGTCCCGAGGGCAACGATCCGATCGCGGCGTCCACCACCGGCACCGGCGAGCTCATCACCGCCGCCGTCGACGCCGGGTGCAAGCGCATCATCGTCGGCGTCGGGGGCTCGGCGACGACCGACGGTGGGCTGGGCGCGCTGCGGGCCCTCGAGCCCCTGCCCCGCCTCCGGGGCATCGAGCTCGTCGTGGCGTGCGACGTGCGGGCCACGTTCGTTGAGGCGGCCACCCTGTTCGCTGAGCAGAAGGGGGCGACGCCGAGCCAGGTCGAGCTGCTGCGCCGCCGGCTCGAGCGCCTGGCTCAGGTGTATCGCCAGGAGTACGGCGTGGACGTGCTCGACGTCCCCGGTTCCGGCGCCGCCGGCGGTCTGGCCGGCGGGCTGCTGTGCGCCGGCGCTCGGCTCGTGTCGGGGTTCGACCTGGTGGCCGACGAGCTGGACCTGGGGGAGACGATCGAGGGCGCCGACCTGGTCGTCACCGCCGAGGGGTTCCTCGACGAGCAGTCCTTCGACGGCAAGGTCGTGGGCGGCGTCCACGACCTCGCGGCGGCCGACCAGGTGCCGGTGCTGGCCGTCGTGGGCGAGGTGGTCGAGGGCGTTCGGCTGCCCGACGGTCTGACGGTGATCTCCCTCGTCGAGCGCTTCGGCGAGGAGCGGGCGTTCGGCGAGACCCTGCGGTGCATCCGCGAGGCGGTCGCCACCCACCTCGAGTCGCTCTCGTAGCCTTCCGGCCGTGACCGAGCGGATCCGGCGAGCGGGCAGCGTCGCCTGGGCCATCGTCGGGCTCGTCACCGTCCTCGTGCTGCTCGGCGTCGTCGCCTGGTACCTGCGCGTGATCTGGCCGCCGCTGGTGCTGGCCGGCGCCATCGTGTTCATCCTCCACCCGGTCGTCACGTGGGAGCAGCACCGAGGCATCCCCCGCGCGGCCGGGACGGGCCTCGCCTACCTCGGTGTGCTCGCGGTCACCGCGCTGGCCGTGCTGCTCGCGTATCCGCTGGCCGCCGACCAGGCCGAGGAGCTCGGCGACGAGTGGCCCGAGATCCGTGCGGATCTCGAGGAGCGGGTCGACGACTGGGCCGAGGACTCCGAGCAGTGGCCCATCCCCATCCCGACGTGGCAGGAGCTGGAGGACGAGTTCGGCAACGGTGAGGCGGATGGCGAGCGCGACACCATCGCCGAGCGCGTGGAGCAGGTGCGCGACTTCGGTCTGCGCGTCTTCCACATCGGGATCATCTTCGTGCTCGGCCCGATCATCGCGTTCTACCTCCTGGTCGACCTGCCTCGCCTGCGACGCGTCGCGCTCGAGCTCATCCCCGAGCAGTCGAAGACCGAGGTGCTCGTCGTCGCCCACCGCCTGAACCGCGCCATCGGCGGCTTCTTCCGCGGCCAGCTGCTCGTGGCCGGCATCGTCGGCGTGCTCGTGTCGATCGGCCTGGCCATCATCGACCTGCCGTTCTGGCTGCTGATCGGGATGATCGCCGGCCTCTTCAACGTCATCCCGCTCATCGGGCCGTGGGTGGGCGGCGTGCCGGGTGTGATCATCGCCCTGACGACGCGTGACGTGGGCACCGCCATCTGGGTGGTGGTGGTCATGGCGATCGCCCAGCAGATCGACAACCACTTCATCAGCCCGATCGTCATGCAGCGGGCGGTGAAGCTGCACCCGGCGGCGGTGATGATGGCGCTGCTCGCGGGCGGCACGATCGGCGGGTTCTTCGGGCTCTTGCTCGCCGTGCCGATCGCGGCGGTGCTGAAGATCCTCGTCGGCCATCTGTGGCGCACCTACGTGCTGGGCGAGCCCTTCGACGAGCAGGCCATCGAGGCCGCCGCCGACGACGCCGCACCAGGGGTCGGCATGGTGGAGGACGTCGTCTAGCTGGCCTTGGCTACGAGGTGTGACGCCGCTTCCGGTGTCGAGGCGTCGCCAGAGCCGCGTCTGTCAGTCGGGGGTGTCGGCCGGCTCGATGAAGATGCACTCGCCCGGGCACTCCTCGGCGGCGTCGATCACCGCGTCGAGGTTGCCGTCGGGGACGGGCACCGTGCCGGACGGGCCCTTGCGGGCCGGCTCGGAGCCGCCGCCGGGGCCGAAGCGATCGGCCCAGCCGGCCTCCTTGACGTACGCCAGGCCGTCGTCGTCCATCTGGAAGATGGCCGGTGCAATCTCGACGCAGATGCCGTCGCCGGTGCAGAGGTCCTGGTCGATCCAGACGCGCATGGACATGGTGGGATTCTCTCCTAGGCGGTTCTGCGACGCGAAGTCGCGAGGTCGACGATGGGCGGGCGCCGGTTGGCGATCGGCACCATGTCGGCCCGCTCGAGGGCGGCGCGCAGGACCTGCTCGGCCTGCGGCGTGAGCTCCTCGAGGGGCCGGTTGCGGTGGACGCGCACGCCGAGGTCGACCTGGGCGATGCGATCGAGGCCGATGCGGTCGGCGACGTCGATCAGGAGACCGAGGTCGACGCCGTAGTCGGTGGTGAACGGCAGCTCCTCCAGCAGGGTGCGACGGCCGGCGTACTCGCCCGACAGCGGCTGGGCGAAGGCGGACAGGTGCGGGTACAGGAGCGAGATCACCGGTCGGGCGGTCAGCTCGGTCACCCGGCCGCTGTTGCGCTCGTACCAGCCCTTCACGAAGTCGATGTCCTCGTCGAGGAGCATCGGGGCGGCCAGGCCGATCACGAAGCGGGCGTCGAAGCCGCGCACGTCGGCGTCGCACCAGACCACGAGGTCGCCGGTGGACATGGCCACCGACGTCCACAGCGCGTCGCCCTTGCCGGCCGCCGGACCGCTGATGACGGCGGCACCAGCCTCGGTCGCGACGGCGGCCGTGCGATCGGTTGACCCGTCGTCGACGACGAGGATCTCGTCGACCAGCGCGTGGCGCTCCACGAGGTCGCGCCGGATCGTCGAGACCACGCCGCCGACGGTGAGCTCCTCGTCGCGGGCCGGGATGCACACCGAGATCGACAGGCCGGCGTCGGCCTTGGCCTTGCACAGCTCGTCGATGTCGACGTCAGCCGCGACGAAGGAGCGAGGGGGCACGACGTCGAGGCTACGGGGTCACGCCGGGCCGTTACGCGGCGGCGAGGCCGAGGGTAGCGAGGAGCTCCTCGCGAGGCGGGCCCAGCGGCGGCTCGGGCTCACGGTTCTCGCGGTCCTGGTACGCCTCCATGACCTTGCCGATGAGCTCGGGGTTGGTCATGAGCGAGTCGGGATCCTCGAGCAGGTTGAACATGCGCATGAACGCCCGGAACAGCACCGGGTCCTTGCGCATGGCCGGCCCCACCTCCTTGAGGATGGTGCCGAAGAACTCGTCCTCGGGGCTGGCCTCGCCGTGGGCGATGCGCCGGTTCCTGGCGTCGCCGGCGACCGACGCCTTGTACCAGGGCATCAGCTCGCGCTCGGTGCCCTCGTGCAGCGCCAGCGCCTGGGCCACGGGATCGCCGGGATGGGCCCGCAGCGCGTCGCGCAGCAGGTCGGCGTGCACGAAGCCGAGCGAGCACCCGCGCCCGTAGAGCGGGTTGGTGCACACGGCGGCGTCGCCGACGGCGAGCAGGCCGGGGGCGACCGGCACGCCGTCCTTGACGACGTGGCGCACGCGGTTGAGCAGCTTCGCCATCGGGTGCACCGGCGTGATCGGCTCCGAGACGGCGGGGTCGACCCACGGGGCGGTTGGGACGAGGTGCTTCACGACCTCGTCGAACAGCTCCTCCTTGCCGAGGCCGCGGAAGACGTCGTCGTCGTTGTTCGTCGCCAGGGTGACCGAGAACGTGCCGTTGTCGCCCGGGAACACGGCGAACTTCATGTAGCCGAGGTCGCCGCCGATGGGCCCCTCCTGCTTGGGCTCCACCGCGCCCTCGCGCAGCTTGTAGAAGCGCGACCAGTAGACGATGCCGGTGTCCTCCGTGACCTCCTCGATCTCGCCGAGGCCGGCCTCGCGCACCCAGCGCGGGAACTCCGACCGGCGACCGTTGGCGGCGACGGTGACGTCGGCCCGGATCTCGTCGCCGTCCTTGGTCCGCACGCCAACCACGCGTCCGTCCTCGACGAGGACGCCGTCGACGACGACGCCGTCACGGAAGTCGACGTGGTCGCACTCGAGCACCTTCTTGCGCAGCACCCACTCGAAGGTGGTGCGCCGGCAGGCGATCATCGCCAGGTCCTCGTCGCCGGGCAGCGGCGTCGGGTCCATGCCCTCGGGCGTCATCTCGGCGATCGTCAGCTCGGTGGCGCCGGCCTCGAGCAGTGCCTCCCGCACGTCGGGGTAGCCGTCGCGCAGCAGGTTGCGCAGGCGGGCCAGGAACATGTGCGAGTGCCGCACCTGGGGCGCCCCACGGCGGTCCCAGGAGAACGCGCCGTGCGGATCCTCCGGCAGGGGGGTGGCGTCCCGCTCCAGCACCGTCACCCGGTGCCCGTCCCGCCCGAGGGCCAGGGCCGTGCCGAGGCCGGCCACACCCGCTCCGATGACAAGCACGTCAGTCACCTCTGCAGTGTTCCCCACCGGGCCCACCGTGTCCTCCGGCCGAGGTTGCGACTCCCGTCACCAGGTGGTTGGATTAGCACTCGACATACGAGAGTGCTAACGCATTGGGAGGCCACACATGGCGAAGCTGATCGCCTTTGACACCGAGGCCCGCAAGGGGCTCGAAGCCGGCATGAACAAGCTGGCCGACGCCGTTCGCGTCACGCTGGGCCCGAAGGGCCGCAACGTCGTGCTCGACAAGAAGTGGGGCGCTCCCACGATCACCAAGGACGGCGTCTCCGTCGCCAAGGAGATCGAGCTCGAGGACCCCTACGAGAAGATCGGCGCCGAGCTGGTCAAGGAGGTCGCCAAGAAGACCGACGACGTCGCCGGTGACGGCACGACGACGGCGACCGTGCTCGCCTGGGCCATGGTGCGCGAGGGCCTGAAGAACGTGGCCGCCGGTGCCAACCCGATGGCGCTCAAGAAGGGCATCGACCTCGCCGTCGAGGCCGCCGTCGCCCAGCTGCGGTCGATGTCGAAGGACGTCGACGACCGCGAGCAGATCGCGTCGGTCGCCTCCATCTCGGCCAACAACGACACCGAGATCGGCGGGCTCATCGCCGAGGCCATGGACAAGGTCGGCAAGGACGGCGTCATCACCGTCGAGGAGA
>DASUCO010000110.1:0-3915 GCA_036275955.1 Acidimicrobiales bacterium
AGCGACGCGCCGTCGAGGACCTCGGGGTGGTGCTCGAGGTCGGCGTTCGTGCACACCCCGATCTCGAAGCCCTCGCGCTCGGCCCACTCGATGAACGGCAGCTCCCAGTCGGGCCACCCGGCCGAGCCGGCGTAGCCCGACAGGTGGTTCAGCTGGAGGTAGCCCACGTGCGCTGCGTTCTGCGGATCGGGCGCACCCGTGCCCGTCACCCGGCGACCCTTGCCCGGCGGCTTGTACAGGTAGCCGGCTGCCATCGGTCGCTGCATGGCGACGTGGGTGCCGCCGGTGTAGAGGTTGGGCCCGCCGAAGTCGTTGTAGGCGTGCCACGTGTTGGTCGCCAGCGCGAGCACGATGCGGGTCGGCGCCGACGGCCGCACCACGAAGAAGGCGAAGTCACGACGGACCTTCTCGCCGACGTCGATCTCGAGGACGACCTCGTAGTAGCCAGAGCGCCACGCCGGGTCGACGTCGAGGTCCAGCGCCACCGGCCAGCCGCAGCCCTTCGACGACGCGTCACCGGGCGTCTCGTGGTCACCGGCATCGACGGTGCCGCTGAACACCACGTCCCGCTTCCAGCCGACGCGCGCCACCTCGACCCGCACCGGTCGGCCGCCCGAGGACGACAGGTGCAATCCGACCCGCTCCCCCGCCTCCACCGACTGCGGCCAGCAGTACCCCGTCACGACCTCGCGCGCCATGCGCCGGACGCTAACGGCAGGCTGGAGCCGATGACCGCCGACGTCCCGCCGGAGCCTGACTTCGTCTTCAGCGACGAGACGGCCGACGCCAACCGGTACGCAACGCTCGTCGACGGTCGGCGGCTGACCGTGTCGATCCAGCGCTTCGACGGCGACGTCGACCGCGGGACGGCGACGTGGACGGCCTACTGGGAGGACGAGCACCGGGCGGGCGTCGAGCGCACCCTCACCGGCACCGTCGACTTCAAGCACCACGTCACGGCGTACGACGCCGAGCGGGTCGTGCGCGAGGCGGCTCGACGTGCGCCTGGCGCACTACCAGGCGACCAGCGCCCTGCGTCCTGAGCGCTGGACCTCGCGGTGCGCGAGCCTCTACGACGTGACGACCGACGGAACGACCAACGACGTGCTCGAGGTGCTCTACACGACGAGGGCCATGCGCCGGGTGAAGGACGACCCCATCCCCGACGACGTGCTCGCGCTGATCCTCGACGCCGCCGTGCGGGCGCCATCGGGGGGCAACTCCCAGAGCTGGCGGTTCCTCGTCGTCGACGACCCTGACCTTCGGGGCCAGCTCGCACCGATCTACCGCGAGTGCATCGACCTGCTGTGGGAGCACGTCTACAAGCCTCGCCTCGACGCGGCCAAGGCGGCACCCGACGATCCCGAGAGCGTGCAGCTCATGAAGATCTTCGCCTCGGTCGAGCACGCGGCCGACAACTTCGGCCGATACCCGGCGCTGCTGTTCGGCTTCGCGCAGCACGATCCGAGCGGCGGCTCGATCTATCCAGCGCTGTGGAGCGCCATGCTGGCCGCTCGCAGCCAGGGCGTCGGGTCGACCCTGACGTCGGTCTTCCAGTTCAAGGGCGAGCAGGTGCTCGACCTCCTCGGGGTGCCCAAGGACGAGGGCTGGATCATGGCGGGGTGCGTGACCCTCGGCTACCCCACCGGGCGCTGGGGCGTGGCGGCTCGCCGTCCGGCTGAGGAGGTTGCCCACCGAAACCGCTGGGGCGCACCGCTCGGGTTCACGGTCGACGGTCCGCGGTGGAAGGGGCCCGCATAGCGGGTGCCGGGTGGAATCAGCACCGACGCGGTGCAGACAGCCTCATCCGCGACGGTGCCGGTCGGCATGCTGGGCACGGTCATCCCGTGGACGGCGTCGTTCGGGTCTTGGTGGTCGACCAGGATCTCGACGTCCTCCAACGTGTGCCGGAGGAGCTCGACAGAGAAGGCTTCGCTGTCCGCATCGCCTCCTCGGGAGGGCGCGCGCTGCGCGAGCTGCAGCGGTGGCTGCCCCACGTCGCCGTGCTCGACGCGCGGGTCGACGCGCTCGCCGCGCTCCGCGAGCACGACACTGAGGTCCACGTGCTCGTGACCGGGATCGACGAGGAGGACGACCGCGTCGCCGCGCTCCGAGGAGGAGCCGACGACTGCGTCGGTCGCACGTGCTCGCCGCGCGAGATCGCAGCCCGCGTCGTCGCCGTCGCTCGCAGGTGCGAGATCGGGGCCACCACGCTCGACATCGGCTCCCTCCGGATCGACCGCGACGCACGGAAGGTCCACGTGGGCGACCGTGTCGTCGAGATGCCGCAGCGAGAGCTCGACCTGCTCGTGCACCTGGCCTCGAACCCGGAGAGGACCTTCAGTCGTGAGCAGCTGCTGCGGGCGGTCTGGCGGTCGTCCAGCCAGTGGCAGAAGGCCTCGACGGTGACCGAGCACATCCGCCGCATCCGGAACCGGATCGAGGACGATCCCCTCCGGCCGCGATGGCTGATCGCGGTGCGCGGCGTCGGCTACCGCTTCCAGCCCGGCAGCGACGCGGCCATGTCGCCGACTCGCCGATGGCAGCAGCGCGGCCCCGAGGTGCTCGACATCAGAGAGGGCGCACCGGCTGTCACCAACCTGACGGCCGAGTACAGCTAGACGCGCAGGCCCGGCTGGATCGACCGGATGTCGTCGTCGTCGCCGGACACGGACACCTGGGCCGCCGACCCGCGCCCGGCCAGGTAGAGCAGCAGCTCGCCGGGCGGACCGGTCACCCGCACTCGCGCAGGAGCGCCGTCGCCCACGAGCAGGCGCCTGCCGCTCCCGGCATCCAGCTCGAGCCCCTCGCGCCCGAGCCGGAACTCCGGAAACCGCGCGATGGTGGTGCCGGCGCGCCAGAGCGCCGCTTCGAACGGCGATGTCATCGCGCGCGACGGCAGACCGCTGGCGCGGCGGACGTCCTCGTGGTGGATCCACTCCTCGACCGTACGCAGCTGCGCCAGCGACCCGTACCGGTACAGGCGCGGAGGACCGGCCGCGAGCCGCGCCAGAACGGCGTCCCAGCCTCGCGCCAGCATCCTCGCGTTGAGCCGATCGCCGGTCGCCTGTGCACCGTCGATCACGCGCCGCGTCAAGCGCGCCGGGACGAGCAGCCGGATGCCGTTGAAGACGAACAGCGGAACGCCCTTGGCCTGCTCCGAGATCGCCAGGTGGGCGGCGATGTCCGCCGCCGTCCATCCCGCGCACAGCGTCGGTGCGTCCGGCCCCATGGCGCGAAGCGTCGCCACCAGCTCGGCTCGCTCCCGAGCCCGCAGATCAACGTCCTCCTGCACGATGCTCCTCCCTTGCGTGCCTCTCAAGGAGCCTACGATCGCTCTTGAGAGGTGGTCAAGAGGCAGCCGTCACCGCACCAGTCGCTCGAACCCGAACCGGATGAGCTCACGCCGACGTCGCTGACCTAGGTCGCGGAGCAGGACGCCGTCGCACAGCGCCATGACCGCATCCGCGACATCGTCGATCTCGGCGCCGTCGACGTCGTCGCGCAGCGCGTTGATCAGCAGCACGCGGAACAGCGCGTTCACGTCCGCCTCGAAGCGCGCCACTCCCTCGGCCACACGCGCCCGGTCGCGCATCGTCATCCGCAGGTCATGGAACTCGTGCAGTCGATCCGCCAGCCACAGCACGCGATCGATCGTCGTGCCGCGCCGCGGCTTGCGCTCCAGGATGTCGTGCAGGATGCGCTCGACGGCAGCAACGAAGAGATCGTCCTTGGTCGGGAAGTACCAGTACACGGCCGCTTGCGCCAGCCCCAGCTCGCGAGCGAGTCCGGCCACCGACAGCGCGCCGTAACCCCCATCGACCAGTCGAGCGCGCGCCGCCTCGACGATCTCGTCGACCTTGACGTCGCGCGCCACGTCGGCCCGGTTCCGCGGCACGGCGTGATGGTACGGGG
>DASUCO010000111.1:0-4430 GCA_036275955.1 Acidimicrobiales bacterium
CGGGCCTCTGCCGTCTACCAGCGCCTTCGCGCCTCACGGGGTGGTGGGGCTGAATGGAATCGAACCATCGACCTCATCCTTATCAGGGATGCGCTCTAACCGACTGAGCTACAGCCCCGTGCTGAGCGGACGAGAGTACAGAACTTTGTCGCGTTCACCCCTCACAGAGGGGTGAACGCGACAACGTTCGTGATCAGACAGTCGCGGTGCCGTCGTCCTTGGTGGCCGGCTGGGGGCCGTCCTCCTGCAGGGTCAGCTTCAAGCCGCCGACGACGTCGCCCATGAGGTTGAACAGCGCGGTCAGCAGGACGTTGGCGAAGGTGCCGGCCACGACCAGCACCAGACCGCCGAGGGCCACGCCGCTCAGCAGCTTGTTGGGCACGAACGTGAAGTCCTCGAAGCCGATGTCGACCATGAAGTTCTCGATGTTGCCGACGACGCCGACCGCCTCGGCCCCGGCCCACAGCAGCACGCCGGCCACCAGGATCACGAGGAAGACGGCCGTGTAGTACACGAGCGACAGCTTGAGCACCGACCACGGGTCGAGGTGGCGCAGCACGACTCGGGTCGTCCGCCCGCGCAGCGCCGGCGTCTTGGCCGGCTTCGGCGTCTTCGGAGCCTTCGGAGGCTTGGGCGTCTTGGCCGGCGCGTCCTTCCAGTCCACGTCGTCCGCCACCGGGGGCGTCACCGGCTGCGCCGCCGTCGGCGGTGCGATCTCGGTGGTGCTCACCTGGGACTGCCGGGACACGAGGCGAAGCGTACGGGATCGGTCTGAGAACGAAGTCGGCACAGTCCGACGCGAGGAGCGACGGACGCCAACCGGGCGGCGAATGACCGGGGCACGTCGACCGCTGTACCCCTGCCACCGGCGATCGGAACCGGCTGACCCAGGAGCGCGGCCGCGTCCTCGAGCGCGGCGCGCAGCCCGGGGTCCAGTCGAGCGGCGATGCCACCGGCCGAGGACCGACCCACCCAGCCGGCGAGCGCGCCGGCGCCGCCGCCGACGCGCCGAGCGCGGGCCACCGCCCAGGTGCCGCCGAGGCGGACGCGCACCTGCACCTCGGCGCCCCGCTCCTCGTAGGTGGCCACGTCCCCTCCGTTCGCGCCGGCCAGCTCGTCGGCCGCGTCACGTCCCTCGGCGGCGGCACCAAGCGCGGCGGCATCGGCGGCCGCCTGCGCGTGCGCCGCGCTGGTCGTGGTGGCCCCGAAGCGGGCCAGCCCGAAGACGAGCCCGCCGACCGCGAGCACCAGCAGGGCGACGAGCGGCGTCGCCTGTCCGCGTTGATCCATGGTCTTCCTCCACGTGGTGCGGGTTGTGGGGGAAGTCGGAGGTCTGGGCTACTCGTCGTCCTCGACGGAGAGGACCTTGGCGACGGCGGCGACGATCTCGCCGTCGCCGACGTTCATCACCCGGACGCCGCCGGCGTCACGGCCCTGCGAGGAGATCTCCCGCACCGCGGTGCGGATGACGGTGCCGAACGAGGAGATCACGAGGATCTCGTCGTCCAGGTTCACCATGAACGCCGCCGCCACGCCGCCGCGGCGAGCCGACAGCTTGATGCCCCGCACGCCCTGGCCGCCACGACCGATGCGGTTGAAGCGCTCGACCTTCGTGCGCTTGCCGGCGCCGCTCTCGGTGATGATCAGCAGGTCGCTGTCGTCGGTGACCGAGTCGACCGACACCACCGCGTCGTCCTCGCTCTTGAGCTTCATGCCCCGCACGCCGGCGGCGGCACGACCCATCGCCCGCACCTGGTCCTCGGCGAAGCGGATCGCCATGCCGTTCTTCGAGACCATGAAGATGTCGGTGTCGCCGTTGGTCGGGATCACGCGCACGAGCTCGTCGTCGTCGCGCAGGTTGATGGCGATGAGGCCGGCGCGCAGCGACGAGTCGTACTCGGTGAACTTCGTCTTCTTCACCTGACCCTTCTTCGTCGCGAAGAAGAGGTAGCGATGGCTCTCGTAGTCGCGCGTGTCGATGATCGCCTGGATCCTCTCGTCGGCGGCCAGCGGCAGCAGGTTCACGATGGCAGTGCCGCGGGCGGTGCGGTCCTTCATCGGGATCTCGTGCGCACGCAACCGGTACACGCGGCCGCGGTTGGAGAAGAACAGCAGGTACGCGTGCGCGGTGGTCGACACGATGTGGGTGACGTAGTCGTCGTCACGCAGCTTGGTGCCGGCGACGCCGCGACCACCGCGGCCCTGCGTGCGGAACGCGTCGGCGGCGACGGTCTTCGTGTAGCCCTTGGCTGACAGCGTGACGACGAGCTCCTCGTCGTCGATGAGGTCGAGGTTGGAGAGATCCGCGGCGTCGAAGGTGATCTCGGCCCGACGCGGCGTGGCGTGGTCGGCCTTGACGACCGCGATCTCCTCCTTGATGACCGTGCGCAGCCGGACGTCGTCGTTGAGGATCGCCTCCAGCTCGGCGATCGTCTCCCGCAGCTTGGCCATCTCCTCCTCGAGCTCGGAGCGACCGAGCCGGGTGAGGCGCCCGAGCGTCATGTCCAGGATGTGGTTCGCCTGCACCTCGCTGAACTCGAACGGCGCGGCCATCAGGCCCTCGCGGGCGGCCGAGCGGTCCTCGGACCCGCGGATGAGCGTGATGATCTGGTCGATCATGTCGAGTGCCTTGATGAGGCCCTCGACGATGTGCGCCCGCTCGCGCGCCTTCTTCAACCGGTGCTCGGACCGGCGGCGGATGACGTCGATCTGGTGCTCGACGTAGTGGCGGATCATGTCGAGCAGGTTCAGCGTGCGCGGCACGCCGTCGACCAGCGCCACCATGTTCACGCCGAAGCTGGTCTGCAGCGGCGTGTGCTTGAACAGGTTGTTGAGCACCACGTTGGCGTTCGCGTCGCGCTTGAGCTTGACGACCAGCTTCGTGTTGTTGCCAGCCGACTCGTCGTTCAGGTCGGCGACGCCCTCGAGCTCCTTGGAACCGACGAGGTCGGCGATGCGCGACAGGATCGCGTTCGGCGACGCCTGGTACGGCAGCTCGGTGATGTGGATGAACGTGGCGCCCTTCTTGTCCTCCACGATCTCGGCGCGCGCCCGCACGCGGATCGAGCCACGTCCGGTCTTGTAGGCGTCGATGATCCCGCCGCGACCGAGGATCAGGGCGCCAGTCGGGAAGTCGGGACCGAGCACGAACTGCATCAGGTCGTCCACCGTCGCGCCCGGGTTGTCGAGCAGGTGGATGGTGGCGTCGATGACCTCACCCAGGTTGTGGGGCGGGATGTTCGTCGCCATGCCGACGGCGATGCCCTGGCTGCCGTTCACCAACAGGTTGGGGAAGCGGCTGGGGAGGACGAGCGGCTCCTCGAACTCCCCGCTGTAGTTGGGACCGAAGTCGACGGTGTCCTCGTCGATGCCGTCGAGCAGCACGTTGGCCAGCGCGCTCAGGCGGCACTCCGTGTACCGCTCGGCCGCCGGGGGATGGTCCGGTGACCCGAAGTTGCCGTGGCCATCGATCAGCGGGTGGCGCAGCGAGAAGTCCTGCGCCATGCGGACCAACGTGTCGTAGATGGCCTGGCTGCCGTGCGGGTGGTACTGGCCCATCACGTGACCGGTGATGCGCGCCGACTTCATGTGCGGGCGATCGCTGCGGGCACCGACGTCGCGCATGCCCCACAGGATCCGGCGCTGCGACGGCTTCAGGCCGTCCCGCACGTCGGGCAGCGCGCGGGAGACGATGACCGACATCGCGTAGTCCAGGAAGGAGCGCTCCATCTCCTCCTGGATCTCGATGGGCTGGATGCCCGCGACCGCGGTGCTGCCGTCGTCGTTCGGTGTGTCAGTCATTCGTGTCCCGTCGCGTAGAGATCTAGATGTCGAGGAAGCGGACGTCGTTGGCGTTGGTGACGATGAACTGCTTGCGCAGCTCGACGTCGTCGCCCATGAGGATCGACATCACGGAGTCGGCCAGCGCGGCCTGCTCGACGCTGATCTGCAGCAGCGTCCGCTTGGTCGGATCCATCGTCGTCTCGCCCAGCTCGTCCCAGTCCATCTCGCCCAGGCCCTTCAGGCGGTTGAACTCGAACCTCTTGCCCTCGTGCTCGGCCAGGAAGCGCTCGCGTGCCACGTCGTCCTTCAGGTACACCTTCTCCTTGCCGACCAGCGTCGAGTACAGCGGCGGCTGGGCGATGTAGACGTGACCGGCGTCGACGAGATCCTTCATCTGGCGGAAGAAGAACGTCAGCAGCAGCGTGCGGATGTGGCCGCCGTCGACATCGGCGTCGGCCATGATGATCACCTTGTGGTAGCGGACCTTGGTGACGTCGAAGTCGTCGCCGAAGCCGGCGCCGATGGCCTTGACCATCGCCTCGATCTCGGTGTTCTTCAGCATCTTGTCGATGCGGGCCCGCTCGACGTTGAGGATCTTGCCGCGGATGGGCAGCACCGCCTGCGTGCGCGGGTCGCGCGCCTTGATC
>DASUCO010000112.1:0-9487 GCA_036275955.1 Acidimicrobiales bacterium
CATCGCCCGCGAGGTGGTAGATCCCGTCGGCGTCGACGCAGATGTGCACGGCCTCGGGGCTGCCGTCGCCGGCGTGGGCGTCGGCACGCGAGGGCGTGAGCAGCGGCAAGGCGACCGCGAGGAGGATCGCCGCGCTGGCGCGGCGACGACTCTTCCTCGATCCCGCTGCCTGATGTCGCACGTCGACTACCTCACGCTCTCGGCCTCAATACTACGCACCGTCGTGGCCAAACCACCAGCGGTCACGGACGGTGTCCGCCGCGACGTCCCACCTTCCCACAGGCTCGGAAGAGCAGTTGTCGCCCTGTTGTCCATCGGCACGCGGCGGCCCGGCCTTGAAGGATCCTCGGCCGCACGCCGAGGCGCGCCGAGGTGGGCGTGCTAGACGACCACTTGGTGACCGAGCCGACCCAGGGCCAGGCGGACGGCGCGGTGGCCGCGGCACGCCGGCGGGAGTCGCTGGCCATCGGCGCCCTCGTCGTCGTCGCCATCGCGATCCGCCTCGCGCTGGCGCCTCGGCTCGGCTTCTTCGTCGACCTCGACCTGTTCGCGCAGTGGGCCGCGATCGCGGCGGAGGGCGGGAGCGCCGCGGCGCACGACATCTTCTCCATCTATCCGTCGTCGCACGTCTACGTCCTGCGGCTCCTCGGCGCGATCGACGCCACGCCGGGCTACCTGCTGCTGAAGGCGCCGGCGCTCCTGGCGGACGGGGTGCTCGCGGCAACGGCTGCGACCCTCGCCGTTCGGCTGTCGCGCCCCGCGCACCCGCGTCGTGTCGCGGCCGCGGTCGCCGCCGGCGTCCTGCTCAACCCGGCGGTGCTCGCGGTCGGTGCCGCATGGGGCCAGGTTGACGCGGTACCGGCGGCGCTCGTCGTCAGCGGCATCCTGGTGCTCGTCACCGGCCGGCGCACGACGGCACGCGACGCGGCGGCCATCGGGCTGCTGGCGGCGGCGGTGACGTTCAAGCCGCAGGCCGCACTCATCGGCCCGGCGATCGCGTTCACACTGCACCACCGTCACCTGCGCGGTCGCGGTGACGAGCTGCGCCGCGGTGTTGGCCGGATCGCGATCATCGTCGGCGCCGGCGTCGCGGTCTGGGCGCTCTCCGGCCTCGGGCTCGGCCACTCCCCGCTCGAGGTCGCCGACGTCTACTCGCACGCCTCGTACACGTTCACCAGCGTCTGGGCGTTCAACCTCTGGGGCGCGGTCGGCTTCTACCGCCCCGACGCGTCAGGCGCAGGTGTCGTCGAGGTCATCGGGATCCCCGCCTTCTACATCGGCATCGGCCTGTACCTGGCGGGCACCACGGGCGTGCTGTGGCGCGCCCGACGCGCCCTCCTGCGCGGCGCCGAGGAGGCGATCGTCATCTGCGCGTCGACCGCCGCCATCGGCATCCTGTCCTTCGCGGTGATGACGCGGATGCACGAGCGGTACCTCTCGACGGCGCTGGCGCTGCTGGCACCGCTGGTCGTGATCCGCCGCGTGCGGCACGTCTACGTCGCGCTCTCGGTGCTGTACGTCGTCAACCTCTGGTACCCGTTCGCGTACTTCAACGTCCCGCTGAACCTCGAGGGCCTCTGGTTCCGGCCGGTCTTCGACTGGCTGTTCGGTCCGCTCTTCGAGATGTACACGTGGCAGAAGCGTGGGTGGTCGATCGTGGCGCTCGCCGCGTGCCTGGCTGCGGTCGCCATGTGCGTGCGGGTCATCGAGATCGCCGGGGGCACCGAGGCACGCGATGGCGACGCGCTCGAGCCGCGAGCCGCATCGCGGTGGACGCTCCCGGGTGCCGCCGCCGCGGTCGCCGTCGTGAACCTGTTCGTCCTGCGGGCCGAGACGATGCGCGTCGAGAACCTCAACGACAGCTCACTGCACCTGCAGATGGTGCGCTGGGCGCTGCATCGCCTCCGCGACGGCCACCTGCCCCTCGACGGGTGGTTCCCCTTCTACGCACTGGGGTCGGCGCACTTCCACCACTACCAGAGCCTCCCGCACACCCTGACGGCGCTGTTCGCGCACGTGACGACGATCGACGTGACGGACACCTACCTCTGGCTGCAGTACCTCCTCCTCGCGACGTGGCCGATCGCCGTGTACCTCGGCGCCCGCATGATGGGAATGACGCGGGGCGTCGCGGCGGCGACCGCCGTGCTGGCCCCGCTGCTCGTGAGCAAGCCCGGCTACGGGCTCGAGACCGGCAGCTACGTGTGGCAGGGGTACGGCGTGTACTCCCAGCTGTGGGGCATGTGGGTGCTGCCGCTGGCGCTGGGGCTGTCGTGGCGCGCCATCAGCCGCAGTCGCGGCTACGTGGCCGCGGGCGCCGCCGTCGCCGCGCTCATCGCGTTCCACTTCCTCACCGCGTACCTGGCCCTCATCGTCATCGCCACGTTCGCGGTCCTGACGATGCGCGGGGTGGCGGGACGTGTCCTTCGCACGGCCGGCGTGCTGGCGTGCGCGCTGGGCACGTCGGCGTGGGTGCTCGTGCCGCTGCTCGTCGACCGCGACTGGTCGGCGCAGAGCGAGTTCTACGAGGGCACGATCTTCAACGACTCCTACGGCGCTCGACGCGTCCTCGGGTGGCTCGTCACCGGCGAGCTGTTCGATCACGGCCGGTACCCGGTGGTGACGGTGCTGGCCGCGATCGGCTTGGTCGTCACCGCCCTCCACGCGCGGACGAGCGAGAGCGCCCGGGCGGTGCTCGCCATGGCCGGCGTGAGCTTGCTGCTGTTCTTCGGTCGCCCGACGATCGGCCCCGTCCTCGACCTGCTGCCCGGCAGTGGCGACCTCCAGGTTCACCGGTTCATCTCCGGCGTGCACCTGGCTGGCTTGCTGCTGGCCGGCATCGGCCTCGCCTTCGGCCTGCGCACCGTGCGGGACGGCGTACGACGGATCCCGGCGACCGGCGGGCTGCCGATCACCGGCGCCGTCGCCGCCGCCGTCGTCGCCGCGGTCGTGCTCCTGCCCGCGCACGACGAGCGCGCCGCGTACAGCCGGCGGGGCGCGGCGCTCATGCGCATCCAGCGCGATGTGGACCGGACCGACGGCGCCGACCTCCGTGCGCTCATCGACATCGTGCGGCGCAAGGGCGGCGGACGCGCCTACGCGGGACTGCGTGGCAACTGGGGCGCGAACTACCTCGTGGGTGCGGTCCCCGTCCACGTCGCGCTGGCCAACGCCGACATCGACGCCATCGGATCCGTCTTCCGCACCATCTCGTCGCTGTCGACCGACATCGAGGTCCTGTTCGACGAGACCAACCCGGCGCACTACGAGCTGCTCAACATCCGCTACGTGCTCCTGGACCAGGCACGGGCGCCGTCGGTCGACGCGACGCTGCTGGCGTCTGCCGGTCGTCATCGTCTCTACGAGGTCGAGACGACGGGCTACTTCCAGGTCGCGGACCGCATCGGCTTCGTGCGCGCCGACCGCAGCACGATCGCCGAGGCGAGCCGGGACTTCCTGGCGTCACGGGAGGCGGCGGCGGGCCGCTACCGGGGCGTGGCGTTCGACGGCCGGCGGCCGCCGCCGTCGACCCTGTCGCGGCCGCGGGCCACGCCCGCCGGGTTCGTCGAGCGAGCGGTGGTGGAACCGCGCGACGGGTTCTACCGGGCGACGGTGCGCGCCGAGCGCGATGCCGCCGTGGTGCTCAAGGTGTCGTACCACCCGCGCTGGACGGTGACGGTGGACGGTCGTCGGGCGGACACGGTGATGATGTCCCCGAGCCTGCTCGGCGTCGACGTCGACGAGGGCGACCACGAGGTCGTGTTCCGGTACCGCCCGTACCCCGACTACGGCGTGCTGGCGCTGGTCGGTGTCCTCTCGCTGGCCGCCGCCGCCCTGGTGCCTCGCTGGTGGCGGCGCCGGAGGCGGTAGTCGGCACAAAAGGTGCTCAAGCGGGCGAAGCGTCGTGCCGTTGTCAGTGCGCATGCGGATCGCTCGCCGTCTCCTGCTCGCCCTCGCCGGCCTGGCCATCGTCGTCGCCAGCTCGGCCTGCACCCCGCAGGAGGAGGACGCCTTCCGGTCCGTCAACACCCTGCGCGAGGTGAACGGCCTGCGCTGGCTGGATTGGAACGAGGGCGCCTACGACAAGGCCGTGGCGTGGTCGAACCACATGGCCGACGAGGGTCAGCTGTCGCACTCGGTCCTGGCCGAGGACGTCCCGGCCGGGTGGAACGTGCTGGGCGAGAACGTCGCCTACGCCGGCACCGTGGCCCAGGCCATGCAGGCCCTCGAGGCCTCGCCGCCGCACCGCGCCAACCTGCTCAACCCGAAGTTCACGTCCATCGCCATCGGCGTCGTCGAGCGCGACGGGCGGGTGTGGGTGACCGAGGTGTTCATCGGCTAGCGGTGCACGGTCCGACGCGCGCGGCGACGCCGCGGTGGTCGGAGCCGCTGAGCGGGAACCGACGGGCGCCGTCCGCGCACCAGCCCTCGGGCACGAAGACGTGGTCGACGCGCAGCAGGAGCGGACGCAGGAACCACTTGCGGGCCGTCGGACCGCCCCAGGTGCCGCGCATGGCGTCCTCGAAGCGGGTCGTCATCTTGCGGTAGCCGCGCCCGCGGTCGGTCAGGTTGGTGTCGCCGGCGACCACGACGGGGATGTCGCCCTCCGCCGCGAACGCGTCGAGGAAGGCGTCGAGCTTGCGGGCGTGGCCCGGCGGGCGCATCTGGTGGCTGCCGTCGGCCGTCAGCCACGGTCGGGCGAGGTGCACGGCCCACAGCACGAAGTCGCCGCCCGGCGCGTGCACCTCCAGGCGGTGCTGGCGCGTCCGGTCCAGCAGACCGCCGACGAAGCGAGGCTCGGTCACCGGCACGCGGGCGAACACCGACAGCACCGGGTCGCGCCGCTCGGCCCGGAAGGCGTAGGGATAGGCGTCGTCGAGCAGCTCGTGCACGGCCAGCGGTGCCTCGGGCACCACGACGACGTCGCCGTCCTGGTCGAGGATGTCGCGCACCACCGCCTCGGCGGCGCCGTTGCCGGCGAGCACGTTGGCCACGACGATCGTCGTCCCCGGATCGGCCGGCTGCCCGAGGTCGCGAGGCACCCACGGGGCCACGACGGCGACGGTGGCGACGAGCGCCACGGAGCCGGCCGGGACCAGGTACCACCGCTGACGGGTGGCCAGGGCGACCAGGGCGGCGACGGCGACCACCGCCAGCAGCGGGAGGACCACCGCCACCAGCTCGAGGAGGGGCGTCGTGTCGCGCACCGCGAACCACAGCCACGGCGCTGCCACGAGCGCCCCTCGTCTCCACCACACGAGTGGCATCATCGCAAGGTGCCGGACCCCCTCGGTCTCTCCGACCTGCGCGACGCCGCCGGCGTGCTCCCCAACCAGCTGCTGGCCGAGGCGGTGACCGCCGGCTGGATCGAGGCCGGCGACTTCCGGGTCCCGGAGGAGAACATCCAACCGGCGTCGCTGGACCTGCGCCTGGGCGAGCAGGCGTTCCGGATGCGGTGCAGCTTCCTCCCCCACGACGACGCCGTCGAGCGCAAGGTGAAGGACTACATCGTCGACGAGCTCGACCTGCGCCGCGAGGGCGCGGTGCTGGAGACGAACCGGCCGTACCTGATCCCGCTGCTCGAGCGCGTCCACCTGCCCCCGCACGTGTCAGCGCGCGCCAACCCCAAGTCGTCGACCGGCCGGCTCGACGTGTTCACCCGCGTCATCACCGACCACAGCTACAAGTTCGACGACGTGCAGCCCGGCTACGACGGGCCGCTCTACCTCGAGGTGGTGCCGCTCAGCTTCGCCGTGCGCGTGCGCCAGGGGCTGTCGCTCAACCAGCTGCGGCTGTCGGTGGGCAGCGCGTCGCTCACCGACGACGAGCTGTGGGACGTCCACCAGGAGGACCCGCTGCTGTTCAAGGGCGGGAAGCCGGCGGGGCGCGAGGACTTCGTCACCGACGACGGGCTGTTCCTGTCGCTCGACCTGCGGGGCGACGCCGAGCGGAACGTGGGCTGGCGGGCGCGGGGCAACGCCGGCCTGCTCGACATGTCGAAGATCGGCATCCACCGCATCAACGACTACTGGGAGGCGGTGCGCTCCGAGGACGGCGACCGCGTGGTGCTCGATCCCGAGCGCTTCTACCTGCTGCTGTCGGACGAGGCGGTGCGCGTGCCGCCCCACCTGGCGTCGGAGATGACGGCGTACGACCCGACCTCGGGCGAGCTGCGCACCCACTACGCCGGCTTCTTCGACCCCGGCTTCGGCCACGGCCTCGACGGCTCACGGGCGGCGCTCGAGGTGCGCGCCCACGACGTGCCGTTCATGATCGAGCACGGGCAGCGCGTGTGCCGGCTCACGTTCGAGCGCATGGTGGCCGAGCCGACCAAGCTCTACGGCGGCTCCATCGGCTCCAACTACCAGGGTCAGCTGGAGACCCTGGGCAAGCACTTCGAGCGCCCGGCCAGCTAGCCGGGTGGGCGCAGCTCGACCTCGCAGCTCTTGAAGTTGGTGTTGGCGCTGTCCGGGCCGATGCAGACGTCGGTCCCAGGGCCGCCGTCGATGGTGTTCTTGCTGCCGGTGCCGCCGACGCCGACGAGGCAGTCGTTCCCGCCGGCACCGTCCAGCTTGGTGGTGCCGGTGCGGCCGAGGATCAGCTCGTTGGCGGCGGTGCCGGTCACGGTGGCACCGGTGACCAGCCGGGTGACGTCCAGCTGCGCGCAGGTCGACGGTGCCAGCTGCGCCGGCAGCAGCTGGTGGCGCGACACGCCGAGGTGGCTGCTCGGCACGACGCCCGTCGCCGTGAACGACACGACCGCAGAGCCGACCAGCAGGACCGGCAGCAGCAGCGCCGCGCCGCGAAGGATCCGGCGTGGCGGCGCGGCGTCGGCGCGGGGACGGCGAGGCGCCCGCTCGGGCACGGGCTCCGGCGGCAGCGCGCCGACCTCGAGCGCCAGCTGCTCCTCGAGGGTGCGCACCCCGTAGCAGAACCGGGTGCCGTCGACCACGGCCGTGTACCGGCGAGCGCCGCGACCGGTCTCGACCAGCACGGGCACGTCGCGGTCGGCGGCCAGCCGCGCCAGCACCTCGAAGTCGGTCACCTCGACGCCGGGCATGGCGTCGATCCCGTCGAGCGAGGTGACAGGCACGACCAGGAGCCGGTTGGCCGCCGCGATCGTGCGGTCGTCGGGTGCCGGGCGACGGCGGTGGAGCGCGACCAGCGCGGCGACCGACGCCGCCCACAGGACGAGCAGGGCCAGGGCGACGACGCGAACGGCCTGCACCGTGATGCGGTAGCGGGCGACGGAGACGGTCGCAGGACCTTCGATGGTGGCGCTCTGCAGCTGGACCGGACGCAGCACGTCGGCTGCGGGCACGACGTCCGCGCCCGGCGGCCCCACCGAGGGTGGCGTGTTGATGCGGATCAGGTTGGGCGTCACGAGGATCGGCAGCGCCGGGCTGAACGTCGAGCGCAGCGGACGGCCGTCGAGCGAGCCCTCGACCTCGACGATCGGCTGGAGGAAGACCGAGTACTCGCCGTTGACGAGGCCGGAGTTGGCGGCCAGCTGGTCGACGAGGACCTTGAGCGGGTGGAGCGGGAACGTCCCGGTCACGACCGCCTCGTCCCCGTCGAACTCGACCGGCTCCCCGACGTCGAACGCCTCCTGCCACGACGTCGAGTCGGAGATGAACGCCTTGAGCGCGATGCGGCCGCCGACGTCGTGGTCGACCGCGGAGACGAAGCGGTAGTCGAAGCGCATCTCCGCCTCGTCGAAGAGGTTGAAGAACACGGGCTGGCCGGTGCGCGCCTTGCCCGACGGATACGCCGGGTTGGGGATGCGCAGCTCGGCCGAGTACGAGAACTCGCCCTCGTGCCGGTACGCGCCCGGCAGCTGGCGCTCGGCGCGCAGCGGTGAGGCGAAGCCGACGACGCCGATCCCGACGATCACGACGAGGGCAAGGATCGCCGGTGCCCAGCCACCGATCGGCCGCGACGGCGCACGCTGCGTCGGGGCCACGTGCGCCGCCCGACCGCGGCGGCGACGGCGCACGGTCCGCCCGCCGAAGATCGTCAGGGCGGCGACGGCGGCCACGCCGGCCATCACGAGCGCCGCATGCCACGGCACCCGGAGCCACTCCATCCACGCGCCCACGTGGGGCACGTGGAACCACAGGGTGCCGACGAGTGCGCTCATCGGGACCTCCTCGGGGTCGATGAAGTCGTTGTTGTCGCCCTTGAACGTGAGCACGCCGTCGTCGATGGCCTTGATGCGGTGCAGCACGGGCCGCCCGAGCTGTTCGCTCTCGTAGAGCGCCACGTCGCCGACGCGGTAGGGCGGCCCGACCCGGATCACGGCCAGGTTCCCGCGGTGGAGCAGCGGCTCCATGCTGTTGCCGGAGATGAGCGAGAACGCCGTCGACCCACCGAGCTGCACCGGCGCCAGGAACAGCCACAGGAAGACGACGAGCAGCGCGCCCGCCACCACCGCGACGAGTGAGCGCCGCGACCTGCGGCGGTCGCGCATCTACTGGGCGGCGACGACGGTCAGCTTCACCACGGCGTCGGCCACCAGCTGGGGCGACGTCGTCGCGCAGGTCACCAGGTCACCCGCCGCGTTGCGGCTGCACGTGTAGCGGGATGTCCCGCCGGACGTGAGGTCGACGGCGATCACGACGGTGCCGTTGCCGGTGCTGGGGATGGACGGGCTGACGTTGAACGTGAGCGAGTCGACGTTCGTGGGCGTCGTCGCGTTGAGGTTGTAGTGCACGTTCGACACCGTGTAGCCGGACACCGTGCCCGAGCCGGCGCCCACGTTGGTCTGGGGCACCGTGTTGGTGGCCGTGAAGGCGTAGGCCCCGATGCCGGTGAGCGCGGCGAACCCGATCACGAGGCCGACCACCATCCCGCGAGAGATCCTCAGACTGCGCATCGACGTTCCCCTCCTCGGCGCCCCGGCGGACGGCTCCGATCCGGTCCAGGAAAACCCAACGGCCGCACAATGGGGCTTGGATCAACCCGTGCCGACTTGTCTCCACCGAGATCGGGCGTGCACATCCCGGAACGCCACGGTTCGGCGGCCCGGCGCTGCAGAGGGTGAGCCCACGGCCCGCCCAGCCACGAACCGGCCGGTAACCTGTCGGCTCCACGCGGGTGTAGTTCAGAGGCAGAACATCAGCTTCCCAAGCTGAGAACGCGGGTTCGATTCCCGTCACCCGCTCTCGTGAAGGCGCAGGTCAAGCGGCTTGCGCCTTCGTCGCGTCAGCGCTCGATGCCCGACGATGGCGCGTTCATGGCGCGTCCCGACGTTCGGCTTGGAGGTCGCGCTGAATGGCGTCGAGTCGCTCCGCAAGATCGGCGACGGTGACCTCCCGCGCCGAATCCTCTGGTCGCACTGGTGTCACGAGCTCCTTTGCGATCCGGTAGATCACGAATAGAGCCAGCAGGGCGACGTCGAGCCGATAGACCCATCCGTTCCACCAATCCTCTACTTCTGCCGCACGAGCGACGACGTACAGAACTAGCGCAGCGACGGTTGCAACGA
>DASUCO010000113.1:0-9603 GCA_036275955.1 Acidimicrobiales bacterium
CGCGTCGCCGGGGTCCATGCCCCGAGCCAGCTCGGCGGTGATGGCGGCGGACAGCGTGCACCCCGTCCCGTGCGTGTGACGGCCGGCGATGCGGGGCGCCTCCAGCCAGGTGGCGGTGCCGTCGGTCCACACCAGGTCGGGTGACGTGTCACCCCCGAGGTGGCCGCCCTTGATCATCACCGTGTGAACGCCCGTGCCCGCCAGGCGGGACGCCGCCTCGGCCATCCCGTCCCGGTCGGCGATGTCGACGCCGGTCAGCGCCGACGCCTCGGGCAGGTTGGGGGTCACGACCGTCGCCACCGGCAGCAGCGAGTCGCGCAGCGCGGCGACGGCGTCGTCGGCCAGCAGGGTGTCGCCGTGCTTGGACACGAACACCGGGTCGACGACGAGCGGCCGACCCACCTCGGCCCACGCCGCGGCCACGGCCAGGACCAGCTCGGCCGACGCCAGCATCCCGGTCTTGCCGGCGTCGACGCCGATGTCGCCGGCCACCGAGCGGATCTGCGCCTCGACCAGCGCCGCCGGCAGCGTCTCGAACGCCTGCACGCCGATCGTGTTCTGCGCCGTCACCGCCACCACCGCGCACGTGCCCCACACGCCGTGGGCCTCGAAGGTCTTCAGGTCGGCGGTGATCCCGGCGCCGCCGCCGGAGTCCGTGCCGGCGATCGACATGGCGACGGGAGGGCGATCGCTCACCACTCGTGCCGCCAGCCGCCCTCGGGGAGACCCCGCACCTCGCCGTCGTCGGTGACCCGGCCGATCAGCACGGGCTCGCGCAGACCGGCGAAGGCGTCGAGGACGCGCGCCGGATCGGGCGCGGTGAAGACGAGCTCGTAGTCGTCGCCGCCACCGACGGCGTCCTCGGTCGTCGCGCCGTCGGCCACCGGCACATCTTCGACGATGACGCCCACCCCCGATGCCGCCGCCAGCCGGCGCAGGTCGAGCGCGAGCCCGTCGGAGAGGTCGATCATCGCCGTCGCCCCGGCCAGGCGAGCGGCGGTGCCCTCGGCCACCCGCGCCGCCGGCCGAGCAGTGCGACCGGCGATCCCGGCGTGCAGGTCGGCCGCCGCACCGCCGAGCGGGCCGGTGACGAAGACGACGTCGCCGGGCCGGGCGCCCGAGCGCAGCACCGGTTGGCCGTCGACGGTGCCGGTGATGGCGACGGTCACGACGAGGGCCGGTCCCGAGGTCAGGTCGCCACCGACGACGGGACAGCCGTACGCGACGCTGGCGTCACCGAGGCCGTCGTAGAGCTCGTCGAGCACCGAGCCCCGGCCCGGCGGCACGGTCACGGTGACGACGGCGTGCAGCGGCCGGCCGCCCATGGCGGCGACGTCGCTCACGTTCCGGGCCAGCGCCTTCCATCCCATGTCGGCCACCGTGGTGACCGACAGGTCGGCGTGCACGCCCTCGACCATGGTGTCGGCGGCCAGCAGGAGGGGTCCGCTGGGCCCCCGCAGGACGGCGGCGTCGTCGCCGATCCACACCTCCCCGACCGGCGCCGCCGGCAGTCGTCTGACCAGCGCCTCGATGGCCTGCAGCTCGTTGGCCACGGAGGCAGGCAACTCGTCGTTTCTCACGGGCTAGGGCTAGCGTCGATGGACCAAACCGTACGCCAAGGACGGAGTGCCGATGCAGGGAGTGGTGAAGTCGTACGACCCGGGCACGGGTCAGGGAGTGCTGCTGTGCGACAGCGACCTCGCCGAGTACGACCTCGCCGCGACCGCTCTGGAGGGGTCGGTCTTCCGCATGCTCAGGCAGGGCCAGCGGGTGATCTTCGAGCTCGACGCGTCGAACCGGGCCACCGCCCTTCGACTCGGTTCCGAGATCGACATGCTCACGCCGGTCATCACGCCTACCGAGTCTGCGTGAGCAGAGAGCACCGCGTCGGGTAAGACGCCCGAAACACCGGCCCGGTGACGGGTCGGTCCTCACATCACGGAGATCGCCTTGACCGCTGCAGCGACGCAGTCGGACCGCACCAGCAACCCCAAGCTCCTCGCGTGGGTCGACGAGATGGTCGCGCTGTGCGAGCCCGAGTCGGTCCACTGGTGCGACGGCTCGGCCGAGGAGGCCGCCGAGATGAACCGCCTGCTCCTGGAGAGCGGCACGTTCATCCAGCTGAACGAGGAGAAGCGCCCGAACAGCTTCCTCGCCCGCAGCGACCCCGGCGACGTGGCCCGCGTCGAGGACCGCACGTTCATCTGTTCGACCGACGAGGCTGACGCCGGGCCCACCAACAACTGGCGCGACCCCGTCGAGATGAAGCAGACCCTCACCGAGCTGTTCAAGGGCTCGATGCGAGGCCGGACGATGTACATCGTCCCGTTCTCGATGGGTCCGCTCGGCTCCCCCATCGCCCACATCGGCGTGCAGCTCACGGACTCGCCGTACGTCGTGGTGAACATGCGGATCATGACCCGCATGGGCCAGAAGGTGCTCGACACGCTCGGCGCCGGCGACTTCGTGCCGTGCATGCACAGCGTCGGCGCACCGCTCGAGCCGGGCCAGGACGACGTGCCGTGGCCGTGCGACGCCGAGAACAAGTACATCGTGCACTTCCCGGAGACCCGTGAGATCTGGTCGTACGGCTCGGGCTACGGCGGCAACGCGCTGCTCGGCAAGAAGTGCTTCGCGCTGCGGATCGCCTCGACGATGGCGCGCGACGACGGCTGGCTGGCCGAGCACATGCTGATCCTCGGCCTGACGCCGCCCGACGGCGAGAAGGTCTACGTGGCGGCGGCGTTCCCGTCGGCGTGTGGCAAGACCAACATGGCCATGCTGATCCCGACGCTGCCCGGTTGGAAGGTCGAGACGGTCGGCGACGACATCGCGTGGATGAAGCTGGGCGACGACGGCCGCCTGTACGCCATCAACCCGGAGGCCGGGTTCTTCGGCGTTGCCCCCGGCACGTCGGAGAAGACCAACTACAACGCGCTGCGCTCGCTCGACGAGAACTGCATCTTCACGAACTGCGCGGAGACGCCCGACGGCGACATCTGGTGGGAGGACCTCACCAAGGAGAAGCCGGCGCGGCTCATCGACTGGAAGGGCGAGGTCTGGACCCCGGAGTCCACGACGCCGGCCGCTCACCCCAACGCTCGGTTCACCGCACCGGCATCGCAGTGCCCGTCGATCGCGCCGGAGTGGGAGGACCCGAAGGGCGTGCCGATCTCGGCCATCCTCTTCGGCGGCCGTCGCGCCACCTCGGTCCCGCTGGTGACCGAGGCGTACGACTGGAAGCACGGCGTGTTCCTGGGCTCGATCATGTCGTCGGAGAAGACGGCGGCGGCCACCGACGTCACCAAGGACATCCGGTTCGACCCGTTCGCCATGCTCCCGTTCTGCGGCTACCACATGGGCGACTACTTCTCGCACTGGCTGCAGATGGGCGAGAAGACCGACGCCTCGAAGCTCCCCAAGCTCTTCTGGGTGAACTGGTTCCGCAAGGGCGCCGACGGGAAGTTCCTGTGGCCCGGCTTCGGCGACAACAGCCGCGTGCTCAAGTGGATCGTCGAGCGCGTCAACGGCCAGGGCGAGGCGGTCGACACCGCCATCGGTCGCGTGCCGACGCCGGACGCGCTGGACCTCACCGGGCTCGACCTGCCGGCCGGCACCATCGAGGAGCTGGTGAAGGTCGACGAGCAGGACTGGCGCGACGAGCTGCCGCTCATCGAGGCCCACTACGCGGTGTTCGCCGATCGCCTCCCGCAGGCGCTGAAGGACGAGCTCGCCAACCTCGAGAAGAGGCTGGCGAACTAACCCCCTGAGAGGGCTTGCATCAGGGTCACCTCGTCGGCGTCGGTCACGGGCGTCGACAGGTCTCGCACCGCGTCCTGGTTCACCCAGATCTTCATGTGCTTGCGCAGGTCGTTCTGCTCGTCGACGACGCGGAAGCGGATGCCGGGGAACTGGCGGTCGAGGTCGCGCAGCACGGCGTCGACCGTCGCTCCCTCGGCCTCGACCACCGACTGCTGCGCGGTGTAGCTCCGCAGCGGCGTCGGGATGCGGACCTTCACCCGACTTCGACGGAGTAGATCTCGGGCAGGTGCTCGGTGAGGCACGTCCACGAGTCACCCTCGTCCGCGCTCCCCCACACCTCACCGCACGTCGTGCCGAAGTACACGCCCACCGGATCGCCGTCGTCGGTCGTCATCGCCTGGCGCTTGACCGTGTACCACGCCCGCGCCGGCATGCCGTTGTCCTGCCGCGTCCACGACGCGCCGCCGTCTCGCGTCACGTAGGCCGCGGGCCGACCCTCGATGCTCGTGCGCGGCCACACCTCGGTGCCATCCATCGGGAACACCCACGCCGTGTCCTGGTCGCGCGGGTGCAGCTCGATGGGGAACCCGATGTCGCCGATGTCGCGCGGCATGTTGTCGCCGATCCGGGTCCAGCGTGTCTCGGGGCGGTCGATGCGGTACATGCCGCAGTGGTTCTGCATGTAGAGGCGATCGGGGTTGGCCGGGTGCATGCGCACGGTGTGCGGGTCGTGACCGAACTCCGGGTCCGGATCCGGGAAGAAGTCGGCGGCCACGCCCTGGTTGAGCGGCGCCCAGTCCTTGCCGCCGTCGGTCGACTCGAACGTGCCGCCACCGGACAGCGAGAGGTACAGGTGGTCAGCGTCGCGCGGGTCGACGATCACCGAGTGCAGCATCGAGCCGTCCGGCGTCTGCTCCTCGGGCCACTCGCACCACGTCTCCCACATCGGGTGGTCGTTCCAGCCCGACACGGGTGTCCACGTGTCGCCGCCGTCGTCCGAGCGGAAGAGCGCCTGCGGCGACGCACCACCGGCATACCAGACGTCGTGCTCGTGCGAGGGCGTCAGCCAGAACACGTTCTTCAGCGCGCGGCCGAGCCGGTCGCCGGTGACGAACGCCGGGGGCTTCGTCGCCTCGGCCCACGACGCGCCACCGTCCGTCGAGCGGAAGACGGTCGGGCCGAGATGACCGGTGCTCGACGCCACGAGGATGGCTCCGTCGCGGGCCACGGCGTGCTGGATGATCTGCCCGAAGAAGTGGGGCTCGCTCACCGCCCACGTGCGCCGGTCCTCGGAGTCGAGGAACCACAGTCCCTTGCGTGTCCCGATCAGCAGCCTCATCCGAGCAGCTCCTCCAGTCGGGCGACCCTCGCCTCGAGCGCAGCGATCCGGTCGCCCATCGTCGACGTCAGGTCCTTGGACGCCAGCGCCGCCGGAGACTCATCGGTCAGCGTCGGCTCGCCGGCGAGCAGGTGCGTCCAGCGCTCCTCGCGCTGCCCGGGCCGCTTGCCGAGGTTCACTGCGAGCTCGCGGTCGGCGAGTATGCGCAGCGCGCCCTCGACGTCCTCCACGCCGGGCACGTAGCGCTCGGTGCGGGTCCGCAGCTCGTTGACCGTCTGCGGGCCCCGCAGCAGGAGCACGGCAAGGACGTCGATCGTGTCGTCCTCGAGCCCGAGGGCCTCGCCCACCACGTGGCGGTACTTCTCGGCGCGGTTGCCCTGCTGGTGCACGACCCGCGTCAGCCCGTGGCTGCGCAGCTGCATGAGCGCGGCCTCGACCTGATGCGGCTCGTAGGCGACGACCGGGTCGCGGTTGGACGTCTGGTTGCAGGCGCCGAGGAGGGCGTTGAGCGTCAGCGGGTAGCTGTCCGGGACGGTTCGCTCCTTCTCGACCAGACAGCCGAGGACCCGGATCTCTTCGGGGCTGAGGGGCTCCATGCGCCCCGGACGGTACCTACTGCTCGGGGGCGAGGAGCCCGACGGCGCGGCACTGGTCGGCCAGGCGGGCGAGCTCGGTGGCGAAGGTGTTCGCCGTCAGCTTGCCGGCCACCAGGTCGGTGCGCAGGTCGAGGAGGATGCGCTCCAGGAGGAGGTCGACGACCTGGTCGGAGAGCCGCTCCGACAGCTGCTCGTTGCCGCGCACGAGCCAGAGCGTCGAGAGGGCGTCGTCGAGCTCACGGTCGACGTCGGTTGCCAGAGAGCGCCTGTCCACGCCGTCCTACTTCCCCAGCCGCAAACCTGGGACCTGCCTCAGAAAACCTGTTGCTGTTCGACTCAACTTTGGTATCCTTCACACCAGCAGATCCGTCAGACCGCAGATCCCTGGAGGTGTCACGATGCTCGTGCGCTTCGATCCCTTTCGTGAGCTCGACCGGATGTGGGAGTCCGTGTCGGCACCGAGCCAGCCCCGCTCGTTCCCCATGAACGCCGTCCGGCGCGGCGAGGCGCTCCACGTCACCTTCGACCTGCCGGGCTTCACCGCCGACCAGGTCGACCTGACCGTCGAGCGCAACCAGCTCACCCTCACGGCCGAGCGCCGGTGGGAGAAGCAGGAGGGCGAGGAGTGGCTGGTCGCCGAGCGCCCGTCGGGGACGTTCCGCCGTCAGCTGCTGCTGGGCGAGAACCTCGACACCGACCGGCTCGAGGCCAGCTTCCACGATGGCGTGCTCGAGATCACGATCCCGGTGGCCGAGGCGGCCAAGCCGCGCAAGATCGAGCTCGGCACGAACGGCGACGGCCACAAGGCCGAGGCCATCGAGGCGACCTCGACCGCCGCCTGATCCCCCACGCCGACCCCTCGAGGCCCCGGCAGCGCCGGGGCCTCGTCGCGCTACATCGACAGGACGGTGCGCAGGCCCTTGCCCGCCTTCATGTCGGCGAACGCGTCACCGATCTCGTCGAGCGGGCGGGTGGCCGTGACCATGGCCTCGAGGTCCAGCTTGTCGGCCCGCCACAGGTCGAGCAGGCGCGGGAACTCCCGATGCGGGTTGGACGAGCCAAGGAAGCAGCCGGTGAGCTTCTTCTCGCTCATGGCGAACATCAGCGCGTGCACGTTGAGGAACTGGTCGATCTTGGGCACGCCGACCATCACCGTCGTGCCGCCCTGGCGGGTGGCGTTGATGCACGTCTCGACCAGTGACGAGGAGCCGACGGCGTCGAACGCGTAGTCGACGCCGATGCCGTTGGTGGCCTCCATGACCGCGGCCACCACGTCACCCGCGTTGGGGTCGATGACGTCGGTGACGCCGAAGTGGTCGACGGCCTGCTGGCGGCGCGTCACGACCGGGTCGACGCCGAACACGCGCGCCGCACCGGCGATCCGTGCGCCCTGGGCGATCGAGATGCCGATGCCGCCGAGACCGATGATCATCACGGTGGCGCCTGCTTCGACCTTGGCCGTGTTGAGCACGGCGCCCACGCCGGTCTGCACCGAGCAGCCGATGACGGCGGCGATCTCCAGCGGCGTGTCGTCGGGGACCTTCACCACGCCGTTGGCGGGGACGACGGCCTGCTCGGCGAAGGCGGCGAGGAAGACGCCGGCGCGACCGACGGTCCGGCCCTGGTGCGACAGGCGGGTCCCGCCGTCGGGCAGGACGCCGGCCATGTTGGCGTACTGCGGGCAGATGCTGAACTGGCCGCGCACGCAGTAGTAGCAGCGACCGCAGGGCGGGCGGAGGGTGAGGATGACCTTGTCACCCTCGGCCAGCCCGGTGACGCCGGCGCCGAGCGCCTCGACGATGCCACCAGCCTCGTGGCCCAGGATCGACGGGTAGCTGCAGGGCAGGCTGCCGTCCACGAAGTGCAGGTCGGAGTGGCACACCCCGCAGTGGGAGACGCGGACGAGCACCTCGCCCTCGGCTGGCTTGTCGATCTCCACGTCGTCGACGACCTTGACGTCGTCGACCCCTTCCAGAAGCGCTGCTCGCATTCGGCCGAACGTAGTGCAGCCCCTAGAGTTCGCGCCCATGGCCGTCAGCGCATACATCCTCATCCAGACCGAGGTCGGCAAGGCCGCGTCGGTGGCACAGGCCGTCGGTGCGATCGAGGGCGTCGTGTCCTCCGAGGACGTCACCGGCCCCTACGACGTGATCGCCCGCTCCGAGGCCGAGACCGTCGACGACCTCGGCAAGATGGTCGTCAGCAAGGTGCAGATGATCGACGGGATCACCCGCACGCTCACCTGCACCGTGGTGCACCTCTAGGCGAGGTCGGCCGGCTCCTCGGTCGCCCGTGGCGGGCGGGACAGCAGCAGCGCCACCAGCACGGCGAGGATGGCGCCGCCCAGGAGGACCCACTGGCCGTACGCGCGGTCGAGGTCGAGCGTCGCCCGGAACAGCTCCTCGGTGGCCCCACCCACGAGGTCGTCCTCCGCGTCGCGGGCGTCGACGATCGCCCACACGGCGGCGATGGCCGTGATGATGGCGACGGCGAGGATGATCCGGCGCGGGCGGTGCCCGCCGTCGATCACACGCCAGCCGAGGACGGCGACCAGGATGCCCAGAACGAGCGTGACGACGCCGTTGTTCGGCGAGTCGATGCCGTCGATGTTGAGGTCGGTGCCGCCGAGGCCGCCGACGATGTGCCACGGCAGCAGCGAGCCGATCACGACGACGGCGCCGGCGAGGAGCAGCAGCCGGCCGAGCATGCGCTCGCTCCTCACTGGCCCACCAGCAGCGCGCGGATGCCGAGTCCCATCAGGAACAGCCCTCCCAAGCCGTAGAGCAGGTACAGCCGGTGCTGCATCTGCTGCCGGTACGAGTAGATGATCGCGACGGCGAAGATCGCCACGAAGCCGTAGAACATGTGGAACTGCGCGGGCTGGAGGTCGTCGACCTGCATCGAGGCCACGCCCAGACCGACCTGCACGAAGATCGTCAGCTCGGCGGCGACGGTGAACCACCACAGCGCGCGGGTGCGCAGGGACGGCACCTTGAGCGCGCCCAGCGCCCACAGGCCGGCGAGCGCGTTCGAGCAGATGACGATCCACGCCCAGCCGACGTGGAGGTCGCGGAGGGTCAGGGCCTAGCTCGCCGGGGTGAGGCCGGCGTTGGCCTGCTGCATCGCCTGGGCCTCGGCCATCGCCTCGGCGCTGGCCTCGACGAGGTCCTCGATCTCGGCGTCGCTGAACCCGGCGAGGGCGCGGAAGTTCCGGGCCAGGTGGACGGGGTTCTCCTCGGACTCGCCCCGGAAGCCGCCGAACGAGAACAGCTTGTCGACGGCACGCTGGAACTCGAGCGCGTTCTTCTGCCGCTCGGGGTCGTTGGCGGTGATGCGGCGCAGCCAGTCCGAGCCCATCTTCACGTGCGTGACCTCGTCGGCCAGCATCCAGTCCTCGCAGAAGTACAGCACCGGGTCGGTGGTGATCTCGCCGAACTCGCGCATGGTGTTGAACACGTCGATGGCGAGGCCCTCGAGCGCGCGGTTCACGCCGCACAGCCGCAGCACCGGGTCGACGTTGCAACCGGCCTCGTAGAGCAGCGTCTGCTCGGCGAACTCGCCGATGTCGCTGCCCATGTGATCGCTCAGCTTCACGGAGATCTCGACGTGCCGCGCCTCGTCCCAGCACTGGCGGGCCATGTCGAGCTTCAACTCGAACGGCGCCTCCGAGGAGCTGTCCTTGCCCGTGGGGAAGTCCCAGCACGTGCGGCCGGCCACCTCGAGCGCCTGGATCTCACCGACGAAGATGCCGTGCATCAGGCCGCGCACCTGATCCGGTGCGTCGGGGTCGGTCGGCTTGAAGCCGCTCTGGCGGTCCTTCTGCGTGGCCTGGTTGGCGCCTCGCGGATCGAAGATGACCTCCTCGATCTTGATCTTCTCGAAGCGAGAATCTCGGGCGAGCTCTTC
>DASUCO010000114.1:0-9716 GCA_036275955.1 Acidimicrobiales bacterium
GCTGCACCTGGATGTAGCCGAGGTAGCGCGTCAGCAGCTGCGCCTCGCCGGTGCTCATCGACTGCAGCCGGTGCAGGTCGATGATGACCTTCGACTCGTCCGGGGCGGTGCGGGTCACCGTGCCGGACTCGAGGTCGATCACCGAGTCGGGCCCGACCTCGTCCTCGCGCGGCAGGAGCTGGTCGACGGGCACGGAGTAGAAGCGGGCCAGGCGCTGGAGGCGGGGCACCGAGATGGCGCGCTCGCCGCGCTCGTAGGCGCCGAGCACCGATGCCTTGAACTCCTGCTCCGAAGACGCCTCGACGTCCTGCAGCGACAGCCGCTTCTGCTTGCGGATGGCGCGCAGCCGACCACCCACCTTGACGGCGTAGCCGAGGTCTTCTGCTTCTTCCGATTCGAGCATGTTGTCCAGACTCATCTTCGCCAGTGTTCCCCATCCATGGCGCCAGTACCAGCACCGTACGTCACGGAACGCACATCGACAACGCGCTGCGTGAGATTCTCACCGAGCGGGGCGGAGCAGCCTCGCTCTGAGGCCGCCCAGCAGGGCGGCAGCGGCCATGGCCGCCGTCTCGGCGCGCAGAACGTGCGGGCCGAGACCCACGGTCGGGAGCCCGCAGGCCCGCTCGTCGTCGTCCCACCCGCCCTCGGGGCCGATCAGGATGGTGGGCCGGTCGAGCTTGGGCGGCTTGCCGCCAGCGTCGGCCAGGGCGGCGTCGGGCAGGGCACGAACGGTGGCGAAGGTGCCCAGCGGGGTCACCTCCGGGAGCCAGGAACGGCGGCACTGCATGGCCGCCTCCCGGGCCACCCGGCGCAGGCGCTCCACGTTGCCATCGGCCCGCTGGGCGTCCCAGCGGACGATCGAGCGCGCCGCCGTGAACGGCGCGATGACGTCGACACCCAGCTCGGTGAGCTTCTGGACGGCCAGCTCGGGACGCTCACCTTTGGTGAGCGCGAACGCGACGGTGATCGCCGGCGAGGGACGCTCGTCCACCTGCACCTCACCGGTGACGTCGACGGTGCCGGCGCCCCCGAGCGTGCCGTCGCGCCAGCGGCCGGCGCCGTCGCTCACGACGACGGGATCGCCGGTGCGCACGCGCCGCACCCGCTCCAGGTGGTGGCGGTCGGCCGGGGACAGCGTGGGTCGGTCGACGTCCTCGACGAACACCCACGGCCCGGCCACTACTTGAACGCGCTCCTGATCTTGGAGAAGAAGCCCTGCTCCTGCGGCGCCACGTCGTCGCCGCGCAGCGCGGCCAGGCGGCGCAGCAGCTCCTGCTCCTCGGCGCCGAGCTCGGTCGGGGTGTCGACGACCAGGCGCACCAGCAGGTCACCACGGCCGCGGTCGTTCACGTGCGGGACGCCTCGGCCGCGCAGGCGGAACACGCGACCGGTCTGGGTGCCCTCGGGGACGACGAGGTCCTCGGTGCCATCGAGCGTCTCGTACTCGAGGTGCGCGCCGAGTGCGGCCTGCGTCATCGGCACGTGCAGCTCCTCGACGAGGTCGTAGCCGACGCGCTCGAAGCGCTCGTGCGGTGCCACGCGGAGGTGCACGTACAGGTCGCCGTTCTGCCCGCCCCGCGGCCCGGCCGCGCCGCGACCGGACAGGCGCAGCGTCGAGCCGGTGTCGACGCCGGCCGGCACGTCGACGGTGAACGTGCGCTCCTCGGTGCGGCGCCCGTCGCCCCGGCAGTCGGGACACGGGTCGGCGATGATCTCGCCCAGGCCGTGGCAGCGGGTGCACGGTCCGGCGGTGACCATCTGGCCGAGGATCGACTGGCGCACGCGGCGGACCTGGCCCGAGCCGCCGCACTGGTCGCACGTCGTCGGCGAGGTGCCGGCCTTGGCGCCGGAACCGGTGCACGTGCTGCACGTGACCGGCACGCGAAGCGTGATCTCGCGGGTGACGCCGAACACCGCCTCGGTGAACTCGAGGTCGACCGCCACCTCCAGGTCGGTCCCGCGCGGTGGGCCGCTCGGGCCACGCGTGCGAGCACCGAACGGGCTCTGGCCACCACCGCCGAAGAACGCGTCGAAGATGTCCCCCAGGCCACCGCCGCCGAACGGGTCGAAGCCGGCGCCCGCTCCGGGCTGGTCGGCGCCGAACATGTCGTAGCGCTGCCGACGGTCCGGATCGGACAGCGTCTCGTACGCGGTGTTGATCTCCTTGAACCGCTCCTCGGCCGTCGGGTCGGGGTTGGTGTCCGGGTGCAGCTCGCGCGCCAGCCGTCGATACGCCTTCTTGAGCTCGTCGGGCGTTGCGTTACGCGAGACGCCGAGGAGCTCGTAGTAGTCGGTGGCCATCAGCCTTCGGTCAGGTGGCGACCGAGCCGCTTGCTCACGACGGCGACGGCAGCGAGCGCCTCCGGGTAGTGCATGCGCGTCGGCCCGAGCACGCCGATCGTGCCGGCGTGGTGGCCCTCGACCTCGTACGGATAGACGATGATCGAGCACTCGGCCAGCGACTCGAGGTTGTGCTCGGCACCGATCGACACCGACAGGCCACGGTCGAGCACGTCGCGCAGCAGCCCCACCACGACGTACTGCTGCTCCAGCGTCGTCAGCACCGATCGCACGGTCTCCACCGCGTCGAACGCAGCCGAGATCCGCGACGCGCCGCCGACGAACACCGGCGCCGGCACCTCGGCGTGCGCGCCGCGGATGGCGTTCACCGCGGCCTTGCACAGGTCGTCGAGCAGCGCGTCGCCCGACGGCGTCGTCTCCCCCGCCGCCAACGTGGCCCCGATCAGGTCACGCGACAGGTGCGCGGTCGCGGCCGCCAGCCGCTCGTCGCCGACGTCCTCGGCGACGTCGATCGTCGCCTTCTCGACCACGCCGTTCTCGAGCACGGCGACCACCAGCGCCGTGCGGCCACCGAGGCCCACCAGCTGGATCGAGCGGACCGTGGCCTCGTCCCGCGACGGACCGACGACGACCGCCGCGTAGTCCGTGAGGTTCGACAGCAGCTTGGTGGTGCTCTGCAGCATGTCCTCGAGCGCACCGTGGGCCTTGGCGAAGAAGGAGCTCACCTGCTGGCGCTTGGCCGCCTCCAGCGGGCCGGGTGCCGGCAGGAACGAGTCGACGAAGTGGCGGTAGCCCTTGTCGGTCGGGATGCGGCCGGCACTGGTGTGGGGCTGGACGAGGTAGCCCTCCTGCTCGAGGGCGACCATCTCGTTGCGGATGGTGGCCGAGGAGACGTTGACGGCGGCCTCGCGCTGGACGGCGGCGCTGCCGACCGGCTGCGCCGTCTCGATGTAGCCCTCCACGACCGCGCGGAGGATCGCTGCTCGTCGCTCGTCCATCGTTGGCACTCGATCGTACCGAGTGCCAGCCGCTCAGGTGCGAGCCGCGACCTCGGCGATGACGTGGGTCACGGGCAGGCCGGTCGAGCGCTTCAGCCGCCGGACCATGTTCTGGGCCAGCCACTTCGACATGCCCACCGGGAGGGTCGACAGGATGATCTCGTCGAAGCGGCCGATCTCCCGGAGGATGATGTCGCCCACCGCGTAGACGGGGTTGGCGTCCCCCACCTCGCCGGTGGCGGTGATGCCGGCCACGGCCAGCGTGTCGAGCGCCTCGTTGAGCTGGGCCCTGGCGATGGCGTGGCACTGCTCGTCGGTGAAGGTCCCCGGCGGATGGGTCGCCGGGACCACGAGGTGGAAGCGACAGCCGGGATCGGCCGTGCGCCTCCGGAACAGCTCATCGAGCAGGTGCTGCTCGCACAAGGTGCGGTTGGCGATGACCAGGTAGCGCCGCATGGGCACCCCCTTCGTGGCAGAGGGTCCCAGCGTACGCCCGCACCTAGTCCAGGCGCAGGGCAGAGATGAAGACGTCGCCGGGCACCTCGACCCGGCCGATCGACTTCATCTTCTTCTTGCCCTCCTTCTGCTTCTCGAGCAGCTTGCGCTTGCGGGTGATGTCGCCGCCGTAGCACTTGGCGAGGACGTCCTTGCGCTTCGCCTTCACCGTCTCGCGGGCGATGATCTTCCCGCCGATGGCGGCCTGGATGGGCACGTCGAACATCTGCCGCGGGATCAGCGTGCGCAGCTTCTCGGTCATGCGCTTGCCGTAGTCGTACGCCTTGTCGGCGTGCACGATCGTGCTGAACGCGTCGACCGGCTGGCCGTTGAGGAGCACGTCGACCTTCACCAGCTTGGACGTGCGGTAGTCGGCAGGCTCGTAGTCGAGCGACGCGTAGCCCTTGGTGCGCGACTTCAGCTGGTCGAAGAAGTCGATGACAACCTCGGCGAGCGGCACCGTGTAGACGAGCTCGAGCCGCTCGGGCGACAGGTACTCCATCTTCTCCATGTCGCCGCGCCGGTCCTGACACAGCTCCATGAGCGTGCCCGTGTACTCCGACGGCGTCAGGATCGTGATGCGCAGATACGGCTCGCTGATCTCGGCGATCTCCTGCTGCGTCGGCAAGTCGGCCGGGTTGTCGATCTCGACGAGGTCGCCCTTCGTCGTCGTCACCATGTACGCCACCGATGGCGCGGTGGCGATGAGTGCGAGGTTGAACTCGCGCTCGAGGCGCTCACGGACGATGTCCATGTGCAGCAGGCCGAGGAAGCCGCAGCGGAACCCGAAGCCCAGCGCGCCGGACGACTCCGGCTCGAACGTCACCGACGCGTCGTTCAGCTTCAGCTTCTGCAGCGCTTCGCGGAGGCTCTCGAAGTCGTCGCCCTCGACCGGGAACAGGCCGCAGAACACCATCGGCTTCGGGTCCATGTAGCCGGGCAGCGGCGCCGGTGCCGGGCGCGACAGCTCGGTGACCGTCTCGCCCGAGCGCGCCTCGGACACCTCCTTGATGCCGGCGATGAGGTAGCCGACCTCGCCCGGGCCGAGCGACGCCACCGGCGTCTGGTTCGGCGTGCGCACACCGACCTCGTCGGCGTCATGCGTCGTGTTCACCTGCATGAACTTGATGCGCGACCCGGTGCTCAGCGTGCCCTGCATCACGCGCAGCGACGAGATGACACCTCGGTACTGGTCGAAGATGGAGTCGAAGATGAGTGCCTGCAGCGGCGCGTCGGCATCGCCCGTCGGTGCCGGGATGCGCTCGACGATGGCGTCGAGCAGCTCGGCCACGCCCTGCCCCGTCTTGGCGCTGATCTGCAGGATCGACTCGGCCGGGATGCCGAGCACGTTCTCGATCTCGGCCGCGTAGCGCTCGGGGTCGGCGGCCGGCAGGTCGATCTTGTTCAGCACGGCGACGATCTCGAGGTCGTTCTCGAGCGCCAGGTAGCAGTTGGCCAGGGTCTGGGCCTCGATGCCTTGGGCCGCGTCGACCACCAGCACGACGCCCTCGACGGCGGCCAGCGATCGAGAGACCTCGTAGCCGAAGTCGACGTGTCCGGGCGTGTCGACCAGGTGGATCAGGTGGTCCTTCCAGGGGACGCGGACGTTCTGGGCCTTGATGGTGATGCCCCGCTCCCGCTCGATGTCCATCGAGTCGAGGAACTGCTCCCGCATGTCCCGGGCGTCGACCGCCCCGGTGATCTCCAGGATCCGGTCGGCCAGAGTCGATTTGCCGTGGTCGACGTGAGCGATGATCGAGAGGTTGCGGTAGCGGGAGAGGTCGGACACGGCGCTGCGAGGGTAGCGATCAGGCCCTCCCCTGCTAACCTCGCTCGGTTCCCTGAACGACTCTCGGTAGGACTTTCACGCACATGGCCAACATCAAGAGCCAGATCAAGCGCAACAAGCAGAACGAGAAGCGCCGCCTCGCCAACAAGGCCGTCTCCTCGGAGCTGAAGACGCGTGTGAAGAGCGCCGTGAAGGCGGCCGAGACGGGCGCCGAGGACCTCGTCGAGAAGCAGCGGGTCGCCCAGAAGCGCATCGACATGGCTGCCGCCAAGGGCGTCATCCACAAGAACGCCGCCTCGCGGCGCAAGAGCCGCCTGGCGAAGCAGATCGCCCGGCTCTCCTCCTCCGGCTCCTAGCGCCGCCGCGCCGGCGCCAGCCGGCACAACCTGGCCACCAGCACCTCCATCACGAGGTCCTCGGGCCAGTCCTTCCCGAACCCCCGGAACGTCAGGTCCGCCTCGCTGAGCAGGTGGATGGCCCGCGCCACGCCGTCGTGGCCGAGCCGACGCCCCTGCTCCATGGCCTTCTTGGCCGGGAACGTCGAGCGCTTCATCCCGAGGATCTCCGCCGCCTCGGTCTCGGTGCGCACGTCGCGCCCGTCGAGCTTGAGCATGTTCCCGAAGTGCCCGTGCAAGGTGGCCATGATCTGCAGCGGGTGCCGGTCGCCTGCCCGCAGCATCCGGTGCAGCGACGACAGCGCGCGCGGGATGTCGCCGGCGTCGATCGCGTCGGTCAGCTCCCACGGCGGGACGCTGCCGGCCTCGCCCAGGAACGGCTCGACCTCGTCGACGCCGACCTTGCTGCCCACCCCGTACGCGGCGGCCAGCGACTGCAGCAGGTTCGACAGCCGGCCCAGGTCCTCGCCCAGGTGCTTGTCGACCAGGTTGGCGGCGGCGCCGTCGAGCTTCACCGGGGCGCCCTTGAGGTGCTCCTGCAGCCACATCGACCGGCCCTTGCCGCCCGGGATGGACGCATCGACGATGTGGCCGACCTTCTTCACCGCGTCGGTGAGCGCCTTGGGCCCCTTCGGGCCACCGTCGCCGATGGCAGCGACGAGGACCAACGACGTCGTCGGGCTGGGATCGGCCAGGTAGTCGATGATCACCGCCAGCTGGTCGGTGCTGTGGTTGGTGACGTCGCGGGCCACCACGATGCGGCGGTCGGTGAGGAACGGCAGCGTGCGGGCGGCGTCGACGATGGCGCCGCAGTCGGCGTCCTCGTTGAAGTCGAAGTCCTCGACCATGAGCCCGGCGTCGCCGTCGCCGACGAGCTCGTGCACGAGCGCGTGCAGCGCCTCGTTGCGCAGGCCGGGATCGGCCGCCCGCACCAGGTAGGCCGGCAGCGCCTCGGTGGTCGTCGTCATGCTGCCTCCAGGATGGCGGCAACCACGTCGGCCGTGCGCCGGGCGCCTTTGGCGTCGTGTACGCGCAGGATGCGACAGCCCAGGCGGATGCCGAGCGCGTGGGCGGCGTGGCTCGCGGTGCGGCGCTCGTCGATCTCGAGATCCAGCAGCTTGCCGAGGAACGTCTTGTTGGACGCCGACAGCAGCACCGGATACCCGAGTGCCGCCAGCCGGTCGGACGAGCGGAGCAGCGTCAGCGACTGCTGCCACGTCTTGCCCAGGTCGAGCCCGGCATCCAGGACGATGCGCTCGTGCGGGATCCCGGCCGCCTCGGCTCGCGCTGCCCGCTCGAGGAGGAAGGCGTTGACGTCGTCGACCACGTCGTCGTAGGTCGGATCGGGGTCGGCCACGCGCGGCGCCAGGCGGATGTGGGTGGCGATGACGGTGGCGCCGGCGGCCGCTGCCACGTCGAGGTAGCGAGGATCGGCGAACCCGCTGATGTCGTTGCCGACGACGGCCCCCGCCGCGTACGAGGCCTCGGCCACGGCGGCCCGCCACGTGTCGACCGACAGCGGCACGTCGAAGCGGGCCCGCAGGGCCTCGATGGCCGGCACGACGCGCTCGAGCTCTTCGGCCTCGGTGACCTCGGGCCCGGGCCCGGCCTTGACGCCTCCCACGTCGAGCAGGTCGGCCCCGCCCGTGACGTGGTCCTCGGCCAGCCGGAAGAAGCGGTCGAGATCCCAGTGTGCGCCTCGGTCGAAGAACGAGTCGGGCGTGCGGTTGAGGATGCCCATGACGAGCGCTCGCGTCGTGACGTCGTAGCGCCGGTCACCGAGGGCCACCTCCACGATCGGCAGTCTCACCGATGTCGACGTCGAGGGCGTCACCGTCGGGGGTCAGCTGCACCCTCAGCCGCCCGACCCGCACGGTGGCCGGCGCCGACACCGCCCTGGCGTCGCGCACGCGGTGGCCGGCCGGGGCGAGCACCGAGCCCACGGCGAGCCGGCTGCGGAGGTCGAAGACCACGCCGGCGACGGTGCGGGTGCCGCGCCGCGCGACCACGAGGTCCAACCGGCGCACGCCGCGTCGACGCAGCGCATCGATGACCCGACCCACGTCGGTGTCGCCGTCGAGCACCAGCACGGCAGCATCGGCCCGCCACAGGTGGGCGCCGCGCGCCAGCTCGACGTCCCGAGCGGCCACTGCCATCGGCTGGGTGACGACGAGCAGCAGCGCGATCGCCACGCCGACGGCGACGCGCCGGACGCGCCACAGCACTGCCAGGGCGACGCCGCACACGAGCACGGCACGGCCGTCGACCATGCCGAGCGGCACGTCGGCGCCGACGCGCGCGACGCCCGCGATCCAACCGACCATCGCGCTGCTCGGCGCGTGCAGCACGGATGCGATCGGGTCGCCGACGACGCCGGCGACGAGGCCGGCGACCAGACCCCACGCCGTGAGCGGGCCCGCCACCGGCACCGCGAGCAGGTTCGTCGGCACGGTCACGAGCGGGATGCCACCGAACGTCGAGACCAGCACCGGCGCCACCCCGACCTGCGCCGCCAGCGTCACCGCCAGCGGCTCGGCCAGCCAACGAGGACCCGGCACGCGCGCCGCCAACGGGCCCGCCAGCAGCGACAATCCCAGCGATGCGCCGACCGAGAGTCGGAAGCCGATGCTGTGCACGAGCAGCGGGTCCACCAGCACGAGACCGGCCACGGCCAGCGCCAGCACCCGGATGCGCGAGACCGGTCGCCCGGCGAACGCGGCCCAGCACGCGATGGCGGCCATGGCCGAGGCCCGCAGCACCGACGGCTCGGCGCGCGTCACGAGCGCGAAGAAGGCGATGACGCCGAGCGATCCGATGAGGCGACCGCGCAGCTGCAACCGGCGCAGCAGCGGTCCCGCGGCAGCCAGCACGAACGCCACGTTGGAGCCGGAGACGGCCAGCAGGTGGGTCAGACCCGACGCGCGGAAGTCGGCCTCGACCGTGGGCGGCACGTCACGGTCGTCGCCGACGAGGAAGCCGCGCAGCAGCGCGCCACGCTCCTCGTCCAGCGAGGACATCCCGCGCTCGAGGACGCGGCGCACCTCGTTGGCGGCGCGGGTGGCGACGGAGCCGCTCCGCCAGCCGCCCACCGTCTCGATGCTCATGCGCGTGGCGATGTGGCGCACGGCGAGCCGCGCTCGCGCCTCGTCGGGCACGGGGCGCAGCCGACCACGCAGCTCGACGACCTCGCCGGCCAGGCGGTCGGCCAGCTGGTCGGCGGCCCCGCCGCGGGCCCACGCCTCGACCCGTCGATCGTCGATGCGGACGTCGACCCGGGTGGCATGGCCCACGGCCACGGGGTCGCCCAGCAGCACGGCGCGTGCGACGACGCGCTCGGCGGGGCCCCCGATGAGGCCGCCCCACGCCGCCGTAGCCAGCGCGCCGGCGAGCAGTGCCGCGCCCCCGACGAGGACGACCGGGCGGCGAGCGAGCAGCCCGATCGCGACCACCAGCGCGCCCAGCCACGGACTGCCGGGCAGCGTGGCGGCGGCCGCCAGCCACACGGCGACGGCGAGGGCGACGGCACCAGCGTCGGACATGGGCTTCTCTCCCGGCGAGCGTGCAGCGGCGGGGGAAGCCGACGAGATCGTACGCCGAAGGTGTGACGCGGGGTTGGGGCTGGTACACCACGGCCGTGGCGGCTGCTGCCAAGAGGCCGTTGTCCCAGCGTCTGCGCCGTCGGTGGAGCTCGCTGTGGCAGCGCCGCTGGTTCCGTCGGGCGTTCGTGACGTCCGC
>DASUCO010000115.1:0-2204 GCA_036275955.1 Acidimicrobiales bacterium
CCGGCGACGAGCGCCTGGATGCCGGCGGCGACGCCGCGCACGCAGTCGTCGACGTAGGTGAAGTCGAACATCTTGTGCTTGCCGTACGCCACGATCGGGCGCTCAGCAGCGATCTCGCGCACGAACAGCGGGATGACGCGCTCCATGCGCTCCATGTCGTTGTCGTACCGGCCGTAGACGTTGCTGAAGCGGAAGACGAGGTGGCGGATGCCGTAGCAGCGGGCGTAGCTGTAGAAGAGCGCCTCGCCGGCGATCTTGCTGGCCGAGTACGGGCTCTCGGCCACGACGAAGTCGGCCATCCCCTCCTCGGTGATGTGGCGGTGGATGTCGCCGTACACCTCGCGGCTGGAGCCGAACACGATGGGCGCCCCCGTCGAGCGGGCGATCTCGAGGGCGGCGAACGCCATCTCCACGTTCTCCAGCGCCTTCTCGGGCTCGACCACCAGGCGGTGGACCTTGGCCCACGCCGCCAGGTGCACGATGCAGTCCGGCTGCCACGGCGGGGTCCACGTCTGGGTGCCGCGGCCGACGGCGACGAGATCGACCTTCTCGGTGTCGATGGCGTCGGTCCACGCGTTGGGCGCCTTGTCGATGCCGAGCACCTCGTGGCCCTCGGCCAGCAGGAGGAGGCCGAGGTTGGTGCCGATCTGGCCGGACGACCCGGTGATGAGGATGCGCATGGTGCCGATCAGCGTACGAGAGGTTGGTCCGGCCGTCGGGTGCGGCGCTCCCACGCCACCGCGATCGTGATCCACACCAGCTCGAACGCGAAGTCCCAGGCGCGGTAGGCGACCGACATGGCGGCGGCGGTGCCGAGCCCGAAGCGGGGGGCCAGCAGCGCGGCGACGACGCCCTCGCGGACGCCGAGGCCGGCGGGGGTGATCCCGACCATGCCGACGACGACGCCGAGGTTGATGGCGGCGGTGACCCGGAACACGTCGCTCGGATCGATCGTGTGCAGGGCGGCGGTGATGAACACGAAGCCGAAGCAGCGCACGAGGTCGTTCACCCCGTAGATGGCGATGGCCTCGTACAGGTGACGGATGCGCAGCGCGTCGGGGGCGATGGCCGGGAAGCGGGGGAGGAAGCGGCCGACGATGCGCAGCAGCCACGGCAGGCCGACGAGGGCGCCGACGGCGCCGGCCGCCAAGAGCGCGCGCAGCGGTCCCGGCAGCCAGTACGACGGCAGCCACGCCGTGTAGAACGCGCCCCACAGGAGCATGAGGCCGAGCTCGATGGCGAGGCTGGCGCCGGCGACGGAGCGGGGCACGCCCTCCTTCGACGCCAGCAGCACCCGCGACGCGGCCAATGCCACGCCGGTGGGCACGAACCGGCTGGCCTGGGACACGCACCACACCCGCACCGCGGTGGCCCGGTCGAGGCCGATCCCGTAGGCGAACAGCACGTGGCGCCACGCGAGCGGCAGCGCCAGCCCGCCGAGGAACGTGAACGGCACCGCGGCCAGCGCCCAGCCCGGCTGCAGCTGGAACGTCACGTCGCGCAGCTGCGAGGCGTTCTTGATGCCGGCGACGACCAGCAGCCCGATGAGGAGGACGGCGAAGACGGCTCGGCCGACCTTCAGCAACCGGTCCCGGGTGGCGGTCTCCACCACTGCACTTTGTCGCGCCGCCGCCCGCGGGGCAGAGTTCTCCGGTGGCAGAGGAGCACACCACCGACTCGGGCATCCCGGTGAAGCCGGTCTACGGACCGGCCGACCTCGAGGGGTGGGACCCGGCGGAGAAGCTGGGCGAGCCCGGGAAGCCGCCCTACACGCGGGGCGTGCGGCCCACGATCCGCCGCGACAGCCCGTGGACGATCCGCCCCTACTCCGGCTTCGGCACGGCCAAGGCCACCAACGAGCGGTGGAAGTACCTGCTGGCCAACGGCTCCACCGGCCTGTCGTGCGCCTTCGACCTGCCGACCCAGATCGGCTACGACTCGGACTCGCCGCGGGCCGAGGGCGAGGTGGGCAAGGTCGGCGTCGCCATCGACTCGCTGGAGGACATGCGCGAGCTGCTCGACGGCATGCCGCTCGACAAGGTCACGACGTCGATGACGATCAACTCGACGGCGCCCATCCTGCTGCTGCTCTACGAGCTGGTGGCGGAGGAGCAGGGCGTGGACTCGCACGCCATCGCGGGCGGCACCGTGCAGAACGATCTGCTCAAGGAGTACATCGCGCGCGGCACGTACATCTATCCGCC
>DASUCO010000116.1:0-32812 GCA_036275955.1 Acidimicrobiales bacterium
TCCCCCGCCATCCTGCAGCGCTCCGGCATCGGACCCGCCGACGCCGTGCTGCGACCGCTCGGCATCGACGTCGTCGCCGACCTCCCCGTGGGCACCTCGCTGATGGAGCACCCGATCGCATACTGCGTCGTCAGGCTGAACGAAACCGGCCTCGCCTCATCCGTCGACGCCCGGCACACGAACTGCACCGTCCGCTACTCGTCCGGGCTGGCCGGCGGCGGCCGCAACGATCTCATGCTGATCGGCAACAACCTCGTCGGCGCCGAAGAGGCGAGCCGCGCCTTCGGCGTCCTCGGCGTCGCTCTGGAGCAATCTCGGTCGCATGGCACGGTGGCGATCACGTCACTCGATCCGGCCGTCGATCCCGCGGTCGAGCTGGACATGCTCAGCGACGCGTCGGATCTCGAACGCATGCGCGACGGCGCCCGCCGGCTCTTCGACCTGACGCGCCACCCGAGCGTGCAGTCGATCGCGTCGGCGATCACCGCGGGCCGGTCGACGGCGGTCGACGACCTCGTCGACGACGACGCGCTCGACCGCTGGCTGCTCGCCGAGTGCATCGACGGCAACCACGCGGCATCGAGCTGCCCGATGGGCGCCGTGCTCGACGCGGACTGCCGGGTCCTCGGCGTGGAGAACCTCCGGGTGATCGACGCGTCGTCGTTCCCGACCATCACCGCATCGAACCCGCACCTGACGGTCGTGATGCTGGCCGAGCTGCTGGCCGAACGGCTGGCGGGAGGGTCTCAGCCGGCGAGGTAGCGGTCGAGCACCTCGTGGAGCTGCACGATGCGGATCTCCTGCCGCGACAGCGTGACGGCGTCGAGCGCGTCGGCGTGCAGGCCCCGCTGCACCCGCGGGAGGTTCTCGAGGTCCTGGTCGAGCACCTCGCCCAGGCTGGCGGCGCGCTCGGCGACCTCGCCGGGCGCCTGGTAGCGGTACGCGGCGCGGGTGGTGTCGTCGACGGCGGCGAAGATCTGCAGGTCGAACCAGCATCGATCGGGCGAGGCCGCGTCGGGTCGGATGCGGAAGAACAGGAAGCCTCCGGCGTGGGCGTTGAACACGAGGTTCGGGAACACGTGGTAGTGCCAGTCGTCGATGAGCTGCCCGCGGTCGAGCCCTGAGTAGTCGTTCCCGGACCGCTCGCCGGCCGCCGCGATCCGGTCGATCAACAGCTCACGTGCGTGCTCGAGATCCCGCGCCACCAGTGAGGTCGCGGGAACGTCACCGCCGCCGAAGCCCGAGCTGCGCTCGTAGGCCTCGATCATCGCCGCCGGCGTGACGTCCTCGATGCGCATCGACGGCACGCCGAAGGGCACCACCATCATGCTGTGCGTGTCGAAGCACTCGAAGGTCGTCGCCGTGTCGTCGAGCATCGGCAACAGCTGCGGGTGGATCCCCTGCACGTGGTACACCTCGAGGAACGCCTCGACCACGACCTTCCAGTTGGCCGACACCGGCGTGACGATGTCGATGACCCGACGCATGCGGTCGAGGTGGTACGGCGCCAGCTGCGCCTGCAGCTCCGGTCCGAGGAAGGTGTCGAGCGGCTCGGGGTCCGGCGCCGGGTTCACGAACACGAACCCGGCCCACACGTCGCACGCGATCGTCGGCAGCGCGTAGTCCGCATCGTCGAGGTCGCAGAACAGCTCGCGGTCGGGCACGTGCTTCAGCGAGCCGTCGAGCGACCACGACCAGAAGTGGTACGGGCAGCGCACCTCCGGGTGCACGCCGCACGCCCCTGCCTTGAGCTGGTTGCCGCGGTGACGGCACACGTTGGCGAACGCCCGAAGGGCGCCGTCCTCGCCGCGCACGACGACGTACGACTGGTCGGCGATGTCGTACCGGACCCAGGCACCAGGTTCGGCGACATCCTCGACACGGCACGCCATCTGCCACGTTCGCTTCCACATCCGCTCGACCTCGGCGGCGTGGAACTCGGGCGAGGTGTACCGCGAGGTCGGGATGCGCGCTTGCTCAGGGGTCAGGGCGATGGCGCCGGGCAACCTGGCCCCCGGCGACGACTCGAGCAGTGCCATCGGCCGGCGACGCTACTCAGCCGGTGACGCCCGACGCCGGCAGGAGGGCGTCCGGCGTCGGCGTCAGGACGCCCAGCCGGCGACCGCCTCCACCGCTCGGGTGAGATGCTCCCGGCCGGCGGTGAGCGCGCGCTGCTCCCACGACGCGTCGTCCGGCGTGAAGCAGCAGCGGTACGCCCACACGACGTCCTTGTACTTCGGATCGCTCCGATCGGCGCGTCGGTGGACCCACTGCTCCTGGTAGGTGGCGCCGAGCTGGGTGAGGTCGTCGGCGGTGCCGACCTCCAGCGTCGCCGCGAAGCAGGTGGCGTCGGGCAGGACGGCGGCGAGACCACCGGCGATGGGGCCGGCCTTGCGGGCCGTCGTGGCGTCCGGGTTGCCCGAGGTCGCCTCGACGCGGTCGCACCACGCGCGGTGGAAGGTGTCCTGCGGCGAGCCCGGCGGCTGCTCGGACAGGGCGGTGAGCTCGCCCCACGGGCCGTGCCCGGTGTGCAGGTCGACCGTCATCACCCGCGTCGCGCCGCCCACGAGCTGCGGGACGACGGCCTCCAGGATGCGGTTGGACTCCTCCGTGCGCGCACCCCCGTAGTGGAGCCCGTCGGGGTGGCGGTACTGGCCGACGGTGATCCCGTCGCGCACCCACGCCAGGCCGCGCGCCTCGACGAGGGACTGGGCCGCGGCCAGCATCTGCCCCACGTCGGGCAGCTCGCTCGAGTCGGGACAGGCGAGCGGGTGCAGCTCGTCGTACGCGTCGTTGTCGAACGGCACGCCGCGGTCGCGCTGCCAGTTGCGGTTCAGGTCGACGTTCGACTCGTTCTGCCGACGCCACCACGCCATGCCCCAGGGGTTGACGGCATGGATGGCGATCACCGCCATGTCCGATGGCAGCTCGCCGAGCCCGTCGAGCAGGTCGGCCTGCAGGGCCGAGCACACGAACCCCTCGACGCCGTGCACGCCGCTGAGGACCAGGAGCACCCGCTCGGGGTCGGCAGCGCCGACCCGGGCGGTGTCGATCGTCAGCTCGAGGCCGCGGGGGCCACGCGCCTCGATCGGGTGCGACGTCACCGCGGCGCCCGAGCCGCGCGCTGCGTGGAGGAACCGGGCGCGGCTCTCGTCGTACGTGAGCGGCAGCCGGTCGTGGCGCATTGCGAGACCATGCCAGACGCGCCGTCGAGGTGACGAAGCCCGGCCCGCCGTCCCGCGCCATGGGCGGAATGGGCAAAGATCGCGTGGACGTGCACCTCCTCCAGCGCATCTACGACCGGTTCGGCGTGCCCGGCGGGATCCTCGCCGCGCTCCTGGTGGTGTCGATGCTGGTCGAGGACGGCTCGTCGGGTGATGACCTCGTCGTGGGCGCGGACGGTGCCTCGGTCGACGCCGGTGCACCCGGTGAGCAGGGCAGCTCGAGCGAGACGTCCACGACGCTCGCCGGGGTCGCTGACGCGGGTGCGCCGACGGGTGCGACGGGCGCCGACGGGAGCGGTGGCGCCGCGCCCGGCTCGGCCGGTGCCGCCGTCGACTGCCGGACCGACGGCCGGCTGCGCGGCATCGGCTACACGATGCCGCCGTGCGTGCCGGTCTTCGCCGGTGACAACGGTGGCGCCACCGCCCGCGGCGTCACCGAGGACAAGGTGATCGTGGCCCTCTGGCAGGCCCAGTCGGATCCGGCGACCGCCGCGCTGGTGACGGCAGCCGGCGTCAGCGACCCACCCGAGGACGTGCGGCGAACGATCGACGCGCTCGTCCGCTACTTCAACACGCACTACGAGACCTACGGGCGACAGGTCGAGCTCGTCTACGTCACCGCCAGCGGCGCCACCACCGACGACCAGGCCATGCGCGCCGACGCCGTGCACATCGCCCAGGACATCGGCGCGTTCGCGGTGATCGCGTACGGCGAGCCTCGGGCGTTCGACGAGGAGGCCGTCGCCCAGGGCCTCATCTGCATCCCGTGCGGTCTCTCGCCGCCGCGCGCGTTCTACGAGTCGGCGCGGGGACTGGCGTTCGGCGGCTACCCGCCCAACGAGGTGTACTACGAGCACATGGCGGAGTACATCGGCAAGCGCCTGGCCGGCGCGAACGCCAAGTGGTCCGGCGACCCGCTGTTCCAGAACCAGCCGCGGCGCTTCGGGCTCATCTGGGTCGAGAACTCGCCCCTCGCCGGTGGCCCGCCGGATCCCGAGCGCAAGGCGGCGGTCGACTTCTACAAGCGCGAGCTGGCGAAGTACGGCGTGACCCTGGTCGCCGACGTCGGCTACCAGTTCGACCTGGCGCGAGTGCAGGAGCAGGCCACCAACGTGATCGCGCAGATGAAGGAGGCCGGCGTCTCCAACCTGGCGTTCGTCGGTGATCCGCTCAGCCCGATCTTCTTCACCAAGGAGGCCACGCGCCAGCGCTACTACCCGGAGTGGTTCATCACGGGGAACTTCGTCACCGACGGCGTCATCGTCGGTCGCCTCTACGACCAGACGCAGTGGCAGCACGCGTTCGGGATCTCGTTCCTCTACACGCTCCCCACGAACTTCGAGCAGGGGCTCGGCTACCTCGAGTACAAGACGGTGAGTCCGGACGACGAGCCCGCCACCTCGATCGCCACGCTGCGCATGCCGCTGGAGACGCTCTTCACCGGCATCCACATGGCCGGGCCCGAGCTCACGACGGAGACCTTCGCGGAGGGGATGTACGCGTTCCCGCGATCGGGCGGCGTGCCGTCGACGTGGCTGACGTACTTCACCCCTGACGACCCCACCGGCGTGCGCGACTTCCGCGAGGTGTGGTGGAACGTGACCGGCCGCGGCGAGGACGAGTACGGCCACGATGGGGTCGGCGTGACGATGAACGTCGACGGCGGCCGGCGGTACGAGCTCGGACAGTGGCCGACGACCGAGCCCCGGGCGTTCGACCCGGCCGGTGCGGTCGTCTCGGCCGACGATCCCTACTTCGCCGAGCAGTTCGCCAACGAGCAGTCGCACCAGCACCCTGCCGGACCCTGTCGGTCCTGCCGGTGAAGCGCGCCGTCGCGCTCGCCGCGTTCGTGCTGGTGGTGCTGAGCGCATCGGAGGTGCTCGCCGCCGACCCGTCGATCGCGCGGGTCGGCTGGTGGACGCGCTCGCCGAGCGCCGACGCGCCAGAGGGTGGCGTCGTCGTCGGCGCCGCCGCCGACGGCGCCGAGAGCATCGCCGCCATCGAGGTCGATCTCGACGGCGGCGCCGACGGGGTCCAGCTGGCGCTGGCGGAGGCCGGCGGCTCGCTGCAGGACGCGGCATCGGTCCTCGTCTGCGTCACCGACGACACCTGGGTGCCGGCCGACGGCGGTGACCTGGCCGACGCTCCGGAGCCGGACTGCGACGAGAGCGTCGCCATGGTGCGGGAGGACGGGACGTGGCAGGCCGACGTCGGTGCGCTGCTGGAGGGTCGCGTCGACCGCGTCACGCTCGTGCTCGTCCCGTCACCGTCGGCCACGCCGATCCCCGGTGTGCTCGTCCCCTTCGAGGTCGAGCTGGAGCAACCGGTCCTCACCGCGCCACCCTCCCCCACGACGTCGCGGCCCGCCTCCCCGACGCCCACGACGCCGCGCAGCACGATGACGACACCCGTGACCGTCAGCCCGCCGCCGGCGGTCACGGCGCCGGCGACGACCAGCACCACCGTGCCCGAGGCAGATCCGCCCTCCCCCACCCCCGCCGCGCTCGGCGTCGAGGAGACCAGACGGATCTGGCGCTGGGGGCTCTGGCTGCGGATCGTTCTCGCCGGCGCGCTGGCCGGCACCGCGGCCGGCCTCGCCCGCTGGAAGCTCGTGTCGCGAATGCAGGCGACGACGCCGTGACGCGGTCGCGCCTGGCCGAGGTCCTCGCCGACCCGAACGTGCGGTTCGGCCAGGCGGTCGCCGCCGGCGTCGTCGCGGTCCTGACGTTCGTCGTCGTGCTGTACCCGGCGCCGTCCTCGATCCTCTTCGTCGGCGCCGTGCTCGGCTCGCTCAACGCGCTCATCGCGCTCGGGCTCGTGCTCGTCTACCGCGCCAACCGCGTCATCAACTTCGCCCAGGGCGAGCTGGGTGCCATCGCCGGGCTGCTCGGCGTGCTGCTGATCTCGTCGGACCGGATGGCGTACCTGCCGGCGGTGGTCGTCGGCCTGCTCGCCGCGCTGGCGCTCGGGGCGCTCGTCGAGGTGCTGATCGTGCGCCGCTTCGCCCGGGCCCCGCGGCTGATCCTGACGGTGGCGACCATCGGCATCGCGCAGCTCCTGGCCGCCGGCGAGATCGGGCTGCCGAGCCTGTTCGGCACCACGCTGGCGCCGCAGGACTTCCCGCTGCCGTTCGAGCTCACGCTGACGTGGGATCCGGTGGTCCTGCAGGGCAGCCACTTCCTGGCCGTGTTCGTCGTCGCCGGCGTGGTCGTCGGCCTGGCCGCGTTCTTCCGGCGCACGCGCGCCGGCGTCGCCGTGCGCGCCGCCGCCGAGTCGACCGAGCGCGCCGGCCAGCTCGGCATCCCCGTCCGGCGGCTGGGCACGCTCGTCTGGGTGCTGGCCGCCGGCCTGTCGGCGCTGGCGTCGCTCCTGCGGGCCCCGCTCGTCGGCCTTCCCATCGGCCAGGTGCTGGGGCCGGGTCTGCTGCTGCGGGCACTGGCCGCGGCGGTGATCGGGCGCATGGAGAACCTGCCGCTGACGTTCGGCGCCGCCGTCGTGCTCGGCATGGTCGAGCAGGCCGTCCTCTGGCACACCGGTCGGGCGGTGATCACCGACGCCGTGCTGTTCTTCGTCATCATCGGCGCACTGCTGCTGCAGCGTCGCAGCGTCGTCGCTCGTGCCGTCGACGCCGCCGTGTCGACCTGGGAGCTGCTTCGCGAGGTCCGACCGATCCCCCACGAGCTGCGGCGCCTGCCGGAGGTCCGCATCGGCTTCCCCGCCCTGCGGGTCGCGCTTGCGGCCGGGCTCGTCATCGCACCCGCGTTCCTCGACACCGGGAAGGTCAACCTGCTCGGCACCGGCTTGATCCTCGCCATGGTCGGCGCCTCGCTCGTGCTGCTGACCGGATGGGCCGGGGAGATCAGCCTGGGCCAGATGGCGCTGTTCGGCGTCGGCGCCGCGGTGGCGGCGCGCCTGGCCGAAGCCGGGCTGGCGTTCCTCCTCGTGCTCCTCGCCGCCGGTCTCGCCGGTGCCGCCGTGTCGACGCTCATCGGCGTTCCCGCGCTCCGCATCCGCGGCCCGTTCCTGGCGGTGACGACGTTCGCCTTCGCGCTCGCGACGTCGTCGTACTTCCTGAACCGCGAGTTCTTCGGGTGGCTGGTGATCGCCGGACGCGTCGAGCGGCCGACCCTCCTCGGCTGGATCGACCTCGAGAACGAGACGGCCTACTACTACCTGCTGCTGGTGGCGCTCGGTCTGGTCCTCGCGTCCCTCCGCTCGGTGCGCGGAAGCCGAACCGGGCGCGTGTTCGTGATGGTGCGGGACAACGCCCGGGCGGCGCAGTCCTGCGGCGTCAGCCTCGTGCGCAGCCGGATGCTCGCCTTCGCGATGTCGGGCTTCTTCGCCGCCCTCGCCGGCGCCCTGTTCTCGTTCCACCAGCACGTCGTCGGCCAGAGCGCGTTCACGCCCGATCGCAGCCTGCGCATCTTCAGCCTCGTCGTGTTCGGCGGCCTCGGCTCGCTGCCGGGCGTGCTCGCCGGGGCCGCGTACTTCACCGCGCTCGACTACTTCGTGGGCCTGGCCCAGCTGCGACTCCTGCTCAGCGGCGCCGGCCTCCTCCTCGTGCTGCTGATCGTCCCCGGCGGCCTCGGCCAGCTGCTCTACGACGGGCGCGATCGCCTGCTGCGCGCCATCGCCGCCCGCCGCGGCGTGGTCGTGCCGAGCATGGTCGCCGACCTGGACGTGACCACGCCCGATCCGGTCGCCGCCCCGGCACCCAGCGCGACCACCGTGCTCGTCGCCCGCGACATCGCCGCCTCCTACGGGCGCACGCAGGTGCTGTTCGGCGTCGACCTCACCGTCGACCGTGGCGAGATCGTCGCGCTCCTCGGCACCAACGGCGCCGGCAAGTCGACGCTGCTCAAGGCCATCTGCGGCTCGATCACGCCGCAGGCGGGCTCGGTGGTGCTGGACGGGCGAGACATCACGCGCCTGCGGGTCGAGGAGACGGCGGCCGCCGGCGTCGTCATCGTGCCGGGCGGCAAGGGCGTCTTCCCGATGCTGACCGTGCGGGAGAACCTCGACCTGGCGGCGTGGCTGCACGCCGACGTCGACGAGGAGCAGGTCTTCGAGCTCTTCCCCGTGCTGCGGGAGCGTCTCGGTCAACGGGCCGGCGACCTGTCCGGTGGCGAGCAGCAGATGCTCACCATCGCCCAGGCCATGCTCGCCCGCCCGCAGCTGCTCATGATCGATGAGCTGTCACTGGGTCTGGCGCCACGACTCGTCGAGGAGCTGCTCGACGCCGTGCGCCGCATCGCCGACGGCGGCACCGCGGTGGTGCTGGTGGAGCAGTCGGTGAACGTCGCGCTCACGGTCGCGGCGCGAGCCGTGTTCATGGAGAAGGGCACGGTCGTGTTCGCCGGGCCCACGGCCGAGCTGCTCGACCGACCAGATGTCCTCCGGTCGGTGTTCCTCGCCGGCGCCGTCACCGAGCGCGACGTCGTCGCGCCGCGGGCCGGTCAGGACGACGCCCCGGTCGCGCTGGACGTCCGCGACCTGCGGGTGTCGTTCGGCGGCATCCCCGCCGTCGACGGCGTCGACGTGGCCGTGCGCGCCGGTGACGTGCTGGGCATCATCGGGCCCAACGGTGCCGGCAAGACGACGCTGTTCGATCTCCTGTCCGGCTTCGTCGTGCCCGACGGCGGCACCGTCGTGCTCGGCGACACCGAGATCACCGACTGGAGCCCGGACGAGCGCGCCCGCGCCGGGCTCGGCCGGTCGTTCCAGGACGCGCGTCTGTTCCCCTCCCTCACCGTGCACGAGACCATCGCCGCTGCGTGCGAGCGCCACGTCACCGCTCGCGACCCGATCGCCGCGCTGCTGGCGGCGCCGGCGGTGCGCCGCTCGGAGCGCCTGGTCGCCGAGCGGGTCGACGAGCTGGTCGAGCTCCTGCACCTCTCCGCGTACGCCGACAAGTTCGTGTCCGAGCTGTCGACCGGCACGCGTCGGGTGGTCGATCTGGCCTGCTGCCTGGCGCACGAGCCGTCCGTGCTCCTGCTCGACGAGCCATCCTCGGGCATCGCCCAGCGTGAGAGCGAGGCACTGGCGCCGCTGCTGCTCGACATCCGCGATCGCACCGGCGCCGCGCTGCTCGTCATCGAGCACGACATCCCGTTGGTGTCGAGCGTGAGCGACGAGCTCCTCGTCCTCGACCTCGGCCGGGTCATCGCCCGCGGCGTCCCCGACGACGTCCTGCACGATCCCGTCGTCGTGGCGTCGTACCTGGGCACCGGCGCGGCCATCGAGCGATCGGGTCGGTCGAGGTCATGACCCGAAGCCCCGCCCGCGCCGCCCGCGACCTGCTCGAGCGCTACGGACCGACGGTGGCGCTCGTCGTCGCGCTCGGCGTCCTCACCGCGGCGATCCCCACCGACGAGGGGACGGGCCGCCGCATCGCGCCGGACGCCGCGGGCGAGGTGCAGGCCACCGACGGCTCGGCCGCACCGTCGGCGACCCCCGGCGGTCCGGGTGGCGCCGCGGGCACCGGGACCGGCACGGGCCAGCCCGGCGACGAGGCGAGCGGTGGTGCGCCGGGTGTCCAGGGCGCGTCCGGCGAGGACTGCCGGGCCGACGGACGGATGCGGGGCATCTCGCACTACATGCCGCCGTGCGTCCCGCTGTTCACCGGCGACAACGGCGGGGCGACGGCGCGAGGCGTCGACGCCGACAGCGTGACCGTCGCCTTCTGGTCGCCCCAGAGCGACCCGGTGACCAGCTCGCTGGTGGCGGCCGCCGGCGTCGCCGACCGACCGGAGGACGTGCGCCGCGGCTTCGACGTGCTCGTCGAGTACTTCAACCAGCACTACGAGACCTACGGCCGCAAGATCGAGGTGGTCTACGTCACCGCCAGCGGGGCGACGACCGACGACCAGGCCATGCGGGCCGACGTCGTGCACATCGCCAAGGACATCGGCGCGTTCGCCGTCGTCGCCCTGGGCGAGCCCCAGTCGTTCGACGAGGAGGCTGTGGAGCAGGGGCTCATCTGCATCCCCTGCGGCCTGTCGCCACCGCAGGCGTTCTACGACCGGGCGCGTGGCTACGCGTTCGGGGGCTACCCGCCCAACGAGGTGTACTACCGGCACATGGCCGAGTACATCGGCAAGCGCCTCGCCGGCGCCGACGCGCAGTGGGCGGGCGACGAGGACATGCGGACCGAGCCCAGGAAGTTCGGGCTGATCTGGATCGAGAACAACCCGAGCGCGCCGGGCAGCCCGCCCGACCCCGATCGCAAGGCCGGCGTCGACCTCTACAAGCGGGAGCTGGCGAGATACGGCGTCGAGCTCGCGGCCGACGTGAGCTACGTGTTCGACCTCAGCCGCGTGCAGGAGCAGGCGACGAACGTCATCGCCCAGATGAAGGTGGCGGGCGTGTCGAACCTCGCGATCGTGGGCGACCCGGCGAGCCCGATCTTCTTCACCAAGGAGGCGACCCGCCAGCAGTACTTCCCGGAGTGGTTCATCACCGGCAACTTCGTCACCGACAACGTCGTGCTCGGCCGCCTCTACGACCAGACGCAGTGGCAGCACGCGTTCGGGATCGGGTTCCTCTTCACGCTGCCGACGCACTTCGACCAGAGCCTCGGCTACCTCGAGTACAAGACGACGGACCCCGCGGGCGAGGTCCCGTCGTCGATCGCGACCCTGCGCCAGCCGGTCGAGACGCTGTTCACCGGCATCCACATGGCGGGACCGGAGCTCACGACGGCGTCGTTCGCCCGTGGCATGTACGCCTACCCGCCGTCCGGTGGCGTGTTCTCCAGCTGGCTCACGTTCTTCACGCCCGAGGACCCCACCTCGGTCAAGGACTTCAAGGAGCTGTGGTGGAGCGCCACCGAACAGGGCGAGGACGAGTACGGCAACGCCGGCACCGGGATGATCATGAACGCCGACGGCGGCCGGCGGTACCGCCTCGGGGAGTGGCCGTCGACGCCGCCGCGCGCCTTCGATCCGGAGGGCGCCATCACGTCCGCCGATGACCCGTACTTCCGGGCCCAGTACGACGACGAACAGCAGCGACCGGTGGCCGACCGGCCGTGCCGCTCCTGCGCGTAGGCCTCTCAGATGCCGGTGGCGACCCGCCCGTTGGGGAGCGTCGCCGCCGGCTTGGCGTACTGACGCCGCACGCGACTGGTCTGGCGGATCATGTAGATGAGGAAGGCCATGAGGATCAGGGCCCACTCCTGGTGGTACGCGGGGATGCGCTCGGCAACGCTCTCGAGGAAGTGCACCTTGCCGATGATGCGGTCGAGCTTGTCGGGATGGTGGTGCGCGATCCAGTCGTAGGTGATCACCACGAGCAGGCCGATGAGCACCAGACGCAGGATCCCCATCGTGCTCTTGACCATGCTGTCGATCTTGCGATGGATGCCGTGCACCTTGATGGCGTTCTGCCGCAGCGTCTCGGACGCGAACCCGAGCGTCATCCGCCCCTCGTAGAGCGCGGCGCCGACCTTCTGGGGCGCCTCCTTGCGGATGCGCCGGAGCTCACGTCGGCGCGCACCTTCGAAGTACTTCTTCATGATCTTGTTCGGGTTGGTGTCGCCGAGGAGGATGCCGAGGTTGGCGTCCATCGTGGCCAGCGACCGTGACACCCGCAGGAACTGGTTCGCCGAGCCGATCTTGTACCGCTGCGCCAGGTTGGCGAACTCCACGGCGACGCCGCCGGTGATCGCCTTCTCGTAGTACGACAGCCCGAGCAGGCTGGAGCGCCGCTCCCAGGCTCGGAAGATCTCGGTCGCCTCCTTCTTGAACGAGGCGACGTCCATCACCGGCACCGTCTCGGTCTGCAGCAGGAAGTAGTCGATCGCCTTGGCGTAGTTGCCCTGGTTGAAGGACTGCGACATCAGGCGGTAGTACTCCATGAGCTTCTGCTCGACGGAGCCGACGGTGCCGAGGTCGATGAGCGCGAAGCGGCTGTCGCGCAGCAACATGATGTTGCCCGGGTGCAGGTCGCCGTGGAACAGGTTGTCCTCGAACAGCTGCCGGTAGAACGAGTTCAGCAGGCGCTTGCCCACCTTCTCCATCTCGATGTTGTTCTCCGCGCACCAGCGGCGAGCACGCTCGGGGTCGGTCTGCAGCACCTGCATGAGGTGCGACATCAGGACGCCGTCGACGTACTCCATCACGATGACGCGGTCGTTGCTGAGGCGGCGGTCGACCTTCGGCACGTCGACCTTGTGCTTCTTCAGCTTCTTGCGGATCTCGTAGAGGTTCGACAGCTCGTAGCGGTAGTCGACCTCCTCGAGCGCGATCCGCCGGATCTCGCGCATCGTCTCGTCCCAGTCCATGTGCGACACGCGCGGCATGCGCCGGACGAGCTGGGTGAGGATGCCGATGAGCTTGACGTCGCGCTCGAGCGTCTTCGTGATGCCGGGCCGCTGGATCTTGATGGCGACGAGGACCCCGTCGCTGCGGCGCCGGGCGCGGTGCACCTGGGAGATCGAGGCGGCCGCGAACGGGTGCTCCTCGTAGTACGCGAACTCGGTCTCGACCGGACTGCCGATCGAGTCCTCGAGCACCTTGCGGGCGATCTCCGGGGCGAACCCGTGTGCCCGGTGGGAGAGCTGGGAGAGCTGAGTCGCCATCTCGTGGCTGAGCAGGTCCTCCCGCAGGGAGATCAGCTGCCCGGCCTTGATCCAGAGGCCGCCGAGGTCCTCGAGGAACTCGCGCGTCCGGAGGGCGGTGTCCGCCGGCGTCGCCCGGCGCAGCAGGCGCCGCGTCGCCATGCCGGCCCCGAACACGACGATCCGGAGGAACAGCCGGAGCACGGCGAAGCGCCCGACCTCCTGCAGAGGTCGGATCTCGATCGGGGTCGACTCCTCGGGTGCGAGCAGCGGCGTCGGCGCACGTGACGTGCTGCCGGACGATGTGGATCCGCCACGCTGCCGCCCGAGGGTCACCTCGATGACGGCACGGTCGTGCTCGCTCAGATGCTCTTCAGGCCCTTCCGGATGGAACGCCCGGTGTTGCGCGGCAGCTCACGGACCGCGCCGTTCTTCTTCTTCAGGTTCGAGCGCTTGTGGCGGCGCAGGTACTCGGACGACGCGATGTTCTGCGCCCGAGCCAGCTTGCGGATCCGCTTGTCCATCTTCCGCATCTTCTTGGTGACGCGGGGGCCGCGATCGCCTTCGGCGATGACGACCCTCGTGACGGAGCCGTCGGCGTGGCGCTGCACGCTGATCACGGACTTGACGGGAAGCCGACGCTTCGCTGCGGGTTCAACGGTCGTGTTGGTCATCACGTCTCCTTAGAAGAACAGGCCCTTGCGATCGTCGTCCTGCTTGACGACGACGACCACGATCTGTGCGTCCGACTCGACGGTGCCGTCCTGCTGCAGGATCTCGACGGTGTCGACGACACGCTCCATCAGTCGACCGTTCCCCTTGCGGAGCCGCTTGATCTGCTTCTTGCTCCGTCGACCGAGGTCGACGACCATTAGCGGCTTGCCCTCCGGTTCGTTGGACTGGACTGCCGTTGTTTGACTCACCAGTGCACCTCCAGGGGCGAAAGGGACGAACCTAACAATCCGCGGCTGTTGACGCCATTCTCAACCGCCGCTGGCGATCGCCTCCAGGACGTCGAGGCGTGACGCCCGGCGAGCCGGGAGCAACGCCGCGCCCACGCCAGCGAGCACGCCGGCGGCACCGATGACGGCGATGCGGAGCCACGGCACGGCGAGGTCGGGGAACGTCTCGTCGATCGCGTGCGCCGCCAGGTAGCCGAAGAAGAGGCCGAGGAGGATCCCGCCGGTTGCCCCCACCGCAGCCACCAGTCCGGACTCGTAGCGGATCGTCCTGCGCAGCTGGCTGCGCGTCGTGCCGATGGCCCGCAGGAGGCCGAGCTCGCGGCGGCGCTCGAAGATCGACAGCGACATCGTGTTGATGATGCCGACCAGGGCCACCAGGACCGACATGCCGAGCAGCCCGTACAGCAGCACGAGCAGCTGGTTGACCTGGGCCCCCTGGGCGTCGATGAACGCCGCCGTGGTCTGCACCTTCGACGTCGGGTCACCGGCGAGCACCTGGTCCATGGCTCGCGCCACGCCACGACCGGAGCTGCGAACGAGGATCCGCGCTGCCAGCGTCTGCGGTGCGTCTGCGGTGATCTCGTCGTCGTCGACCAGCCAGGTGCCGAGCAGGACGGTGCGCTCGTAGGTGCCGACGACCTTCAGGGTCGTCGGCTTCTCTGGGAAGTCGATCGTGACCGAGTCGCCGATCTCGATGCCGCGATCCGCAGCTGCGTCCTCGCCCATCGCCAGCTCACCGGGACCGAGCTCGAGCGTCCCGTCCACCGAGCCGACGTCGGCCACGGCGGCGAGCTCTGAGGTGTCGACGCCGGTCACCTGGACGACGCCACCGTCGTGCACGGCCGACGCCTGCCGCATGGCGACGACGTCCTCCACACCGGACACGGCGCCGACCTCTTCGACCAGGGCGGCCGGGATGCCGCCGCCCTGCAGCACGACGGGGGCGTCGACCACCACGAGGTGATCGGCCCGGATCGTCTTCTCGAGCTGGCCCGTGACCGATTCCGAGATCGTCGCCGCCACGATCGTCGCCGCCGTCACGAGCATCACGCCCACGGCGAGGGAGAACGCAGTGGTGGCCGTGCGGCGCGGGCTGCGCCCGGCGTTCTCGCGCGCCAGCTCGCCGACGACGCCGGCGCGGGCGACGAGCGGGATGGACAGCACGTGCGTGAGCGGGCGCACGGCGATCGGTCCGAGCAGGAAGACCGTCGCCAGCAGGGCGACCGTGCCGAGGAGGAAGGTGATCGGTTGATCGTCGAGGACGCCGGCGACGGCGGCGACGATGCCGGCCACCAGCACGACGACGGCGACCAGCGTGCGGCGGGCCGAGGTCCGACGCTCCTCCACCGCGGTCTCGCGCAGCGCGGCGATCGGCGGTACCGCGGACGCCCGCCGGGCCGGCAGGTACGCGGAGCACACCGCGATCGTCGTGCCGGCGACGAGGCCGAACGCCATCTGTGGCCACGGCAGCACGAGCGACAGCCCGAGCCCGCCGTCGACCGCGTCGAGGCCGTCGAGCAGCAGCAGGCCGAGACCGATCCCGACCAGCACGCCGAGGATCGACCCGATGATGCCGATCACCAGCGACTCGGCGAGCACGCTGATCAGGACCTGGCGCTCGTTCGCGCCGATGGCCCGCAGAAGCGCCATCTGGCGCGACCGTTGGACGACGGTGATCGAGAACGTGTTGTAGATGACGAACGCGCCGACGAAGAGCGCGATCAGGGGGAAGATCTGCAGCGCCGTCGTCACCAGCTGTGTGTCCTGGCTCACCGCGTCCTGGTACTCCTCGACGAGGGTCTCGCCGCTCACGGCCTCGAGGTCGTCGGGAAGCGCCGATCGAAGGGCGGTCAGGAGCTCGTCCTGGCTCACGCCGTCCTCGGCCTCGACGAAGACGGCGAGCGCGCCACTGACGCCCAGCACCTTCTCGGCGCCGGCGTCGCTGAAGCTCAGCGTCTGGCCCCCGAGCCGGTGGCTGCCCTCGGCCCTGGAGGTGCCGACCACGGTGAAGAGGTCCTTCGGTCCCAGGGGCAGCACGCGGACCTGGTCGCCCAGCGCGAAGTCCCCTTCCTCGAACGTCGTGACGTCGAGCACCACGTCCGTGGGCTGCTTCGGTGGCGTGCCGTCGACGATCCGGAGCGGGCTCAGGCGCTCGTCCTCGATCCACGCCGTGCCCTGGGAGGACAGCGCGCCGTCGGGGAGCGTCTTGCCGCTCGCATCGACCACCTGGGCGTAGCCGGTGATGAACAGCTCGGCGTCGGCGACGCCGGCGACGGCGGCGACGGTCTCTGCCGTGGCGTCCGGGACCGGCGGTCGGATGTCGAGCCCGGCCACCTCGACACTGTGGGCCGAGCGGACGGCGGCGTCGACGCCGGACAGCGACTCGGTGATGGCGCTGTCGATGGACGACCCGAACGATCTGGTGAGCACCGAGGTGCCGGTGAAGAACGCGACGCCCAGGATGATGGCGACCGCGGTGGCTGCATACCGGAAGGGCTGGCGGCGAACCGCCCGCAGCGCCAGCTCGAACATGGCGCTCATGGGCGCTCGTCGTCGGGCGGGCGCACCCTCAGTCGCCGAGGCCCTTCATGTAGTCGAGCACGGCCTCGGTCGTCGGCGACGACATCTCGTTGACGATCTTCCCGTCGACGAGGAACACGACGCGGTGCGAGTACGCGGCGGCGTGCGGATCGTGCGTCACCATCATGATCGTCTGCCCGAGATCGTCCACGGCCTTGCGCATGAACTCGAGGATCTCGTTGCCTGTCTTGGAGTCGAGGTTCCCTGTCGGCTCGTCGGCGAACACGATCTTGGGCCGGCTGACGAGGGCGCGGGCGACGGCCACGCGCTGCTGCTGCCCACCGGAGAGCTCGCTGGGGCGATGGTCGAGCCGCTTGCTCAGACCGACGGTGTCGACGACCTGCGTGAACCACGCCTCGTCGTTCTGGCGACCGGCAAGTCGCTGCGGCAGGTTGATGTTCTCGCGCGCCGTGAGCGTCGGGATCAGGTTGAACGCCTGGAAGATGAAGCCGAGCTTGTCGCGCCGGAGGATCGTGCGCTCCTTCTCGGTGGCGGCGGACACGTCGACGCCGTCGATGAGCACCTGGCCGGAGGTCAGCGTGTCCAGCCCCGCCATGCACTGCATCAGCGTCGACTTGCCCGAGCCCGAGGGGCCCATGATCGAGGTGAACTCGCCGGCGGCGAAGTCGACATCGACACCCGCGAGTGCGGCGACCGCCGTGTCCCCCGAGCCGTACTGCTTGTGCGCGGCCACTGCTTGACCGGCGGGAAGGTTCGCCAAGGCGCAGGAGTGTACGCCACGAGGCCCCTACGTGAGCGGGCGCCTCGTCGAGCAGCCGCCCTCAGTGGCGGGCCGCGGTCCCCTGGTTTCGACGCGCGCGCCCGATCGCAGTGCACAGCAGCTCGAGGGTCGATGCAAGGCTGGGGTCGTCCTTGTCGAGCAACGCGAAGAAGGTCATCTCCAGGAGCTCGACGTTGGAGTCGGCGACGGAGTCGCAAAGCGCGGCGACCGCGCGAGTGTTGCCGGCCCGCGACCACGCCTCGAGCATGCTCCCGAGGTCGGTGCTGGCAGGCGGACGGCCGAGGAGCTTCGATCGCATGTCGTCCGTCTCGGCTCGCGCTGACGCCTGATCAAGCAACGGCCGACCAACGAACGCTCAATCCGCGGCGAGCGCCTCGCGGCGCCGGCCACATCATCGCCCGTCTGACGGGATCGCCGACGACCACGACGACTGCAGAGGCCTTGCAATACATCAATCTGAACTGATCTACTCGCGAAAGTGGCAGCGGGCATCCCACCGAAGATCCTCGGCCTGCTCGGCGATCCGCTGCGTTGGCAGCTGATCACCGCCCTTGGTCGCAGCGATCGCCGGGTCGGCGAGCTCGTCGAGCTGGTCGGCAAGCCCCAGAACCTCGTCTCGTACCACCTGGCCGAGCTCAGGAACGCCGGCATCGTGAGCGCCCGACGCAGCTCGGCCGACGGGCGCGACGTCTACTACCGCGCCGACCTGCTCCGCTGCCGCGACCTGCTGCGCGACGCTGGGCAGTCGCTGCACGCCGGACTGGCGCTGGCGCCGGCACCGCCGGCCGAAGCAGCCCCGCGACGCGCACGACCGCGCGTGCTCTTCCTGTGCACCGGCAACAGCGCCCGCTCGCAGATGGCCGAGGCGATCGTCGAGCACCGATCGGGCGGCACCGTCGAGGCCCGCAGCGCCGGCAGCCACCCCAAGCCGCTGCACCCGATGGCAGTGCGCATCATGGCCGAGCGCGGGATCGACATCGCCGACCGGCCGACGAAGCCCTTCGCCCGCTTCGCTCGCAGCCGGTTCGACCGCGTGATCACGATGTGCGACCGCGTGCGCGAGGTCTGCCCCGACTTCCCGGGCTCACCGCTCACTGCGCACTGGAGCATCGCCGACCCCGCGGCCATGGGCGACGACGACCTGGCGACGTACGCCGCGTTCGGCCACGCCGCCACCGACATCGACGAGCGCGTGACGCTGCTGCTCGCCGACCTGCGAGACCAACCAGTGGGAAGGACCCGCCATGCCTGATGCCGAGACCGTCAACGTGCGCTACCTGGTCGACGACGTCGCCGCGTCCGTCGACTTCTACACCCGGCACTTCGGCTTCACCGTCGGCATCTCGAGCCCGGCCTTCGCCGACGTCACCCGGGGGAACCTTCGGCTCCTCCTCTCGGGACCGCAGAGCTCCGCCGGGCGACCCATGGCCGACGGCGAGCGGCCGCGCGCCGGCGGTTGGAACCGCATCCACCTCATCGTCGACGACATCGATCACGAGGTGGCGCGGCTCGTCGGCGAGGGCGTGCAGCTGCGCAACGAGGTCGTCACCGGACCCGGCGGCGCCCAGGTCCTCGCCGTCGACCCCTCGGGCAACCTGGTCGAACTGTTCCAGCCGGCAGCACCGTGAGCCGGGTCGCCCGCCACCGCCAATTCTGACGCGCCGCGCCACGAGTGGGTGTACGCGTGTGCACTGACATGGACGCGACGACGACCGCCACCGTGCCCCCGCCGTGGGCGACGGACTTCGACTCGCTGGTCGAGAACCTCGGCATCCCCCACCGCGCCAAGCACGCCCACTGGACGCTGCTGGGCGCCGGCGCGCAGGCGGTGCCGGCGCTCAAGCAGGGCCTGTCGCACCCGAACCCGACCGTGCGCGCCGCCGTGTGCGTGATCCTCGATCACTGCCTGGAGGAGGACTGCATCCCTGCGCTGCGGGCCAACCTCACACACGAGGACGAGGCCGTCCGGGCCTGGGCGATCCACGCGCTGGCGTGCGACCGGTGCAAGGAGGGGTCGTGCCGGCCGGGCGAGGACGACACCATCCCCGTCGCCGTCGACATGATGCTCAACGACCCGAGCGCGCTGGTGCGGTCCAGGGCGATCGCACTGGTGGGCGAGTCGGTGCACCGCCGGCCGGCATCGATCGACGCCCTCCGCCAGGCGCTCGAGACCGAGCCGTCCCCCGGCAACCGCAAGATCGTCCGGTGGTGGCTGCCCGGCGGGCCCCGCTTCGAGCGCACCAAGCCGAAGCGGTCGTCCTAATCGGCTTGCGCGGGTGCGGGCCAGGCGGCAGGGTGGTCCGCACCAGCGACCCGGAGGTCTCGACATGACAACGCGCTCCGTCCAGGCCCCCGCCGCCGCCACGCACACCATGCGGTAGCCGGCGCAACCGCGCCGCCCCGGGCGGCCTGGACAGCACACGTCCCCATCCGTGCTGATCACAGGAGCGCCACGTGCCCGATCGATCCATCCGCGACTTCGTCGCGGTGTACCTGCGGCCCCACCGGCCGCGCCTCGCCCTGCTCGCCGTCCTCTTCCTGGTCGGCGTCGGCCTCCAGCTGGCCAACCCCCAGCTGGCCAAGACGTTCATCGACGAGGCGTCCTCCGGCGCGCCCTTCGACCGTCTCGTCCGCATCGCCGCCGTCTTCCTCGCCGTCGCGCTGTTGACCCAGGTCGCCACCGTGGCCGAGGTCTACGTCGCCGAGGACCTCGGCTGGCGCACCACCAACGCGCTGCGCATCGACCTCACCACCCACGTCCTCGCCCTCGACGACGGCTTCCACGCCGACCACGGCGCCGGCGAGCTGCTCGAGCGCATCGACGGCGACGTCGCCGCCATCGCTGGGTTCTTCGCCCGGTTCGTGGTCCACGTGCTGGGCAGCGCGCTGTTCCTCCTCGGCGTGCTCGTGCTGCTGTGGCGGGAGGACTGGCGCATCGGCGGCCTGCTCACCGTCGTGGCGCTCGCCAGCGTCACCTACCTCACGCGGGGCGGCGCCTTCGTCGGTCGACGCTCGCGCGCGTCGCGGGTCGTGAACGCCGACCTGAGCGCCTACCTGGAGGAGCGGCTGTCGGCTCTGGTCGACGTCAAGGCCAACGGTGCCGACGACGCCACCATGCGGGGCCTCCACGAGCGGCTGTCCGACCGCTTCCGCGTCGATCGCGACGCGCTGCTGGCCGCCTCGCTGTTCTCGAGCGCGGCAAGCACCGCCCTGGTGTCGGCCACCGTCGTCTCGTTGGCGACGGCGGCGTGGCTCCAGCAGCAAGGGACGATGACCCTGGGCGGCGTGTACCTCGTGTTCCGGTACACCGGCATGCTGCGCATGCCCCTGGAGCGGCTGACGCGCCACATGAACAGCTTCCAGCGGGCCATGGGCGGCATCGTGCGCGTGCGCGAGCTGCTGGCCACCGAGCCCCGCATCGCCGACGGCCGCGGCGACGCCCTACCCCCGGGCGCGCTCGCCGTCGAGCTCGACCACGTCCACTTCAGCTACGACCGCGAGCCGGTGCTGCGGGACGTCTCGTTCCGCGTCGAGCGTGGCCACGTGCTCGGCATCGTCGGTCGGACCGGTTCCGGCAAGACGACGCTGACCCGCCTCCTCTTCCGGCTGTACGACGTCGACCGTGGCGTCGTTCGGATCGGCGGTGTGGACGTTCGCGACCTCCGCGTCGACGATCTCCGCGGTCGCATCGGTCTCGTCACCCAGGACGTGCAGCTCTTCGCCGGCACCCTGCGCGACAACGTGCGCCTGTTCGACCCCGACGTCGGCGACGACCGGCTGGTCGCCGTCTTCGAGTCGCTCGATCTCCTCGAGTGGCTGGCCGAGCTGCCCGACGGGCTCGACACCGTGCTCGGGCCGACGGCCCGCGGCCTGTCGGCCGGTGAGGCCCAGCTGGTCGCGCTGGCCCGCGTCTTCCTCGAGGATCCCGGCCTCGTCGTGCTCGACGAGGCGTCATCCCGGCTCGATCCCCACACCGAGACGCTCCTCGAGCACGCCATCGACCGGCTGCTCGGCGGTCGCACCGCCATCGTCATCGCCCACCGGCTCCGCACCATCGAGCGCGTCGACGAGGTGCTCGTGCTCGACGGCGGCCGCGTCGTCGAGCACGGCGATCGCGCCGCGCTCGTCGGTGACGCCGGCTCGCGCTTCGCCGGCCTGCTGCGCACCGGCCTCCCGGAGGTGCGGGCATGAGGCACGTCGCAACGCTCATCCGCTTCACCTGGCGCTACTTCAGCGCGTGCACGTTCTTCGGTGCCGTCCTCTTCTGCGCGGCGCCGCTCGCGCTCGGCCTCGCCACCCGCGCCTACTTCGACCGCGTCGCCGGTGCCGACGCCGGCGCGGTGTGGGTGGCGGTGGCGTTCGTCGCCGCCGTGCAGGCGGGCGAGGTCCTGACCGAGCTTGCCATCGGCCGGACGTGGAGCGGCTTCTGCTACGAGACGCACACGCTCCTGCAGCGCAACACGCTGGCCGGCATCCTCCGCGGGTTCGGCCGGTCGGGCCTGCGCGTTCCGCCGGGCGACGCCATCAGCCGGTTCCGGGACGAGCCGCCCAGCATCACCATGGGCTCGATGGACGGCATGGCCGACCTGGTCGGCCGCGGGCTGTTCGCCCTCATCGGTGGCGCGGTCATGTGGAGCATCGACCCGCTGCTGACGCTCGCCGCGTTCGCACCCGTGCTGCTCTCGAGCGCGGTGAGCGACGCGCTCGGCACCCGCTCGGCCGTGCACGGGAGGGCGGCGCGAGAGTCGACGGGCCGGCTCACCGCGTTCCTCGGCGAGCTGGTCGGCGCCAACCTTGCCGTCCGGGTCGCTGGTGCGGCGCCGCACGTGGTGCGCCACCTGGCCGAGATCGGCGAGACGCGCCGTCGGCGGTCGCTGCGGGACCGCGTGTTCTCCGAGACGGTGAACTCGATGAACTATCACCTGGTGCACGTCGGCACCGGCGCCGTGCTCCTGCTGGGCGCGGGCAAGATCCGCTCCGGCGCGTTCTCGGTCGGCGACTTCGCGCTGTTCGTCGTGTTCCTCGACCAGCTGACCTACTTGCCGGCCGAGATCGGCCGCGTGCTGACCGAGCTGAAGCGGACGCGGGTGTCGATCGACCGCCTGCACGCGCTCATACCCGACGAGCCGCGGGACGCGGTGGTGGCGCACGCGCCGATCTACGTGCGCGACGCGCCGCCACCGGTGCCGCCCCTCCCGGTCGTCGACCGACTGGAGCGCCTCGACGTCGTCGGGCTCACGTGCGTCCACCCCAGCAGCGGGCGCGGCGTGCACGACGTGTCGCTGTCCCTCGAGCGCGGCTCGTTCACGGTCGTCACCGGTCGCATCGGCAGCGGCAAGACGACGCTGTTGCACGCCGTCCTCGGGCTGCTGCCCCGCGATGCCGGCGAGATCCGGTGGAACGGCGAGGTCGTCGACGATCCCGCGACCTTCCTCGTCCCGCCCCGCGCCGCGCTCACGCCGCAGGTGCCACGCCTGTTCAGCGAGACGCTGCGCGACAACCTGCTCCTCGGCCGGGCGACCGGTGACGCTGAGATCCGCGCCGCCGTGCGCGCCGCCGTGCTGGAGGACGACGTCGCCGCGCTCGACGACGGGCTGGAGACGATGGTCGGCCGCCGCGGCGTCAAGCTCTCGGGCGGTCAGATCCAGCGGGCGGCAGCCGCCCGCATGTTCCTGCGGGGCGCCGAGCTGCTGGTGCTCGACGACCTGTCTTCCGCGCTCGACGTGGCGACCGAGAACGAGCTGTGGCGCCGACTGCTGGCCCAGCGAGGCGACGTCACCTGCCTCGTCGTCTCCCACAGCCCGGTGGCCCTGGGCAACGCCGATCGCGTGGTGGTGCTCGAGGACGGCCGCGTGGCTAGCGGCGTCGCATCGAGGTGAGGACGACGGGGCCGTGGTCATCCCACGTCGCCGTCAGTCCGATCACCGGGCGGGGCCCGGGCGTCGGGCGACGGAGCACGGTCAGCTCGAACCGGTCGTTGCGCAGCACCGACATCGACCTGCCGTCGGCGACCAGCTCGAAGCCGTCGACCGGGACCCGCTCCTGACCCCAACCCCCGCCCTGGATCCGGATGTTGGTGGGCGCCACGTACCAGCGGCCCTCGTAGACGGCCATGCCCAGCGCCTCGCCCTGCCCGGTCATGGTCACCGCCGCCAGCATGATCGTGTACACCGGGTCGCGCAGCCCGTCGTAGACCCATCGCGTGCCGAGCACCGAGTGCTCCATCGTCGTGATCAGCGCGCCGTCCGCGCCGGCGAGCGGCTCGTCGCGGTACGTGAGGGGAACCTGGAACAGGACGCCGCCGGCGGTGGCGAGGTGGGTCTCCATGCCCACGCGGCCTTCCGGATCGTCGAACCGGTACGACCCGATGACCTCGAGCGGCTCTCCGGCCGCCGGACCCCACGGTCGCGTCGGCGCCCACGCCGCGATGAGCTCCTCCTTCGTGGGAACGATCGTGGCTCGATGGAAGAGGGCCATGTCCGACTTCCTACTCGCGTCGCTGGCGGGCGACCGGCGCTCGCCAGCCGAACCGCAGGGCGAGGAGGCGCACGGCGAAGACCGCCAGCGCGATCGCGACCGCCGCGGTGGCGCCGTAGACGTCGGCCTCCCACGCCGCCACCGTCGCACCGGCGCCGGCCGCCGCCGGGATGGCGGTCAGCGCCGTGTCGGGACGGAACACGGCGGGCACCTCGCGCGCGAGCACGTCACGGATCACCCCGCCGCCGACGGCGGTGATCGTGCCGAGGAGGACGGCCGACGCCGGCCGGAGCCCGGCGTCCATCGCCTTCGCGGCGCCGACCACGCAGAAGAGGCCGAGACCGGCGGCGTCGAACACCAGCACGGGACGCTCGATGCGCTCGACGGCGGCGTGGGCGACCAGCACGACGATGCCGGCCACCAGCGCCAGCAGCAGGTAGCTCTGCTCGCGCAGGGCGGCCGGTGGCAGCTCGCCGATCAGCGCGTCGCGGATCATCCCGCCGCCGAGCGACGTGGCGATCGCGAGGACGACGATGCCGACGGCGTCGAAGCCGCGGCGGACGGCGAGCGTGGCACCCGACACCGCGAAGACGAAGATGCCGCTCAGGTCGAGGGCGTGCTCGAGCGTGCCGTCCAGCCCGGTGATCGAGGCGAGCACGGCCGGCACCCGCCCATCATGGTGCTCGGCCCCTCAGGGGCGCTCGCTGATCTGGTCGTTGTGCAACGAGCACTCGACGAGAGCGAGTCCCGTCAGACCCGTGCAGTCCCACGTTTGCGGTGGCGCGGTCGGCGGCGGCGCCGTGGCGGGCGGGACCGTGGTCGGCGGCGCCGTGGCTGGCGGCGACGTGGTCGTGGTCACCGCCTCGCTTCGGTGCACCGTGAAGCGGCGGAAGTCGACCCACTCGTTGGGCCCCGCACTCGTCGGCCCGCCCATGATGGCGAGCCCGATCTCGTTGGCGCCGATCAGGCGCAGTGGCACGGTCGCCCACGCCGTCGCCCCGTTGGCCCTGAACGAGCTCGCGTAGCGCTCGGACGTCCCCTCGAAGACGTAGACCATCGCGTCGAACGTGGGGTTCACGCCCAGCGAGAGGTTCGGCAGCGAGGTGAGGAAGCCGCTCGTCAGCGGTTGCGAGAACCACGAGCCGTCCGGCTGCTGCGTGCGCACACCGACCTGGTACGGCGGGAAGACGCCGGCACCCACGATGCCGGCCTTCATCTGCTGGTACAGGTCGGCGATGGTCGGCCACGGGACGAGCGCCGTCTTCGCGGCGAGCGCGAACCGCTCGTACCCCACGTCCTCGCCGGCGGCGATGGCGTCGGCGTTCGTGCCCGAGCTGTACGTCAGGAACTCGCCGGCAGCGTCGTCGAAGCGGATCGAGCGCAGGTCCTTCGGGTAGTTGGGGTCGGCCACCCAGAGGGAACCGGGTGTCTGGGCGTACACGACCATGGCGTGCCCGCTCCCACCGCCGCCGTCGGTGAGCGTGACGTACTGCGGTTCACCGGTGACGTACATGGCATAGCGGAACGCGTCGTACTGCAGGCGTGCGTACCCCTGGCGAGCGATGGCCTTGGAGATCTTGCGGACGAGCGAGCCCCAGTCGACGACGCGCTGGACCTTCGTGGCCCACCGCAGTGCGAACGCGTCGTCGTGCCAGAACGACGGCGTGTCCTTCCGCCCGTCGTCGTCCCAGCGGTTCCACAGCTCGCCCTCGCTGTCCTTGCGCTCCAGGAAGTACCACATCGACGTGAGGCTCATCCCGGCGCAGATCCCGCTGGGCTCGGGATAGGTCCCGCGGTTCACGAACTGCCAGTTGTCGTCCTGCACCCGGAAGCCGGTCCCGACATCCGGTGGCAGCAGCGCGTACTCGATGCCGGCGATCAGGAACGACGAGAAGTGACGGGTCGCGATCGTCACGTGATCTGCCCCCAGGTCCACCAGCGGCAGCGCCTCGAGCGCGCCGTCCTCGTACAGGAACCCCATGGCGAAGGTGCCCTCTGGCACCCGCACCGGCACTCGCACCGTCAGGATCTCGTCGCTGTACGCACCGCCGTTGTCGATGGTCACGAGGGGCGAGAGCGGGCGGACGGCGCGACCGAACGTGGCGCCGTCGATCTCGGTCAGCGTCACGGTGAACGCCGTCGTGTCGTCGTAGGAGGCGGGTGGCACCTCGACCGTCAGGCCGGTGAGCGGCCCCCGCCGGATGGCCACCGCGCCCCCGCCGGCGTCCACCGTCGACTCCAGCACCGTCTGGGAGCCCCCCAGCCGGAGCTCGCCGGGCACGCCGGCGTTGGTGCCCGGGGCCGGCGGCTCCGTCTCGGACGGCCGCGTGGCGCGCGTCGTCGACGACTCGTCGACGGACGTGGGCGATCGCTCGCTGGTCGACGAGCCGCCGGCCGCGGACGGGACGACGTCGTCGCCACCGCCGCATGCGGCCGCGAGCAGCACGACGACGAGCACGATGCCGATCAGCCGGGATCGCTGCGTCATCTCAACCGGCCGCGCCAGCCAGGTCACCGATGACCTGGAACGTGGCAATGATCTGGTCCAGCGCCTTCAGGTCGGCGTCGTCGACCATCTGCACCGACACGAAGATGAGGAACGTGCCATCGGCCGGGCTGGCGGCGATGTTCACGAGCGCGGTCTGCGTGCCGCCGCAGCCCGTGTAGTAGTCGTAGAACCCGGTGTAGACGGTGTCGTCGTAGGGCTGGCGACCCTCCGAGGTGCAGGCGTCCTGGGCGTACTCGTCGAGGAGGGTCTCCTGGTCCGCCGGGCCCTGCTCGAGCGTGGCGCCGATGCTGACGCCGGGAACGCTCCACGCCTCGCGGTAGGTGGCGAGGTCGGGCGACGCCTCCACCGACGGTCCGCGCTGGCCCGCCGACCCGTCGATGTCGGACCACATCGTGGGCACATCCACCTGGATGACGCCGGCGTCGTCGGTGATCGTCGTGTAGTCGTAGGTCCCGGTGATGCCCTGGTCCTCGCCGCTGTCACCGACGGCGTCGGTGTCGAGGTCCTCCGACAGCTCGAACACCTCGGTGAGCGGATCGCCGTTGACGGAGCCCTCGAACCGCTGCTCGGTGTCAGCCCGGTAGATCTCGATCGCCAGCTCGTCGCCGGCGTCGTGGGTTCGCAGCACGTCGCAGTACGTGGCCATCGTCCCGTCCTCGGCGACGGCCAGCCCCTCGAACCGGGTGACGATGTCGCCACCCTGGACGCCGATCTGGTCGGCCGGGCTGCCGGACTCGACGGAGTACACCCAGATGCCGCCGCCGAGCGTGTCGTCGTAGAAGGCCTCGCCGTTGATCCCGACGCTGTTGACGTCCTCGCCCTTGCGCAGCTGCTCGAGCAGTGCTCCGGCCTCCGTCTCCGAGATGGCGAAGTTCTGGTCGGTCTCGGAGGCACCCGCGTAGTTGATGCCGACCACCAGTCCGTCCTCGGTGACGAGCGGTCCGCCGGAGTTGCCGGGGTTGATGCGGGCGTCGTGCTCGACGACACCGTCGACAGAGGCCCAGCTCGACTCGCCGTCTGCGTCCTTCTTGGACACGATGCCGCGCGTGAGGGTGAACTCGGGGTCGCCGAGTGGGTAGCCGGCGGCGTACACGCCGAGGCCGGCCTTGATCTCGCCGTCGAACCACGTCAGGTACGGATAGCCGTCGCCGGCGATGTCGATCACCGCCAGGTCGGAGCACTCCGAGACGCCCAGCACCTTGGCGTTGCGGGGATCGTCCTCACCACCGACGTACACCTCGAGCGTCGCCGCTCCGGTCACCACGTGGTTGTTCGTGACGACGATGCCATCAGGGTCGATCAGGAAGCCACTGCCGCTTCCGGCCGCGTTCAGCTGCAAGCCGGCAGCCGGGTCCACGAAGGAGCCGGTGGCAACGATGCGGACCGTGGCCCGCTCGACGTCATCCAACGCCGTGATCGCCGACCCGCCCGACGCCGTGGTGCGCCCGTCGCCTCCCGACGCGTCGTCGTCATCGCCACCACCGCAGGCGCCGAGCACCAGGGCCAGCGCCGCGAGCAGGGCAGACCATCTCGTTCTCGTCATGCCCCCATCAACACCCCGTGACGAAGGCCGCGACAGGGCACTTTGGCACCACGCCGCGGGACCTTGCTCACACTGTCTCAGCCGACCGCGAGCGCGACTCCCCGGTCGACCACCTCGACCTGGTACCGGTCCGCGGGTTCGTGGGCCGCGAGCGGCTCGGCGGCGGCGTCCAGGTGCCGAGCCACGTCCTCGAGGAACCCGGCCACGCAGTGGCGCGCCACCCGTCTCCCCGCCACCCCGTCCCCGAAGCGGCCGAGCGTCCCGAACGGCACGTCGTAGACGCCGCGCAGCGTCAGGACCGCGCCCCCGCCGTCGTCGAGCTCGACGGCGATCTCGCCGTCGAAGACCGGGAACCGGTCGGGATGCAGGGCCGCCTCCCACGTCAACCGACGGACGACCCGGTTCCCGTGGTCGACGGACTGACCGACGGACAGCACGATCTCGTGCCGGATGGGACCGACGCCGAGCGCGCCGTGCAGGTGGTCGGCGAGCGTCTGGGCGCCGAGGAGCACCTCGACGTGGTCGCGCAGGACGCGCCGGGCGCGGTCAGGCGGCGCCTGCAGTCTCGTCGTGCCCTCGATGGTGCGCTCCATGATGCGAACGTCGCATCTCGAGGAGCGTTCTCACCAGGGCACTTGTTCCCTTCCTCAGCCGACCTTCCAATCAGGGCGGACGATCGTCACCGCGCACGGCGCGTGATGGACGACCTGCATGGAGACCGAGCCGAGCAGCATCCCCGCGAACGCGCCGTGCCCCTCCGAGCCCAGCACGAGCAGGTCGGCCGTCTTACCCGCCTCCAGCAGCACGCCGGCCGGGTGCCCCTGCACGACGCGCACCTCCACGGGAACGGAGAGGTCGGCACCCACCACGTCGTCGACGGTGTCGCGGGCCGTGTCGTTGGCCAGCTTCTCGAGGTCCTCCGGCGTGACCATCGGAACGACGGTCCCGCCGTAGCCGCCGAATCCGAGGAGGGGGAACTGCCACGCGTGCAAGGCGACGACGCCGCTGTGGCGCAGCCGCGCCTCTTCGATGGCCCAGGCGAGCGCCGCCTTCGATGCCGCGGATCCGTCGATGCCGACGACCAGCTCGTACGTTGCACCTGTTGTCATCACGATCACCTCTCGATCGGATCGGAATCTCCAAGGTCATCGTCCGCCCCGCCCGCGCCGAGCGGCAGGGCCGAAGGTCAGGTCCTCCCCGCCGCGGTGGGCGGCACGACGAGCACGGGACAGACGGCGTCGTGGACGAGACTGGTGGTGACGCTCCCGAGCGCCGCCCGCGTGAGCCCGCGCCGTGCGTGGGAGCTCGTCACGAGGACGCTGCTCCCCAGCGTCCGTTGCGACGACAGGAGCTCGGCGGCGACGTCGTCGCCATGCAGCACATCCCACTCGACATCGAGGCCGTCGCGCCTGAGCGCTGTCGCCAGTGCTGCGACGCCTGCAGACTCCGGCACGTCGACGCCGCTCCGCAGCTGGCGCGCCGGTTCCACCTCGACGAGCCACAGCCGGGCGCCGAGCAGTCGTGTCAGCGCCACCGCGACCGGGACCGCGCGACGCGACAGCTCCGAGGTCGGTTCGATGCACGCCTGGACGACGTCCCAGTCCTCGGGCACCTGGGCGTGGGGCCCGACGAGGACGACCGGTCGCGTGGCTGCCCGAACGGTGGCCTCGGCCGTGCTCCCGAGCGCGGCACGAGCGATGCCTGTTCTGGCATGGGTCGCCATGCACAGGATGGCGTCGGTGTCGGTCACCGCGCCCGCGAGCGCGACGTCCACCTCGTTGCTCTCGATCACCCGCCAAGCGCATGGCACGCCCTCGACGTCCCCGCACGCAGCCTTCAGCGCCAGCTCGTGGTCGAGCAGGTCGAGGCCGGGGGACGCGACGGTGACGAGCTCGAGCGCGGCCCCGGCGCGGCGTGCGAGCTCGGCAGCCAGCTCGAGGGTCGACGCCGCACGCGGCGACCCGTCGAGGGGAACGACGACGGTCGTGAACACGGCTACCTCCTCAGACGGTGGCCGGCACCACCGCGTCGTGTTGACCGAACACCGTCTCGGCCGTGACCGGACGCGCCAGGTCGCCGAGGTCGGCGGCCAGGTCGACCAGGAGGTCGTCGATGGACACGATGCCGACCACAGCAGAGCCGTCGACGACGACCAGTCGCCTGACGCCGTTGACCCGGAACAGCCCGTAGCAGCTGTGGAGCTCGGCGTCAGCCGAGACCGTCACGACGGGCGTCGACATCACGGAGTCGATCCGCGCGTCGGGCGGCGCGTCGGCAGCCAGCGAGCGGGTCACGAGATCGCGGTCGGTCACGATCCCCAGGGGCGCGGTGCCATCGTCGACGATCACGAGCGTGCCGACACCGGTGCTGCGCATGACCTGCGCCGCGGTACGAACCGTGTGATCGGGGGCGACGGCGACGGCCGAGCGGCGAAGTGCCTCTCTCACCTTCATGGGGCCCTCCTTCGGTGGGCTGGCTTCGATCGTGCTCGCCGGAGGCGAGGATCACCAGGGCCGAACGGCTCTGTCGCTCGCTCTCGACCTCACGCCTGCTCGCGCAGGCCGCCTGTCAGCGCCGACAGACGAATCTGCACCTCGCCGCGACTGAACGCGACCGACGAGTGGCTCCCGGCGAGGTTCGACAGATCGATCGCCACGGGGGCGCCGTCCTCGGCCCAGCCCTGGAGGACGTGCACGACGGCCGAGGCCAGCACCGGCTGCGCGGGACACTCGAACGACCACGACGTCGGGACCCCGAGCGACGGCGGTTCGAGCTCGAGGAGGCCGTCGAGCACGACGTGCCCATCGTGCACGGTGACGAAGACGAGTCGCATCGATGCGGCCCGGTGTGCCGTCGGCTCGGGCGAGGCGAACGGCGGAGCCGATGCAGACGCGAGCGCCAGCAGGGCGACCACCGCCGTGCCGGCGAGCAGCACCATCACCACGAGGAGCATCACGACCGTCATCGTCCTGGCGCCCGCACCTCGCGCCCAGGGCCGAACGTCACTCCGTCACGGACTCGCGGCCGCGACCGCGACCACCTCGCCCGTGGGGATCGGCCGGACCCGGCCATCGTCGAGCACGTGCCCCACGCTGGTCACGCGGCCGTCGGCGCTGACGATCCAGTAGCCGGACCAGCTCATGTCCGGCGCGATGCCGACCACGTCGCCGCGGGAGACGTGCACCGGCACCAGCGGCTCCGCCTCACCGAACGAGAACGTGGCGCCGCGCTCGTCGACCAGGCGGTAGGCGCGCGGCCCGGCGGCGGCGATGCATCCGGTCGGAAGCGTGCCCGACGGCCGAGCCGGCGAACACTGCATCACCGAACGCGAACACGCCACCGTCCGCCGCGGCCAACCAGTAGCCCGCACCCGACGGCGTCGCCGCCATCCCCACCACCGGGCTTCGCAGCGCGAGGCCGCCAGCGGACCCGAGGAACGGCGCATCACCGAACGCGAACACGCCACCGTCCGCCCCGACGAGCCAGTAGCCCGCACCCGACGGCGTCGCCGCGATGCCGACCACGGAGCCGCGGAGGCCGCGGCCGCCGGCGGAGCCGAGGAACGGCGCTGCGCCGAACGTGAAGACGCCACCGTCGGCGCCGGCCAGCAGGTAGCCGCCGGGCGTGGCCGCCAGCCCGACGATCGGTGCAGCCAGCGTGACGCCGCCGAGCGAGCCGTGGAACGACGCCGAACCGTACGTGAGCACGCCGCCGTCCGACTCGGCGAGCACCAAGCCACCTGCGTGCTGCTGCAGGAGCTCCGCCGCGTCGAGGGCACCCCAGGCCACGCCGTCGAGCGGGCGGGCCGAGTCCGCCATGCCGTGCACGAGGTCATCGGCATCGAAGTGGGGGTGGACGGCGAGCAGCAGCGCGGCGGCCCCGGCCACGAGCGGCGCCGAGAACGACGTGCCCTCGTAGATCCAGTAGCCGCCGGCGACGAGCGACGCCGCGAGCACGTCCTCGCCGGGCGCAGCCAGGTCGACCCACCCGCCGCGGCTGGAGAACGTGCTCAGGTGCTCGTTCTGATCGTCGGTCGACGCGACGGCCACGACGCTGCGATACGCGGCGGGGAAGGCGGCCTCGTCGTCGCCTTCGTTGCCCGCGGCGGCGACGACGAGCACGCCGCTCGCCCGGGCACGCTCGACCGCGGCCTCGACGACCGGGTGGGCCGGACCAGTGAGCGAGAGGTTGATCACGCGAGCGCCGCGCTGGATGGCGGATCCGATGCCGGCGGCCACCGACGCGGCGGTTCCGACGCCGCAGTCGTCCAGCACGGCGATGGCGAGCACCCTCGTCGACCAACCGATGCCGGCAATGCCCGTGCCGTCGTCGGTGCCGGCCGCGATGACGCTGGCGACGGCGGTGCCGTGGCCCTGGCTGATCGGCTCGGGTCGAGCGCATGCGAGCGGGGGGCGGTGGTCGGGTCCGACGATCACCTTGCCGCGGAGGTCGGGATGCTGAACGTCGACGAGCGTGTCCAGCACGGCCACCACCACGTCGGCTGAACCGGTGGTGACGTCCCACGCAGCTGGGGCTCCCACGGCCCGCAAGCTGGTCTGGTCGCCGAGCTTGATCGGGCACGTCTCGAAGCACCGATCATCGGGCTCGCGCGCCGCGCGGTACAGGACCTCCGACGCCGGCGGGACGGCGACGTCGCCCAAGGGAGCCGCCGCGAGGATCGGTGCTGCACCGAGCGCCGTCACGAGCGTGACGCCTGCGAGTCGATGACGCACCCTGTTGTCCCTTCACCGTCGCCGCCCTTCGATGGTCGATCTTCAAGACGAGGCGAGGGAAGGGCCCTTGGTCACTGGTCGCGCGACAGAGCGCCCGTCCCCTGAGGGGCGGGCGCTCCGTCGGGAGGATGCAGTGGATGCCGCTAGGCGACGGGGTGGAACTCCGCTGCAACCGGGTCAACGTGGACCTTCTTGGCCAGCGACGGGATGACCAGGCCACCGAGGGCGATGCCGAGGCCGGCGACAGCAAAGCCGAGCACCAGGATCATCAGGCCGAGGCCGACGACCAGGTTGCCGATCTCGAACGCCATGACCGAGGTGTACAGGCTGGTGCGCAGGCTGGACGCCTGGAACGCCGTGTTGCGCAGGGCGTTGGCCACCGGCTTGCCGGAGTCGTCCTTCAGGGCGAGCGCCTCGTCGCTGGTGCCGGCGGGGTCGCCGTCAGCAGCCATGAACCGGCCCATCTCGGCGTACGTCAGGCCG
>DASUCO010000117.1:0-12220 GCA_036275955.1 Acidimicrobiales bacterium
GTCTTGCCGACGCCGGGCACGTCCTCGATGAGGAGGTGGCCCTCGGCGACGAGGCAGAGGATGGCGAGCTCGATGACGTCCGGCTTGCCCTGCACGACACGCTCGACGTTCGTGGCGATGGCCTCGAAGGTGTCCGCGAAGCTCCCGGTTCGGGTCCTGGGGGGCATGGGGGCGTCAGCCTACGCTCACCGTGTGGGGGTCGTTCTCGCCGTGGACGTGGGCGGCACGAAGCTCGCGGCGGGGATCGTCACCGAGCATGGAGACGTCCTCCGGCACGAGATGGTTCCCACGCCGGTCCACGATGCCGAGACGATGTTCTCCGCGCTGCTCGGCGTCATCGACCAGGTGCGCACCGGCGACGAGGTGGTGTGCGGTGTGGGCTGCGGGGGACCGATGGCGCCCGGTGGCGAAGCGGTGTCGCCGCTCAACATCCCGGCGTGGCGCGAGTTCCCGCTGCGGTCGAGGCTGCGCGACGCGCTGGCGCTCCAGGTGCACGTCGACAACGACGCCAAGGCGCTCGCGCTCGGTGAGGGCTGGTGCGGGGCGGCGCGCGGCGAGCGGAACTTCCTGGCCATGGTGGTGTCGACCGGTGTCGGCGGCGGGATCGTGCTCGACGGCCGGCTGCTCGACGGCGCGCTGGGCAACGCCGGCCACATCGGCCACGTCATCGTGAACCCGGGTGGCACCGTGTGCGGGTGCGGTGCCCGTGGCTGCCTCGAGGCCGAGGCGTCGGGCACCGGCATCCGAACCCGCACCGGTCGCCCGCCGGAGGACGCCGACGCGGTCACGGTGCTCGAGGTCGGCACGATGGTCGGCCGCGGCGTGGCGTCGGTCTGCAACCTGCTGGACCTGCGGCTCGCCGTCGTCGCCGGCTCGGTGGCGCTCGGCTACGGCGAGCCGTTCTTCGGCGCCGCCCAGACCGAGCTCGACGCGTGCGCACGCCTGTCGTTCTCCGAGGGCGCTCGCATCGTGCCGGCAGGCCTCGGTGCCGACGGCCCGATCGTCGGCGCCGCCGCCGTCGGGCTTCGGGGACTCGGCTAGTCCTTCAGCTGTTCGGCCAGGTACAGCTGCTCGCCGACGCGCTCGATCGCGTCCAGCTGGGTCTCCAGCCAGTCGGCGTGCTCCTCCTCGCCGCCGAGGATCTTCTCGAGCAGCTCGCGGCTGCCGTGGTCACCGGCGTCGAAGCACAGCTTGATGCCCGCCGTGAGCCGCTGGACGGCCTCGCGCTCGACGTCGAGCGCGAGGCGCAGCTTCTCGACGGGCGTCTCGCCGATGCGGACCGGGCCGAGGCGCTGCACGTTGGGCATGCCGTCGAGGAACAGGATCCGCTCGATGAGCTCGTCGGCGTCCTTCATCTCGTCGATCGAGTCGTCGTAGAACTTCTCGCCGAGCCGCTTGATGCCCCAGTTCTCGAGCATCCGTGCGTCGAGGAAGTACTGGTTCACCGCGGTCAGCTCGGCGGTGAGCACCTCGTTGAGGACCTCGATGACCTTGGGATCTCCCTGCACGTCTGCTCCGGTGGGTCGGGTCCGCTCAGGCGGCGGAGTGGGTGGTGCGGATCACGACTGCCTGGGCCAGCAGCTCGTCGATGAGCTCGTGGCAGCCGCCGCAGACCGTGCCGGCGCCGCAACGGCGGCCGACCTCGTCGAGCGTCGACGCGCCGGACGCGATGGCGGCCCGCACGGTGCGCTCCTTCACCGCCTTGCAGCTGCAGATGTACACCTAAGCCGCGTTCCCCGAGAGCGCACCGTCGATGCGTCGCACCACCAGGGGGGTGCCGTTCGCCGCGAGGGAGGTGGCGGTCGCCAGCGAGACGGCCAGGTCGCGCGGCCGGCGATGGAGCACGGTGTGCAGCACGGCGCGCGCCGTGGTGCCGTCGATGTCGATGGTCAGCCAGCCGGGCCCCACGTCCACCACGGTAGGACGCCAACCTGCACCGTGTCCACCCGTGTTGATAGTAGTCGTTAGGCACACTTAACGTCCGTCGCCTCCCATGACGCTCGTCGCGACCCGGCCGGACGGCTTCGCACACGGCCTCGCCGTCCACGGCGGGCGCATCGCACTGTGGGCCGGCGACGAGACCGTGACCTACCTCGAGCTGGAGGCTCGGGTGCAGGAGGCCGAGGCCCGGCTCGGACCGTTCCGCCGGCTGGTGCAGCTGCAGGGTGCGAACCGGATCGACGCGGTGGTGGCGCTGCTGGCTGCGCTGCGGACACGCAACCCGGTGCTGCTCACCACCCCGGGCGACACGTCCATCGGTGCCGCCTACGAGCCCGACGTCGTCATCGACGTCACCGGTGGCGCGATGGTGCTCGAGGAGCGACGCGCCACGTCGGCGCACGCGCTGCATCCCGACCTGGCGCTGCTGCTGTCGACCTCGGGGACGACCGGCTCAGCGAAGCTCGTCCGTCTGTCGCACGAGAACCTGGACGCCAACGCCACGGCCATCGGCGACGCCCTCGGCATCCGGACCAGCGACCGTGCCATGACCACGCTCCCGATGCACTACTGCTACGGGCTGTCCGTCATCACCAGCCACCTCGCGCGCGGTGCGGGACTCGTGCTCTCGGAGCACTCCGTCGTCGACCGCTGCTTCTGGGCTGACTTCGATCGCCACGCCGTGACCACCCTGGCGGGCGTGCCACACACCTTCGACCTGTTCGATCGGATCGGCTTCGAGCAGATGGAGCTGCCCTCGCTTCGATGTGTCACGCAGGCCGGGGGTCGGCTGGCGCCCGACAAGGTACGACGATTCGCCGCCCTCGGACGCGAGCGGGGCTGGGACCTCGTGGTCATGTACGGGCAGACGGAGGCGACCGCGCGCATGGCGTGCCTGCCGCCCCACCTGGCCGAGCGGCATCCGACCGCCATCGGCCTCCCGATACCGGGCGGATCGTTCGACATCGACGACGGCGAGCTCGTCTACCGCGGACCCAACGTCATGCTCGGGTACGCGACGAACCCAGCCGATCTGGCCCTGGGCGCCACGCTCGACGAGCTGCGCACGGGCGATCTGGCGCGCCGCAACGACGACGGCCTGTTCGAGATCGTCGGGCGACGCAGTCGGTTCCTGAAGCTGTTCGGTCTGCGGGTCGGCCTCGACGACGTCGAGTCGCGCCTGGCCGCGCGCGGGATCACCGCCCTGTGCGGCGGGGACGACGAGCGCCTCGTCGTCGTCGTGGACGATCCGCTCGTCGAGGACGACGCCGTCCTTGCCGTCTGCGCTGACGTGGGTGTGCCCGCGGCGCGCGTCGGCGTACTGCGACTCCCCGCGCTGCCGCGGCTCGAGAGCGGCAAGCCCGACCACGCTGCACTGGCTCGCCTGGCGGCCGAGACCACAGCACCGGCGTCCACCGCGTCGGTCGCCTCGGTCTTCGCGGAGATCCTGCGCTGCGACGTCGAGGAGGACTCGACGTTCGTCGGCCTCGGCGGCGACTCGCTCTCCTACGTCGAGCTGTCGGTGCGTCTCGAGGAGCTCATCGGGCACCTGCCGGACGACTGGTACCTGAGACCGATGCGCGACCTGCAACCGGTGGCGGCCCGGACCGCGGCGGTGCGCCACGTCGAGACGAACGTCGCACTGCGCGCCATCGCCATCGTGCTGGTCGTCGCCACCCATGTCGGCCCGGTCGAGGTGCCGGGCAGCGCCCACCTCCTGCTGGCCGTCGCCGGGTTCAACTTCGCGCGGTTCCAGCTCGTGACCGGTCCGGCGTGGCGCAGCATCGCTCGCGTCGCGGTGCCGGCCATGTGCTGGATCGGCCTCGTCGCCGCCGTCGCGCCGGACTTCTCGCTGTCGCATGCGTTGCTCCTGCACGGCGTCGTCGGCGACCCGGATGGTCGGTGGGCCTACTGGTTCGTCGAGGCGCTCGTCGCGCTGCTCGTGCCGCTGACCCTGGCGCTGCATGTCCGACCGCTCCGCCGGCTGGAGCGGCGCCGACCGTTCGCGGCGGCGACGGCGCTCCTGCTCGCGGGCGTCGCCATCCGCTTCGACGTCCTACCAACACCCGATCTGGGTCACCGCATCTACCGCCCACACGAGGTGCTGTGGCTCTTCGCGCTCGGCTGGGCGCTGGCCGTCGCCACATCGCGGCGGCAGCGGCTGGTGGCGACCGCCGTCGGTCTCGTAGCCGTGATCGGGTTCTTCGGCGATCCCGGACGCGAGCTCCTGGTGGTTGCAGGCGTGGTGGCTCTCGGGTGGGTGCCGCGGATCGCCGTCGTGCCGCCCCTCAACCGCGTGCTGGGAACGGTGGCCGGCGCGTCGCTCGCCATCTACCTCACGCACTTCCAGCTCTATCCCGCGCTGCGCGACCTCGGCGGCTCGCTCGTTGCGATCATCGGCTCGATCGCCGTCGGCGTCATCGCCTGGTGCGTCTGCACCCGCGCCGCGTTCGTGCTCACCGCGACACGAAGCTGACGATCCGATCGGGCACGAACACGACGCGCGCCGTGTGCGTGGCGTCGGGCGTGGCCGCCACCGCAGCACGAGCGGCGCGCACGACCGTGACCTCGTCGGCGCCGGCGTCGACCTCGACGCGACCGCGTACCTGCCCGTCCACCTGCACGACGACCGTGACGCGATCCGGCGGCGCCACGGACGCCGGCACTGGCCACGGCTGCACGTGGACCGAGTACGGCTGGCCGAGCTGCGACCACAGCTCCTCGGCCAGGTGGGGGGCGAACGGTGCCAGCAGCAGCGTGAAGGTGCGCCGGTCGTCCTCGGAGCCGACGTGCGGCACCAGCTCCATCAGTCGGGCGATGCCGACGTTGAAGCGCAGGTCCTCGATGGCTGCCGTGACGTCGAGGATGGCACGGTGCAGGACGTCGGGCGAGGCTGCGTCACGCACCGGTCCGGTGACGGCGCGCCAGGCGCGCGCGAAGAAGCGCTCGATGCCGGCGAGGGCGTCGTCGACGAACGAGCCGCCGCGCTCCCACGGCGCGCTGAACAGCAACGCGCAGCGCAGCACGTCCGAGCCGTGCGCATCGACGTAGGCGTCGGGAGTGATGACGTTGCCGCGACTCTTCGACATCTTGGCGCCGTCGTGGACGATCAGGCCGCCCAGGCGGATGCGTGGGAACGGCTCCTCGAAGGGCACCAGGCCCAGGTCGTGCAGCGCCATGGTGACGAAGCGGGCGTACAGGTGGTGGCGCTGCACGTGCTCGGGGCCGCCGGCGTAGAAGTCCACCGGCAGCAGGCGAGCGGTGCGCGCCGGATCCCACGGCTGGTCGTCGACGTCGGTCGAGGGATAGCGCAGGAAGTACCAGGCGCTGTCGACGAAGGTGTCGCTCACGTCGGTCTCCCGCGTCGCCGGCCCGCCGCACGCCGGGCACGTCGTGGCCGCCCATCCCGGTGCCGTCGCCAGCGGCGACCGTCCCGTCCCCGTCGGCCGGAAGTCGTCGACGTCGGGCAGCACCACCGGCAGCTGGTTCTCGGGGACCGCCTGCGCTCCGCAGCCGTCGCAGTGCACGATGGGGATCGGCGGTCCCCAGTAGCGCTGTCGCGAGATCAGCCAATCGCGCAGGCGGTAGCGCGTCGCCGGTCGACCAACGTCGCCGTCGCCCAGCGGCGCGTCGGACACCGGCAGGCCGTTGGCGGCGGCGAAGCGCGCGTCGCGCGCGTCGTGGGCGGGCACGCCCATGACGGCACCGGTCCCGTACGACTCGACGACGTAGTCCGCCTCCAGGACCGGGACCGGTGCGCCGGTCAGCGGGTGCGGTCGCGTCGAGCCGGCGGCTGGATGCCCGGCGGGTACGGCCAGGAACGTCACCGCCGGCACCGTGTCTGGGCGCGTGGTGAACACCGTCAGGTCGCCGAAGTCGATCTCGCGGCCGTGTGATCGACCGATCCACTGGCGCTGCAGCCGCTTGGCCCGCTCGGGCCAGTCCAGTGCGTCCAAGCCGTCCAGCAGGCGGTCGGCGTACGCGGTGATGCGCAGGAACCACTGCCGCATCACCCGCTCGGTCACGGCGGTGCGACACCGCTCGCACGAGGTGCCACCGTCCTCGGTCTGCTCGCGCGCCAGCACCGTCAGGCACGACGGGCACCACAGCACCGGCGCCTCGGCCTGGTGCAGCAGCCCGGCCTCGAACAGCCGGACCAGCAGCCACTGCGTCCACCGGTAGTAGTCGGGCTGGCTGGTGTCGACCACGCGCGACCAGTCCCACGCCATCCCGCCCCGCGACAGCTGCGCCCGGAAGCGCTCGGTCGTGCGCCGCGTCAGGTCCTTCGGGTTCTGGCCGACCGTCAGCGCGTAGTTCTCGGTGTGGATCCCGAAAGCGTCGAAGCCGATGGGCTGGAACACCTCGCGGCCGCGCATGCGCTGGTACCGACCGAACGCGTCGGCGCCCGAGTACTTGTAGATGTGCCCGATGTGCAGGCCCTCGGCCGACGGGTACGGGAACTCGACCAGGTTGTAGAAGGCGCGATCGGCGTCGACGGCTTCGACGTCGACGCGACCGACGCCGTCAGCCTCCCAGCGGGAGCGCCACCGATCCTCGATCGCCCGGACGTCGTACGGCGGTGCCACGGAGTGGTCCGGACGTCGGGTGCGCGGTCATGGTGAGACGGTAGGGCGACGGGCCCGGGTGCGTAGGCTCCTTTTCATGCAGCCGACGTACGCCGCCGACGCCGAGGCCTACCGCGAGAAGGTCCAGGCGTTCCTCGCCGAGCACCTGCCCCCGGACTGGGGTGGCACCGGCACCTTGGAGGGCGAGGCGCTCGAGCGCTTCAGCAACGAGTGGCGCCAGACCCTCTACGAGAACGGGCTGCTGGCCCAGTCGTGGCCGGTCACCTACGGCGGCGCCGGCCTGTCGGCCATGGAGTCGGTGATCGTCGCCGAGGAGTTCGCCAAGGCCGGCGTCCCCTCGGGAGGCAGCAACGACGTGTTCGGCATCCAGATGCTCGGCAACACGCTCATCCAGTGGGGGACCGAGGAGCAGAAGCAGCACTACCTGCCGCGCATCCTGAGCGGCGAGGATCTCTGGTGCCAGGGCTACTCGGAGCCCAACGCCGGCTCCGACCTCGGCAACGTGCAGACGAAGGCCGTGCTCGACGGTGACGAGTGGGTGATCAACGGCCAGAAGATCTGGACGTCGGCCGGCCACCTGGCCGACCACATCTTCGTGCTGTGCCGGACCGATCCCGAGGCGCCGAAGCACAAGGGCATCTCGTTCCTGCTCGTCGACATGCGCCAGCCCGGCGTCGAGGTGCGGCCGATCAAGATGATCTCGGGCGAGTCGGAGTTCAACGAGGTGTTCTTCACCGACGCGCGCACGCCGAAGGACGAGGTCGTCGGCGGCGTGAACAACGGCTGGGCGGTGGCGATGACGCTGCTCGGCTACGAGCGCGGTGAGTCCGCGGCCACGATGCCGATCCGCTTCCGCGCCGAGCTGGACCGCCTCCTCGCGATGGCAAAGGAGCGAGGCAAGGCCGATGATCCCGTCATCCGCCAGCGGCTGGCGTGGTGCCACTCGAAGGTCGAGATCATGCGGTACCTCGGCATGCGCACGCTGACGAAGTTCCTCGCCGGCGAGCACCCCGGCCCAGACGCGTCGATCTCGAAGCTGTACTGGAGCGAGTACCACCGCGTCGTCACCGAGCTGGCGGTCGACATCCTCGGCCTCGACGCGCTCGTGCCCAGCGGTCGCAAGCCGTCGAGCGCGTTCCAGGCCGACGACCCCGGCGCGCCCAACAGCAGCGCGTCGTGGACCAACACGTTCCTCAACGCGCGCGCGGGCACGATCTATGCCGGCAGCAGCCAGATCCAGAAGAACATCCTCGGCGAGATGGTGCTGGGCCTGCCGAAGGAGCCCCGACCTGCGTAGCTGGTGGCCCGCCATCGCGGCGGTGGCCCGGCGGCCTCGCCTGTGGCCGGCGGGCGTGCGGGCGTACGTCACCCACGTGCCGAGCGGCTGGTACCGGCGGGTCCCGTTCCTCCCGGTGCCCGACCGCGCCTGGATCCGATTCCGGCTCCAGACCGCCTACGGCGACCCGACGCACGCACCCGAGCCCGAAGACGTCGTCACGTGGCTCGAATGGTCCCGGGGTTGGCACACGCTTCCCCGATAACGTCAGGGCATGTCGAGGGCACTGGTCCTCAACACGACGTACGAGCCGCTGTGCGTGGTCTCTGCGCGGCGTGCGGTCGTCCTGCTCCTCACGCAGAAGGCCGACCTCGTTGCTGACTCCGGTCGGCGCATGCACTCCGAGCGCCTCTCCATCGAGGTCCCGTCGGTGATCAAGCTGCGCTCGTTCGTCCGCGTGCCGTACCGGCGTCGTGCCGCGCTCAACCGTCGAGCCGTGTTCGCCCGCGACGGCTCGCGCTGCCAGTACTGCGCGGCGCCGGCCGAGTCGATCGATCACGTGGTGCCGCGCTCGAAGGGCGGCGAGCACGTGTGGGAGAACGTCGTCGCCGCCTGTCGGCCCTGCAACACGCGCAAGCGCGACCGGCTGCTGTCGGAGACGACGATGGTTCTGCGCCGGCGGCCGGCCGTGCCGCGCGAGCTGTCGTGGATCACCGTCGCCGTCGGTCGGGTGCCCGACGACTGGGCGCCCTACCTGCAGCCGGCGCTCGCCGGTTGAGCGGGCCCTGGCCCGTCGAGCGCCTTCGCGGCGCGGCCGGCGCGCTCCACGATCGACCGCTCGGTCCTGACGTCACCCGCCGCGTGGTCGTGCTCGAGGTCGCGCGCACGGCACTGGTGCTGGGAAGCACGCAGCGCGAGACCGATGCCGACGTGCTCGCCCTCGACGCGTTCGACGTGGAGCTCGCTCGCCGGCGCAGTGGCGGCGGCGCCGTGCTGCTCGTGCCCGGCCAGACGCTGTGGATCGACGTCGAGCTGCCGCGCGCCGACTCGCTGTGGGACGACGACGTGACGCGCTCGTTCCACTGGCTCGGGCAGTCGTGGATGGTGGCGCTGGCCGAGCTCGGCGTGCAGGCGCAGGTGCACGCCGGCGGCCCGCTCGAGACGGCGTGGTCGCGCAAGATCTGCTTCGCCGGTCTGGGACCGGGAGAGCTGACCGTCGGCGGTCACAAGCTGGTCGGCATCTCGCAGCGCCGGACCCGCGAGGGGGCTCGGTTCCAGTGCCTGGTGCACCGACGCTGGGACCCGGTGCCGCTCCTCGGGCTGTTGGCCCTGCACCACCGCGAGCGCGCCGCCGCCCTGTGCGACCTCGCGCTCGCGGGTGCCGGCCTCGACGTCGCACCAGACCGCGTGATCGACAGCCTGGTGCGACACCTGCCCTCCCGTCAGTGAGGGCAGGTCGAGCGGTACTGCGAGATGCCGGTGGTGCCAGCCGGCGGCGGCGGGCACAGGAACACGTCGTAGTACGTGTCGCCATCGACGAAGCGCTTCAGCCAGGCGATCGAGAACCGCGAGATCAGCGCGTTGGGGCTCGTCGGCACGCTGTGTGACGCGTTGTCCAGCTCGAGGTACGCCTTCTCTGTTGCACCGGTGAGCCCCTCGTAGAGCGGGATGGCGTGGGTCGACACCGGCGCGGTGCTGTCGGCCTCGGCACCGATCACCAGCGTGGGCGTCTGCACACCTGGCCACGTCTTGGTGGTGTGCCAGGGCGTGAGCGGGATCGATGCCTTCAACGTGCGTCGCGTGTCGGACGCCTCGATGGCGCCACCGCCGCCCATCGAGTGGCCCATCACCGCGAGGCGCGCGGCGTCGACGCGGTCGCGCGCCGCGCTCGCACCGGTGAGGTAGTCGAGCGCGGCGAGCAGCTGGGTCGCTCGAGCCGGTGGGTAGTCGAAGCGGGAGCTCGTGTCGATGGTGATGACGACGAAGCCGTGCGACGCGAGCCGCGGCCCGTACCAGCTCACGCTCGACTGCGTACCGGTGAAGCCGGGCGAGATGGCGATGCCGCCGAAGGTGCCCGTCGTCGTCGGGTGGTAGATCGTGGCCGCACCGAACCCGGGTGTGGCGGCGTCGGCGACCGTGAAGCTCGTGTACGGATGCGGCCCGTCGCGCTCCAGGTCGGCGGCCGTCGGGCCACCCGCGATCGTCGTGGTCGTCGTCGACGTGGCCGTCGTCGTGGTGGTCGTCGGCTTGGGCGGCCTGGCCGCACCGGCGCCGGTCGGCGGGAGCAGCGCGAACGTCAGTCCGAAGATGGCCGCCAGGACCACGAGTGCCTTGCGCACCGTGCACCTCCATGTTCTCCGCCCGACCCCCGCCGGACGGTGGCGGGAAGGTAGTCCCGTTCGTCCGGAACGCGCTACGTGAGCGACGGCACCGGCGCGTCGGGCGCGTCGGCGCCGGTCCTCCTGGCGGCGAGGACGAACGCGCCGATCCACACACCGGCGACGACGGCGAGCAGCGCGTAGATGGCGATCGCCAGTCCGCCGGCGCCTTCGGTCGTCTCGCGCAGGAGGAAGTCCGTCTCCGACTGGAAGCGCGCGACGCGGTCCTCGGCCGGGATCTCCGACTCGTCGATCTCGGGATCCGACGGCAGGAAGACGGGGACGGCCATCAGCTCGCCGCCGCGATGCAGGCGGACGAGGGCCTTCCCGCGTCCGGTGACCGGCAACGGACCGTCGGAGACGAACTCGCCGGGACCGACCTCCTCCATCTCGCGGATCACGAGCCCGCCGCCTTGCCAGCTCATGGCCTGGAACCAGCGGGCGTCCTCGGCGGCGTCGTGCGGGTCGAGCACGACGCGCACCGAGACCTGCCCCGCACGGGCCGGCTCGACGTCGATGCTCGCGGACACGTCCCCGACGCGGCGGGGCATGGGCAGCGCGAGCGCGACGACGACCGCGAGCGCGCCGGCGACGACCACCGCGGCCGGGAGCCGGCCGGCGCGCTCGCGGCCGACGGCGCGGCCGAACGCGGCGCCGACGACGGCCGCACCGATCCCGGCCAGCAGGCACAGCCAGATCGCGTCGGGCAGCAGGGACGACCGCCAGGGCTGGTGCGCGCCCTGGTTCCAGATCCACTCGGCACCGAGGCCGATCGTCGCCACGCCGGCGCCGCTGAGCACGGCGAAGCGCACGCGCCGGTCGGTGCCGGCCAGCCACGCCACCAGCTCGACGACGAGCGCGGACACGACGTACAGGCCGCCGTCGCGCGTCGGCACCGGCTCGCCGTCGCCGAAGAGCGGGATCTGGTCGAACACCAGTGAGCCGAGGACGATGGCCAGTGCCCAGCCGCGCCCGTGCACGAGCCGGATCGCCACGAGCGCGAACGCGCCGGCGATCGTCACGAGGATCGGGTGGAACATCTGCTGGAACTGCGGCACGCCGAAGTCGAACTCGCCCTGCGCGCTGGTCAGTCCCATGATCGTCAGCCAGGCGGCGACGACGTGCACGCCGCGTGCCCAGCGGGAATCGCGGGGAGACACGCCGGCGTCGGCCAGCACGAGCCACGACGCCATCCCGCTGAAGGACGCCCCCAGGATCATCAGCATGTGGGTCGGGCTCCACATGGTCACGTCGACGCCGTACTCCCGGTGCCAGAGCTCGTCGAGCGGGAAGCCGGCAAGGGCGCCGGCGCCCAGCGCGGCGAGGGGGAGCATCGACCACGGCACCCGCATGCCGCCGATCACCACGTCGGTCTCGACGCGCTGCACCGTGGCGCAGAGGATGCCGATGGCAGACGCCACGAAGATGAAGCCGAGGCCGACCACGATCGACGTGTGCGGCGCGGTGAACAGCGCCTTGTCGCGCCCCAGCGCGATGTGCCACGCCACGTCGCTGTAGAAGCCCTGGCCGGCGATCAGCAGGCCGTAGAGCGACGTGCCCATGGCCGCCGCCGCCCAGCCGGGGATGCCGGTGCGGCGCTCGAGGGCCTCGGGGATCCGTTCGAGCAGGCCGCCGCGTCCGCGCACGAGCAGCGCAGCCACGATCACCGCGAAGACGACGAGGAGCACCACGAGTGGGGTCCAGCTGGCCAGCTCGGACCCCCATGCCTCGGTCTCGATCATCGGTCGTTCGTCCGAGCGCGCCGCCGTGCGTCCATGCCCCACGGTACGCCCGCGCCGTGGTGGCCGGTTGTGCGCAGACAGCGAAATGCGAACGGATCCGCGCTGGCGCCGCGGAGAACTGCGAGTCGCCTGCCACGAGATGCGAAACCGCAGGTCCGGAGCCGCCTCCGGAACTCGCCTCAGGCGAACCCTGCGAAGCTCATCGGCTGGGTGGACGATCCGCGCCCATCCAGCCCAGCCTCCAACCTGACGACCCCGCCCCGAGCGAGCTCGTCGTCATGTCGGAGCCCGCCACCTCAC
>DASUCO010000118.1:0-12794 GCA_036275955.1 Acidimicrobiales bacterium
CGTGGGGCACGTGAACGCGACAAAGTTCGGGGCATGAACCTCGATCCGCTTGCATCGTTCCGCCTCGACGGGAAGGTCGCGGTCGTCACCGGGGCCAGCTCCGGGATCGGGGAGCGGTTCGCCCGGGTGCTCGACGCCCTCGGCGCCACCGTCGTCGTCTCCGCCCGGCGGGTCGATCGCATCGAGGCGCTGGCCAAGGACCTGGCCGACGGCCACGCCATCGCCTGCGACGTCGCCGTGCCCGGCTCCTCAGCCGCGCTGGTGAACGAAGCCGCCGAAGCGCACGGGCGCATCGACGTCGTGGTGGCCAACGCCGGCATCACCGAGGTCACGCCCGCCACCCGGGAGACGCCGGCCCGCTTCGCCGAGGTGGTGAACGTCGACCTGGTCGCCCCGTTCGAGCTCGCCCAGGCGGCGGTGCCGCACATGCGGGCGGCTGGCGGCGGCAGCGTGGTGAACATCGCGTCGGCGGCCGCGTTCTCGACGTCGCCGCTGCTGCCGCAGGCCAGCTACGTCGCGGCCAAGACAGGCCTGGTCGGCCTCACACGCGAGCTGGCCCTGCAGTGGGCGCGCTACGGCATCCGGGTCAACGCGCTGTGCCCGGGGATGTTCCCGAGCGAGATGACCTCGCTGCTCGTCGACAACGACGAGATCCGGGCACCGTTCGAGGCCGAGCTTCCGATGAAGCGCATCGGCAACGCCGACGAGCTCGACGCCGCGCTGGCGTTCCTGGCCTCGCCGGCATCCAGCTACATGACCGGCCAGACGCTGGTCGTCGACGGCGGTGCGTGCCTGTGAGCGAGCTCGCGGATCACTACCGGACGGTCGCGGCGGACTTCAGCCGCGTCGTCGACGCCGTACCCGACGACGCCTGGGATCGGCCGGCGCCGTGCGAGGGCTGGGTGGCCCGCGACGTCGTGCGCCACCTCGTCGAGTGGGTGCCTGGGTTCTTCGGCGAGCGATGGGGCATCACCGTCGACGCACCGTCGGTCGACGCCGACCCGGCGGCCGCCTGGCACGCCCTCGACGGCGCGGTCCGCGCCGCGCTCGACGCCGACGCGTCTGCCGTCGCCGACACGCCGTTCGGTCCGCAGAGCCTGGAGCAGGCGATCGGGATGATCGTGACCGGCGACGTCCTCGTGCACACCTGGGACCTGGCCCGGGCGACGGGGGGCGACGAGCGCCTCGATCCCGACGCCGTGCACCGCCTGTTCGAGGGCATGGAGGCGATGGACGAGTCGATGCGGGCGAGCGGGCACTTCGGGCCGCGCGTCGAGGTCCCGCCGGACGCCGACGAGCAGACCCGGCTCATCGCGTTCACCGGTCGGACGCCGTGACGCGCGAGCGCGCTCGCTGGCTGGGCGTCGTCGAGGGCTACTACGGGCCGCCGCTCCCGCAGGCGGCACGCCTCGATCTCATCCGGTGGATGGGGGACCACGGCTTCACGTGCTACGGCTACGCGCCCAAGGACGACCCGTACCACCGGGCCCGCTGGCGCGAGCCCTACCCGGCCGACCGCATGGACGAGTTCGCGGCGATGCTCGCCACCGGACGCGAGGCCGGCGTGGAGGTCGCCCTCGTCGTGTCGCCCGGGCTCGACTGGCGCGACGGAGACGAGGAGGCGCTCGCCGCCAAGCTCGTCACGTTCCGCGACCTCGGCGCCCGCGTGCTCGGTGTGGCGTGGGACGACGTCCCCGCCGGTGGCGCCGAGCTCGGTCACGCGCACGGGCACGCGGTCGCCGTGGCCGCGGGCGCCGTCGGTGACGGCGTCGACTGGATCACCTGCCCCACCGACTACTCGGGCATGGGCGTCACGCCGTACTTGCGGGCCTACGTGGACGCGCTCCCGCCGGGCGCCGAGGTGATGTGGTGCGGGCCCGGCATCGTGAGCCCGCACGTCTCCGAGGCCGAGATCCGCGAGTTCACGTCCGAGCTCGGCCGGCCGGTGCTCTTTGCCGAGAACTTCCCGGTCAACGACGGCGCCATGGCCGGCGTGCTCCACCTCGGCCCGTATCCGCGTCGTGACCCGGGCATCGTCGAGCACTCGACCGGCGTGTTCTGCAACCTCATGTCGCTGCCGATCGCCAGCCGCATCGGGCTCGGCGTGGCGGCACGGTGGTGGCAGGACCCGCACGGCGACCGCGAACGGCACTGGCGCGAGGTGATCGACGAGGTGCCGGGTCTGCTCCCGCTGGCCCGCGCGTCACGCTCGTGGGTGGGTGCGGTCGGCGTGGACGACGAGCTCGCAGCTTGGGTCGACGCCGCGCTCGCCGGCGACGTCGGCGCGCTGCGGGCCTACCTGTTCGCCGGCTGCCGCGATGGCGTGCCGCCCGGCCTCGCCGCCGAGGTCGAGCCGTGGCTCGAGCAGTGGGACCGTGAGACGCAGGCCATGCAATACGCCATCAACCTGATCGAGCTGCGCCCGGCGAAGCCGGCGGAGATCGCGTTCGCGGTGGGCGAGCTGTGGCGGCGAGCGCGCTTCCGCGAGCAGCAGCTGTTCGGGATCCGCTGGGCGGCCTATCCCGTCACCGTGCGGACGGCGAACGGGTTCGACGTGCGGCCGGACGCGGTGGTCGAGGGCGACAACCTCACCGACGTGCTGTGCCGAGCCGCGATCGACGGCGTCAGCTCGCGAGGTTGAAGGTCTCCGAGAGCACGAGGCCGGCGGCGCCGAGCAGTGCGGCGCGCTGATCCAGGGTCGACAGCACGACCCGCACCGACGGTCGCAGGGTGGCGAGCGACCGCGCCCGCACGGCGTCCTCGACCAGCGCCCGGAACGGCTCGCCGCCGCGGGCAGCGTCGCCGTGGAGGATCAGCGCGTCGGGGTTCAGGAGCTGGGTGATGTTGGCCAGCCCGATGGCGAGGTTGTCGACGTACTGCGCGAGCAGGTCGTCGTCGCCGAGCGTGAGCAGCGACGCGGCGTCGAGCGCGTCGGCCCGCTTGATCTTGCGCCGCTTGGCCTCGGCCCGAAGCCAGCCGAGGGTGGCGATCGTCTCCCAGCAGCCGCGCAGCCCGCAGCGGCACGGCTCGCCGTCGGGGACGACGCACGTGTGTCCGATCTCGCCGGTGAGGCCGTCCCGCCCGCGCAGCACGACGCCGTCGATGACGATGCCGGCGCCGAGCCCATGACCGGTCTGGAGCGACACGAACGTGCGCACGCCCTTGCCCTCGCCGAACCACTTCTCGCCCAGCGCCTGCGCCCGGGAGTCGTTGTCGAGCAGGACCTGGTGGCTGAACCCCTCGCCGATGAGTGACGCCAGCGCGGCGCCGTCGAGGCCGGGCATCTGCCCGGAGCCGACGACCAGGCCGCGCTCGGCGTCGACCACACCCGGCACGGCGACGCCGATGCCGAGGAGCTCGCCCCGGCGGGGGAGGACGGCCCGGAGCGCGTCGGTGGCGGCGGCCGCCACGGCAGCGGCGCCGGCGCCGCGTGCGAGCGGGCGGTCGGTGACGTCGAGCACGTCACCGCGAGCGTTGACGAGCGCCGCCTCGATGCCCTCGGCCGAGACCGCGACGGCGCCGCTGAGACCGGCCCGGGCGCCGAACCACACCGGCGTGCCCGGCTTCCCGACGCGGCCGAGGCCGGTCTGGGGCTCGCCCTCCTCGAGGATGCCGTCGTCGATGAGACCCTGAACGATGTTGCCGATGGTGGCCCGGGTGACGCCCGCCGTCTTGGCCAGCTCCGCACGCGAGAGCGCGCCGTGGTCGCACAGCACCTGGAGCACACGCGATCGGTTCACGTCACCGATGCGGCTCGGGGTCAGCAGCGCGTGCTGCAGTTGACCGTCCATCGAAATGCAAACTATACATACAAATGTGGTGCTGGCCGCGTCAGGCGTGTCGATCGCCTTCGGTGGCCTGCGAGTGCTCGACGGGGTGGACCTCGAGGTCGCGGCCGGTGAGATCGTGGGTCTCATCGGCCCCAACGGGGCCGGCAAGACGACGCTGTTCGACTGCCTGAGCGGGTTCCTCGCCGGCGAGGGCCGTGTCGTGGTCGGCGGCACCGACGTCAGCGGGCAGCCGGCCCACGTCCGCGCCGCGGCCGGGCTCGCCCGCAGCTTCCAGGACGCCCGGCTGTTCCACTCGCTCACCGTCGTCGACAGCCTGCGCGTCGCCGCCGAGCTGGCGGTCGACGGTGCCGGCGTCGTGCGGTCCATGCTGCGGTGGCCGAGCGCACGGAGCGCCGAGCGTGCGGCCACCCACCTCGCCCACGAGCAGATCGACGCCCTCGGCCTCGGCCCGTACCGCGACAAGCTCATCGGCGAGCTCTCCACCGGCACCCGCCGCATCGTCGACCTCGCCAGCCTCCTGCTGCGCCGACCGAAGGTCGTGCTGCTCGACGAGCCGTCCTCCGGCATCGCCCAGCGCGAGGTCGAGGCGCTGCGCCCGCTGCTGCTCGACGTCCGGCAGCGCACCGGCTGCGCGATCGTGCTCATCGAGCACGACATGCCGCTCCTGCTCAGCGTGGCCGAGCGGGTCTACGCGCTGGAGACGGGGCGCGTCATCGCCGAGGGGAGGCCCGACGAGGTCGTGCACCACCCCGACGTCGTCCGCTCGTACCTGGGCGCCGACCCGGCCGCCATCGCCCGATCGGGGAGCGCGTAGTGGACATCGTCCTGCTCGGCCTCGTGATCGGCATGGCCAACGCGCTCCTCGCGTCCGGCCTCGTGCTCGTCTACATGTCGAACCGCGTCATCAACTTCGCGCACGGCGAGCTGGGCGCGTTCGGCGTGGCGCTGATGCTCGCGCTCACCCGAGCGGCACACCTCAACTACTGGCTCGCGCTCCTGTGCTCGCTCGCCGGCGCCGCCGCGCTCGGCGGACTGATCGAGCGGACGATCCTCGCCCGTCTCTTCCGCAGTCCCCGCCTCATCGTCCTCATCGCCACCATCGGCGTCGCCCAGCTGGTGGCCGTCTCGCGGCTCGTGCTCCCCAAGCCCGAGGCGGCGGGCGGCGACGTGGCCTTCGCCGGCGGCGCCAACATCTTCCCCGTCCCGTTCGACTCGCCGACGTGGGAGTTCGGCCGCGTCGTGCTGCTGCCCCAGCACTTCATGGTGCTCGTCGCCGGCCCCATCCTGGCCGCCGCGCTGTTCGCCTTCCTGCGCTGGTCCTCCTACGGCATCGCCCTGCGCGCCGCCGCCGAGAACGCACAGCGGGCTCGCCTCCTCGGCATCCCGGTGCGCCGCGTGTCGACGATCGCCTGGGTGCTCGCCGCTCTCCTGTCGGCCGCCGCTGCCATCCTCCTCGCGCCGATCATCGGGTTCTCGGCCACGGAGGCGGTCGGGCTGCCCATCCTCATGCGGGGCCTGGCCGCCGGCATGGTCGCCCGCATGGAGTCGGTCGGCACCGCGTTCGGCGCCGGTCTCGCGCTCGGCGTGCTCGACCAGCTCGTGTTCTTCTGGACGGGGCGCAGCGGGCTGACCGACATCGTGCTGTTCGGCGTGATCCTCGTGGCGCTGCTGGCGCGCGGCGAGCGTCAGCGCCGCACCGTCGCCTCCGAGGAGTCGTCCTGGGAGATCGCCGAGCCGGTGCGACCGCTGCCGACGGAGATCGTGGCCCACCCGGCGTGGCGGGCGTTCACCGGCGCCGGCATCGCGCTGGCCATCCCGACCGTCGTCGCCCTGCCCTGGTACCTCGGCGTCGCCGACCTGCAGTTCATCGCCACCGTCCTGCTGGTCGCCGTCGTCTCGGTGACGCTCACCGTCCTCACCGGCTGGGCCGGGCAGATGTCGATCGGGCAGTGGGCCGTCGCCGGGGCCGGGGCGGTGTTCGGTGCGCAGCTGGTGACCGAGAGCGGGTTCCCGTTCTGGTTCGGCGCCGTCGTGGCCGGCGTGGTCGGTGCCGGCGTCGCGCTGCTGCTCGGCTTCCCGGCGCTGCGCCTGGAGGGCACCGCGCTGGCCGTCGTCACGCTCGGGTTCTCCGTCGCCGCCGCGGCGTGGATCTTCGACCAGAGCTGGATGAAGGGGACCGGCTTCCTGTCCCGACCGACATGGATCTCGACGACGTCGTACTACTACCTGTCGTTCGCCTTCTTCGCCGTGTCGCTGGTCGCCATCCGCGGACTCCAGACGACGCGGATCGGCCGCAACATGCTCGCCGTGCGGGACAACCCGCGGCAGGCGGCGGCCATGGGCATCGACGTCGTGCGCACCAAGCTGACCGCGTTCGTGCTCGCTGGGACCTTCGCCGGGATCGCCGGGTTCCTATGGAGCGCAGGGATCGGCCTGGCCGACACGACGGTGTTCCAACCCGGACGCTCGCTGTCCCTCGTGGCCGCCGTGGTGATCGGCGGTCTCGGCTCGCTGCCGGGCGCCGTGCTGGGCACCGTCTACTTCCTCGCCATCCCGTACTTCCTGGGCGACATCAGCCCCCACCTCGGGCTGCTGTCGACCGGCGTCGGCCTGCTCACCCTGGTGCTGTTCTTCCCCGGCGGCATGGCGCGGCTCATCGGCGCGAGCCGCGACCTGATCGCCCACCGGCTCACCGGACGCGACCCGCGCCCGCAGGTCGTCCCCGTCAGCAGCACGGCCCGAGCGGCCGTCGGAGCGGGAAGCAAGGAGCAGACGTGATCGCCGCGCTGCGCCGCTACCTGAACGACGAGCCGCTGGCGCCGATCGCCGCGCTGTTCGCCCTGAACGCGCTGGACGAGCTCGACACCCGCACCTTCGAGCTGCTGGGCCCGGAGATCGCCGACCACTTCGGCATCGACGTCGGCGGGTTCGGCCTCATCACCGTCCTCGTCGTCCTGCTCGTGCCGCTGGTGGTGATGCCGGTCGCGCTCTTCGCCGACCGCACGCCGCGCATGCGGCTCGCGGTGTTCAGCGCCGGCCTGTGGGCCGCGTTCTCGCTCATGACCGGCCTGGCACCGGCGCTCGCCGTGCTCGTGGTCGCCCGCGTCGGCTCGGGCTTCGGTCGCACCGTGAACACCCCGGTGCACGGCAGCCTCATCGGCGACTTCTACTCACCGGCGACGAGGGCCAAGGCCTTCGGCCTCCACGCGCTCGCCAACCCGATCGGCGTCGCGTTCGCGTCGATCGTGGCGGGCGCGCTGGCCGAGCTCTACGACTGGCGGTTGCCGTTCTTGGTGCTGACCGTGCCGACGATCGTCGCGCTCGCGCTGGTGTCGCGCGTGCACGAGCCGCCCCGCGGGCGGTACGAGATCGTCGAGACGCCGGTCGCCCCGCCGTGGCGGGACACCCTGCACCGGCTGTGGGCCATCCGCTCCCTCCGGTACCAGTGGATCGGCGCGGCATGGACCGCGGGCAGCGTGTTCGGCGTCGGCATCCTCGTGCCGTTCTTCCTCCGCGACGAGTTCGGCGTCGAACCCGGCCTGCGCGGCGTGATCATCGCCGTCGGCACCGCGCTCTCGGCCGTGGCCGTGGTCGTCGGCACCGCCGTCTTCCAGCGCAAGCTCGACGAGTCGCCGTCGGTCGGCCTGCGCATGCTGTGCACCGTCGGCATCGTGGCCGGCGTCGCGCTGGTGCTCCTGTCGATCGCCCCGAGCCTGTGGGTGTTCGTCGGCCTGCTGTGGCTGATCATGGTCGTGTTCGCCTTCGTGGCGCCGGGCCTGTCGACGATCACCGCCATCGTCGCCCCGCCCGAGATGCGCGCCGCCGCGTTCGCCATCGCCGGCGTGGTCACCCTCGCCGGGCTCGGGTTCTCGCTCGTCGGCTTCCTCATCGGCAGCAGTGACCTGCGGTGGGCGATCGCCGTGATGGCGCCGGTGTTCCTCCGCGGCGTCGGGTTCTTCTTCAAGGCGGCGACGTACCTCGACAATGACGTCGCCCGCCTCCAGCCCGGACACGTCGAGCGGGCCCGCCGCACCGACGACCGCATCCTCCTCGAGACGACCGGCCTGACCGTCTCGTACAGCGGCGTGCAGGTCCTCTTCGGCGTCGACCTCGAGGTGCGCGAGGGCGAGATCCTCGCCCTGCTCGGCACCAACGGCGCCGGCAAGTCGACGACGCTCAACGCCATCTCCGGCATCGTCGAGGCCGACGGCGGCAACGTGTTCTTCGACGGCGAGGCCATCACCGGCGAGCCGCCCGAGCGCACCGTCCAGCGCGGGATCGTCCAGGTGCCGGGCGGGCGGGGGATCTTCCCGGGGCTGACCGTCGAGGAGAACCTGAAGATGGGCGGGTTCCTCCTGCGCCGGCAGCGGAGCGAGCTCGACGATCGCATCGCCGAGGTGCTGCGGCTGTTCCCGCGGCTGGCCGAGCGGCGCTTCCAACGGGCCGGCTCCCTGTCGGGCGGGGAGCGCCAGATGCTCACCCTGGCCCAGTCGTTCCTGCTGCGACCCCGGCTGCTGCTGATCGACGAGCTGTCCCTGGGGCTGGCCCCGGCCGTCGTCCAGGACCTGCTCGTCGCCGTTCGTGCCATGAACGCAGCGGGAACCACGATCGTCATCGTCGAACAATCAGTGAACCTCGCTCTCACGCTCGCCGAACGGGCGTACTTCCTCGAGAAGGGCGAGGTGCGGTTCTCGGGTGCGACGGCCGATCTCCTGGCTCGCCGCGATCTCCTGCGATCCGTGTTCCTCGAGGGTTCGGCCACGTCGTAGGAGTCACCGTGAAGCGAAGGTTGGGAGCGGCAGCGCTGGCGCTGCTGGTTGCGAGCAGTGCGCCGTTGGCACGAGCCGAGGACGCCGGCACCGGTCTGGGCGAGGGCAACGACCTCGCCTGGATGGAGCTCCTCGAGGCCAAGATCGACGATCACCTGGTCGCCGACCAGGTGGTCGAGCTCGAGTACGGCACGGCTGACCACGTGCCCGGCGACATCGTCGGTGTCGGCGGGTGGGGCGACTCGGGCCTGTGGACCGGGACGTACCTGGCGGCGGAGTCGTTCCGGTACGCGACGGCCAAGGCCAAGCTCGAGGTCATCCGGGGAACCCAGCGCCGGTACTGGATGGAGCAGCGCGACGAGGCGCTGAGCCGCATCGAGCGCATGGTCGACAAGTACGACCTCCTCGTGAACATCGCCGAGGGGTGGCGCACCGAGACCGAGGTGCAGCAGAACCCCAGCGAGGTCAGCCCGATCGGGTTCGGCGGCGGGGTGATCCAGGGCGAGCGCGGGATGCTGATGCGCGCCTGCGCGCCGGTCGACTCGCCCCCCAACCTGGCGATGGGCGACAACAAGCGCGTCTTCGGGCCGTTCCCGTGGAAGGGCGTCGACTACAAGTGCGAGACGGCGCCGAGTCGCGACACCTACGCCGGCACGACGTTCGGCCTCCTGGCCGCGTACGACCTGGTGGGAGACGACCTGGGCGAGCGCAAGGACATGATCCGGGACGACATCCTCAACCTGGCGTCCTTCCTCGTGAAGTACGGGTGGAACTACCCGCGGCCCCACGGCAACGTGTCGGTGCCGAACGTCCAGGGCGGGCACGACTTCGACAACTTCATCTCACCCCTCTTCGTGTACGTCCCGATGGCGCGGCTGAACATGGCGCAGGCTGCACGTCACGTGGCCAGCGGCACGGACGCGCAGCCGGTGTGGGACGCGGTGTGGGCCGAGGAGCTGGCGACCCAGCTGCCGCTGCTGGCGGGCTCCATGGAGATCGACGCGGTCGAGCCGAACGCCGGGTACTACAAGTACAACCTGCACCACCTCACCGGGTACTCGCTGGTCCGCCTCGAGTCCGACCCGGCGGTGAAGGCGCAGCTCCTGCAGGCGCTGGCGGTGATGGACCGCACCACCGGCGACGACGTGAACGCCCACTTCGAGACGATCACGTTCGCGCTGACCGGTGAGACGTCGCGGCGTGACGCCGCCATCGAGCACCTGCGCCAGTGGGTCGACTACCGCGACAACATCGTCGTCGACAACCGCCCGGGTTGCGGCGTCGACTTCGAGTGCGTCGCCGACGACCAGAAGGAGATCGGCGACGTCGTGGTGCCCGGCACGAGCACGAAGCAGCGGGCGCGTCGCCCGCTCCCCGTCGCCGATCGCCCGCCGACCGACTTCCTCTGGCAGCGCCCGCCGACCCAGCTGACCGGTGCGACCAGCGCCACCCACCAGGCGCCCGGCATCGACTACCTGCTGCCGTACTGGATGCTCCGCTACTACACCGAGGTCAGCGTGCCCGCCGTCAGCCCGTTCCCCGCCTGGCCCGGTCCCGCCCACTTCTGATCCTGGCGGGCAGCGCCGCCATGCGCCCGGCGAGCTCGGCGATCGAGCTGATCCAGGTCGTGGCCAGGGCGAGCTGGATCGTGTCGTTGAAGGGCGCCGTCCAGCGCTCCTCGAGGTGACCGGGGCCGAACCACAGGCCGAGGAGCGAGCCGGCGGTGGCACCGAAGCTGTCGGTGTCGTTGCCCTGCATGACCTGGATGCAGATGCCGTCGCCGACGTCGCGGGCGAAGTGCAGCGTGTTGACGAGCGTGCCGATCTCCTGCAGCACCTTGCAGTGCCCGAAGTCGCCATAGCGCGCGTTGATGCGCTCGTAGGCGGCGAGCCACGAGTCGGCGCGCGTCACCTCGTCCATGGCGAATCGCACCGCGTTGGCGAACGGGGCGTCGGTCGGGACGAAGCGCAGCGCGGTGCCGAACGCCGCGAGTGGCGTCGGCGAGACCGGCATGGCGGCCATGGCGGCCGCCACGAACATGGCGCCGTACAGGCCGGTGCCGCGATGGGTCATGCCGGCGTCGCGCCATGCCAGCTCCGCGGCGAGTCGGGGATCGCCCTGGCACGCGTAGCCGTACGCGTCGACGCGGATCAGCGCCCCGCACAGCTCGCTCCCCGGGTACTCGCCCTCGAGGTGGTCGGGCAGCTCCGCCTCCTCGTCGAGCATGGCTGCGGCGAGCCGGGCGAGGAACACGCGCTCGGGTCCGAACGTGACCGCGATCGGGAGGTTGTACAGCCACAGGCGAGCAAGCGCTCGGCGTGAGAGATCTGCGCCCTTGTGCTCGAGCGCGAGCATGCCGAGCACCGTGTAGTTGATGTCGTCGTCGGCCGCCACGTGGGTGATGCGCGCACGCGCCAGCTCCGGCCACTGGCCCTGCTGCCACTTCAGCGACAGGATCGCCTCCTCGGTGACGTAGTCGTCGAGGGGCCACTCACCCCGCGGCTCGAGACAGGCTCTGATCTCGGCGAGCGTGGGGTCGATCTCGAGCGGCTTGCCCAGCATGCAACCGCACAGCGAGCCGACGAACGCGGCGGCCGCCCGCTCGGCGGCGTCGGGCACCTCGACGGCGGCGACGTCGGGCTCGCACCGAGCCCAGATCTCGTCGAGCTCCTCGTAGACAGGAAGGCCTGCCGAAGGAGATGGACTCGGCTCGGTCACGGCACGGATCGAAGCAGATCGACGGTGACGGCGCGGTCGAGCAGGGGGAACCCGTGGGTGCCACCGGGCAGCACGTGGAGTCGGGCGCCGCGGATGGCCGACGCGTGGTGCTCGGCGCTCACGATGGGGACCACGGTGTCGGCGTCGCCGTGCACCACGAGCGTCGGCGCCGTGATCGCATCGGTCGGCGCGCAGCCGGACGAGATGATGGCTCGCACGTCGTTGCGGAAGCCCCGCGCCCACGACGGCCCGGTGCACTGGCTGCGCAGGTAGGCGGCGTAGTCGTCGCGCAGTGCTGGCTCACGCTCGAACCGCGCCAGCTCGTCCGGCGTGAGGTCGGCCCGGAGACGTGCCTCGAACGCGGCCGGGTCGTCCAGCGTCCGTCGCTGGGTGCGACGCTCGCGTGCGGCGAACGCACCCCAGACGAAGGCGGGCAGCCGAGCGCCGACCTTGGCGTAGGTCGGTACGTGCATCAGGTGGGCGGCGAGCGCGCACAGGAGCACGAGCCCGCTCGTGCGATGGGGATGCCGCTGCGCGATGGCGAGCGCCGAGGGGCCGCCCCCGGAGATGCCGACGGCCGTCGCCGCATCGAGCCCGAGCGCGTCGAGCAGCGCCGCATACAGATCGGCCTGCTCGGCCGCCGTGCGCCCGCTGCGCAGCGGCGTGCCGCCGTAGCCGGGACGGGTCACGAGGACGACGGTGCGCTCGGCCTCCAGGTCCCGCCCGATGGCCACGGCCTGCTGCCAGCTGCCGGGCATCCCGTGGGCGATCAGCACCGCAGGACCCTTGCCCAGCACGGCCACCTCGATCGGACCTCGCGCCGTCTCGACGACGCGCGCGCCGGTCACCGGACGAGGGCGGCGCGGATGCCGGCGACGGCGTCGGCCCCGAAGCTGACCGTCTCCTCGTAGCCGTCGCCGAACGGCTCGGGCAGGTAGCCCTGCCACGACGGCGCCAACCCGGCCAGCAGCACGGGGCCGTCGTGCGAAGCCTCGATGGCAAGGCCCATGGCGTGGAACGCCTCGCCGGGCACGGCGACGAGCGTGGCCGACCCGACGCGCCACTCGACGAGCTCGACCTCCATGCGATCCCCGACGCCGGCGAGCTGGGCGAGCAGCCCCGATGCCGGCACTTCGATCACCTCGGACCGCACCACCTCGCTGCCGTCGCCCAGTGGTGCCGTCGAGTCCAGCGCGTCGGCGACGGCCGCTGCCAGCGCCTGGCCGACGAGCTGCGCGTGCTCCAGCGAGCCCTCGACCCCCTCGGTCGGGTGGGGCGGCGGGTTCACATCGCCCAGCGCGCTGGGCAGCACGACCGTGAGGCCGCCGGCCGCCGCCTCGAGTACGTGGCGGAAGACGCCGACCCAGTCGCTGGAGACGACGTCGATGTCGCGGCCGATGGCGACGGGGTGCACGGCGATGTTCACGATCGTCCCCACGCGCTCGCCGCCGGCCACGGCGTCGACGACGGCGAACCACGGTGCGTACGGGTTGCCGCGCCGGTTGATCGACAGGCC
>DASUCO010000119.1:0-32001 GCA_036275955.1 Acidimicrobiales bacterium
ATGACGATGTCGTAGGTCGCGTTCTGACCCTGGCGCAGCGCCGTGCTCGTCAGCGTCTTCGTCACCGACAGGTCAGCGGTGCTGACGACGGTGTCCGTCGACGTGGCCGTGTTCGGCGTCGACGGGTCGTACTCGTTGCCGGTGACCGTCACCGAGTTGACCTTCGAGCCAGTGGCCGCGTTGTCCACCGCCACCGTCAACGTGAGCGTCGACGACGCCCCGTTGGCCAGGCTGCCCGACAGCGAGCACGCCGTGGCGCTCGTGCAGGTCCAGTTCGTGCCGGTGCCCGACACGAACGTCAGGCCCGAGGGCAGGGAGTCGTTCGCGGTGATCCCCGTGGCCGCCGACGGCCCGTTGTTCGTCACGACGATGCTGTACGTGGCGTTCTGTCCCTGACGCAGCGCCGCGCTCGTCAGCGTCTTGGTCACCGCCAGGTTTGCCGTCGACACCACGGTGTCGGTCGACGTCGCCGTGTTGTTGGAGCTGGTGCTGTCGGTGGTGGTCGACGAGACCGTGACCGAGTTGACCTTCGACCCCGTGGCGCTGGACGCCACGGCAACCGTCATCGAGAGCGTCGTGGAGGAGCCGCTGGCCAGGCTGCCCGACAACGAGCACGCCGCGGCACTGGTGCACGACCAGCTCGTGCCCGACGCCGAGACGTAGGTCAGACCGGTCGGCAAGGTGTCGTTCAGCGTGATGCCGGTCGCCGCCGACGGACCGTTGTTCGTGACGACGATGTCGTAGACGGCGTTCTGGCCCTGTCGGAGGGCCGAGCCGGACGCCAACGACTTCGTCACGCTCAGGTCGGCGAGGATCTGGCCGCCGGAGACGGCTGTACTGGCCGTCGCCGTGTCGTTGGCGGTGTTCGTCTGCTCCTGATCCGAGCCCACGGTCACCGAGCTCGGCGCCGGGTTCGGCGTGGTGGTCGACGTGGCACCGGAGCTGAACGAGACCAGCACCGACCCGCCCGATGGCACCGATCCGATGAGGCACGTGAACTCGGTGCCGCTACCGCCGCAGCTTTCGTCGAAGGTGGGCGCCGTGGTGAACGTGAACCCGGATGCCGTGAAGGTCGCCGCCGTCGGCTGTGCGACGCTGCTCGGCAGCGTCTGGGTGAAGTAGGCGTTCGTCGCCGCCGCCGGCCCGTTGTTGGTCAACGTGACCGTGTAGGCGATCGCCGCCGGCTGCGTGACCGACGCGCTCGCGGTGTGGGCGGCGACGAGATCGAGCGTCTCGACCAGCGACACGATGTCGATGTCGCTGTTGTTGGTCGAGTCCGGGTCGTACGTGCCGTTGGGAACGCCATTCGTCGAGCCGTTGGCAGCAGTGTCGACGCTGACGTTGTTCGTGACCTCGGTCGGTGTGGCCGACGACGAGATCGTGACCGGGATGGACACCGTCGCCGAGGATCCGGACGCCAGGGAGCTCGCCGACGTGCAGGTGACGGTCTGGCCTGAGGCCGTGCACGTGAAGCCCCCACCACCGCTCCCGCTCGAGGTGAACGTGAGACCGGACGGCAGCGTGTCGACGATGCGGATCCCGCTCGCCGCACTGGGACCGTTGTTCGTGACGATGGCACTGAACGAGCCCGTCCCCGACCCGTCGGTCTTGATCGGGAAGGCACCGGTGTGCGTCTTGCGGACCGTGAGATCGGCCGAGCCGACCGGCGTGCGCACCGTCGCCGTGTTGCTGCTGACGTTGGCGTCGTTGGCGTTGCCGGAGTCGGAGGTCGCGAACAGCGTCGTGGTGCTGCTGACCCAGGGATCGGTGACGCCGGACGCGATGTTCACGTTCACGGTCAACGTCGCCAGGTTCGTGGAGCCGGCCGTCTTGGGCAGCGCCGTGCTGCGTTCGCAGACGATCGTGCTCCCGCCCACGGTCTGGGTCGGGCACGTCCAGTCCGTGGGGATGGTGCCGAGCGACGCGAGCGTGACGCCGGTCGGCAACGTGCTCGTCATGCGGATGGGCGAGCCGGTCGCCACCGGCGCCGAACCGGGGCCGTTGTTGCGGAGGGTCAGCGTGTAGGTGCCCGTGCCCGGCGAGGAGAAGCTCGTGCTGCCGGTGCCCGCGACGTCGAGGTCGTAGAGCGTGATGGCGTTGGCCACCACGACGGGCGAGTCCGTCGAGCTGTTGTTGGTCGAGACCGGGTCGACGTAGCCGCTGGCGCTCACCGTCGCCGTGTTGGCGTAGTTGCCCGGCGTCGTCGGCGCGGTGACGTTGAAGGTGATGGTGTGGGTGGTGCCGGCCGCGAACTTGGTGTTCGTCGTCGAGCCCCACGTGTTCGTACAGGTGACGTTGGGGGCGGCGCCCGAGGTGGGACTGCAGCTCCAGTCGGCGGGCGTCCCGCCGGCGATGGACACGCTGTTCAACGTGAAGCCGGTGGGCAGCTGGTCGGTGATCGTCGAGGTGCCCGAGGTCAGGTCCGTCGTGCTGTTGTTCGTGACCTTGATGGCGAAGGACGACGTGGTGCTCTTCACCATGGCGCCCTCGGAGGAGGTCCCGATGCGGGTCTTGTCCACCTTCAGGTCGGCTTGCTCGACGACGCTGACCGAGAGCGCCTTGGTGTTCCCGGCGTCGGCGTTGTAGTGGAAGCTCGAGCCCGAGAGGTCGTAGATGATGCCGCGCAGGCCGCCGGAGTTGATCTGGCCCGTGTTGGTCAGCGGTGACGACCCGACGGTGCTCGACGCCTTGACCGTGTACACGACGCGGATCGGGTTGCCTCCCGCCTTGAGGCCGGTGAGGCCCGGATAGGTGGCGTCGTTGACGCAGAGGCGCGTCGTCTGGTTGAAGCCGCAGCCGTCGCCGTACACGCCGGCCGCCGAGTAGCCGGAGGGCACTGCCAGGTACGTCTTGATGTTGGTGACGGTGAGGAGGTTCGACGGGATCGCCAGGAACGCGGACGTGACGTTGTAGCCACCGGGCGCCGACTTGGCCCACAGCGTGATCGTGTACGTCTGGCCGGCGCCGAACGTGCACGTCGTGCCGGAGCAGGCCGAGCTGGTGATCGACGTGATGGCGTTGCGGTTCTGGCTGACGAGCTTCTCCACGTAGAGCGTGCCGCTCCGCGCCCCGCTGGTCCCCAGTGACGTCCCGTTGTTGAAGAACTGGATCGTGTAGCTCTTCGTCGTGCCGAACGACGAGGCGTTCCGGTTGACCTCGACGTGGAAGTAGGTCTCGACGCAGCCGCTGGCGGACACGTTGCCGTGCGAGTTCGTCGTCGGCGAGCCCGACTGCAGGGCGATCGAGGAGCCGGCGCCGGAGAGGGTGATCGTGCTGGTGACGTTGGTGAGCGCGTCGCTCCCGGAGGCGGCGCACAGCTTGGCGCCCACCGGGAACACCGACGGCGTCGACTTGCCCGGCCGGTTCGAGTCGAGACCGAGGACGTCCCACGTGGTCGGCGTGATCGTGACCGACACCGCTGCGCTGGCCGGCGCCGGCGGGAGCACCAGCACGACGAGCATGGTGGCGAGCAGGCTGACGAGGCTGAAGACGCCGATCAGCCGGCGGAACGGGGCGGCCGCACGCGGAGACGGCTCGTACGCGCGAAGGCCGTCCACGCCGAGAGTTCTCGGCGTGTCCGGATTCGGACTGAAGGTCCGATTCGCTGTGTTGTCCCTGTTCCCCATTGATGCGGCTCAGTCGGGTATGCCCTGGCCACCGCGCCCCGTGACGGCCAAGCCCCGAAAGGGGCACGGAACGTCCGGCGTGGCCTACCCGATCACTACGCATCGTATGCGCTGTCGACGAGGAATATCACTCCCCGTAGTGACTAGTCCGTGATGATTCACGGAGAGTAGCGGGGTCACCGCTCTGGGCGAAAGGTGGAAACCGGCCGCTTCCGGCGGGCGCCGGCGCCGCTCAGCGCACCGAGACGGGATGCGCGATGTCGAGGTAGAGCGACGTCACGAACAGCAGCGCCAGGGCCACGACCACCACGTAGGTGATCGGGAGCATCTTGGCCACGTCAGCCTGGTACGGCCGGCCGCTGCGCATCGAGCGGATCTTCTCGTAGGTGGCGATCACCACGTGGCCGCCGTCGAACGGGAGCAGCGGCAGCAGGTTGAAGATGCCGATGAAGATGTTCACGCCGAACAGCAGATAGAGGACGTTCACGATCCCGTTCTCCGCCACCTGGTTCCCGATGTTCACGATGCCGACCACCGACGTCGGGCGGTCCTCGCTGATGTCGGCCCCGCCCACCCCGTCGGCGTCGGGCTCGACGATGGTGTCGAGGTAGCCGCGGACGCCAGACGGCGAGAAGATGTGGGCCAGGCCCAGCACCGAGCCCTTGGCCACGGACCCGAACTCCTTGGCGCTGCGGACCACGGCCGAGCCGGGGCTGACGCGCTCGTACGGGAACGTGGGGCCGACGCCGAGGAAGCCGACCTTCTCCCCCGCCGGGTTCTCCCGCCCGAGGACCGCCTCGATGGTCAGCTCATCGCCGCCCCGCACCACGTCGAGCTCGACCTCCTCGCCCGGGTGGGCCCGGAGGTACTCGCTCATGGCCGAGAAGTCCTCGAAGCGCTCGCCGTCGACGGCGACGATGCGGTCGTCCGGCTGCAGCCCGGCGTCGAAGGCGGCGCTGGGCTTGGCGATCGTCCCGATGCGCCAGCTCGACTCCTCCTGCACGCCGAAGCCGGCGAACACGACGAAGATGAGCACGAGCGCCATCAGGAAGTGCATGGTCGAGCCGGCCACGGCGACCGAGAGCCGCCGCCCATACGGCTTGGACCGGTACGTGCGGTCCTCGTCGGCGGGGTCGACCTCCTCCAGGTTGCTCATCCCGATGATGCGCACGTAGGCGCCAGCGGGGATGGCCTTGACCCCGTACTCGGTCTCGCCCCGATGGAACGACCAGATGCGGGGTCCGAAGCCGATGAAGAACTCGGTGACCTTCATCCCGGCCCAGCGGGCGGTCACGTAGTGGCCCAGCTCGTGCATGAAGATCATGAACACGAGCGCGACGATCATCACCACGACGCCGATGCCGAGCGCCACGCCGGCCCAGACCAGCAGGGCGGCCATGGCGATGGTGCCCCACGGGCCCGACGCGCGGACCTCCTCGATCGGCTCCGTCTCTCGGGGCTGGACCCTCACGCCTCTGACTTCCTCTCGACGATCTCGCGTGCGACGACCCTCGCCTCCGCATCGACCGCCAGTACGACGTCCACCGACGTCAGGTCGTTCCCATGATGCCGGGACAGCGCCGACTCCAGCACCTCGGCGATGGCCAGCCAGCCGATCCGGCCGTCGAGGAACGCGGCCACGGCCACCTCGTTGGCGGCGTTCAGCCACGCCGGCGCCGACCCCCCGGCCCGGCCCGCCTCGTAGGCCAGGCCCAGGCACGGGAACGCCTCGAGGTCGGGAGGCTCGAAGTCGAGGCGACCCACCGACGACCAGTCGATCGAGCCGAACGGCACGTCTCCCCGGTCCGGGTAGCCCAGGGCGTACTCGATGGGCAGGCGCATGTCCGGCATCGACAGCTGGGCGATGGTCGCCCCGTCGCCGAACTCGACCATCGAGTGCACCACCGACTGCGGGTGGACGACGACCTCGATGCGGTCGAAGCCCACGCCGAACAGCTCGTTGGCCTCGATGACCTCCAGGCCCTTGTTCATGAGCGTCGACGAGTCCACCGTGATCTTGGGTCCCATCGACCACGTCGGATGGGCGAGGGCGTCGTCGATCGTCACGCCCGCCAGCTGCTCGCGCGTTCGTCCCCGGAACGGACCGCCGCTGGCGGTGAGGACGATGCGAGCCACCTCGGCCACCCGGCCCGCGCGCAGGCACTGGTGCACGGCCGAGTGCTCGGAGTCGACGGGGATGATCTCGCCCGTCGTCACCCGCCGCACCACGGGGCCGGCCGCGATCAGCGACTCCTTGTTGGCTAGCGCCAGCCGTGCGCCGCACTCGAGGGCAGCCAGCGTCACCGGCAGGCCGGCGAAGCCGACCACGCCGTTGACCACCACGTCGGCCTCGGCCACCGACGCCAGCGCGTCCGGGCCGGCGACCACCTCGGTGCCCGGCGGCACGCGCTCGCGCAGCTCGTCGGCTCGGCGATCGTCGGCGATCGCGACGACCCGCGGTCGCACCGCCTTGGCCTGCTCGGCCAGCAGCTCGATCGACGACGACGCGCCGAGCGCGACGACCTCGTACTGCCCACCGGCGCGGGCGACGACGTCGAGCGTCTGGGTCCCGATCGACCCCGTCGAGCCGAGGACGGCGACGGTGGTCATGCGCTGATCAGAAGATGTCGAGCAGGCGGGAGAGGTAGAAGGTGGCCGGCAGGCAGAACAGCAGCGCGTCGAACCGGTCGAGCAGACCGCCGTGGCCTGGCAGCACGGTGCCCATGTCCTTGATGCCGAGGTCCCGCTTGATCATCGACTCGCACAGGTCGCCGAGCGGGGCGGCCACCGCGACCACCAGGCCCAGGGCGATGGCGCTGCCGGTGTCCCACGGCTCGATGCCGATGAAGCCGAGCACGATGAACGACACGACCACGGTCACGAGGCCGCCGCCGATGGTGCCCTCGATGGTCTTGTTGGGGCTGATCGTCGGGGCCAGCGGCGCCCGCCCGGCCTGACGGCCGATCACCAGCGCACCGACGTCGTTCGCGACCACCGCCACGATCACACCGATGAAGATCCCTCGGCCGTCGCCTCGACCGTCGGGCACACGCAGGATCAGCGAGGCGTACGCGCCGAGCAGGCCGACGTAGACCACGCCGAACACGGTCACCGCCGCATTCATGGTCGGCGCCGTCCTCGTCACCCCGACCAGGAACCACAGCAGGGCGAACATGCACGTCAGCGCGAGGACGAGCGGCAGCGCCGCCTCGCCCTTCCAGTACGCGGCGCCGACGATGGAGCCGACCGCAACGAGCCCCAGCAGCGTCGCCGGCTGGTACCCGCCCCGCTGCAGCGCGGCGTACAGCTCGGCGGCGGCCAGCACCAGCACGCCGGTCACGAGGAACATGAGGGCACCGGCGCCCACCGACAGCAGGAGCAGGAACAGGGCGGCGAGGCCGGCCCCGATGCCGATCGCCATCGTCATGTCGCGCTCGCCGACCGGGCCGGTGGGCATCGGCGGTGGCTGGCGCTGCCCGCCCGTGCGGATCACCGGCGGCGGGTCGTCGACGGGGGCGTCGAAGAAGAAGTCGTCCGGCGCCGGGCGGTCGCGGTCGTCGAGGGCGCCGATACGGGTCGAGTCGTCGTGACTCATGGCCGCCGCGTCGTAGTCGGGCTCGGCCCAGTCGCCCGCGCTGTCGCGCCAGCGGGGACCGGAGGTGGCGAAGCTCGACCACGCCTCCAGGTCCTCCTCGGCGCCCTCGGCTCCGACGTCGTCGGGCTCGTCCCCCAGGATGCGAGGCACCTCGCCGGTCGGGGGCTCGGTCCAGTGCGGCAGCGCGGGGCCCGGCGCCCCGGTGACGCGCGGGCGCGGCAGCTCACCGTCGTCCTCGTCGGCCGGCAGCGGGAACCGCACGGCCGGGCGCACGCCCTCGGGCGGCGACTCGGGCCGGTCGCCGAAGCGCAGCTCACCCTCGGCTCGGCGGGGCGCGACGGTGCCCTTCTCGAGCGCCTCGGCCGCCTCCTCAGCGCCGATGATGCGGACGCCCTCGGTGGTGTCCTTGGGCTTCTCTTCGTCGTCGTCCCATCGAGACATGGCTGGCGGAACCCTCCTGTCGAGACGAAGCCGGTGGAGGTCCTAGACCTCCATCAGCTCCTTCTCCTTGTGCTCGAGCGCCGTGTCGATCTCGGCGATCTGCGCGTGGGTGACCTTCTCGAGCTCCTTCTCCGCCCGTTCGAGCTCGTCGGACGAGATGTCGTGGTCCTTCTCGAGTGCCTCGAGGTCGTGGCGGGCGGCGCGGCGGAGGTTGCGCACCGCGACCCGCCCCTCCTCGGCCATGTGCTTGACCATCTTCACGTAGTCCTTGCGCCGCTCGGCGGTGAGCGGCGGGAAGGACAGCCGGATGACCTTGCCGTCGTTGCTGGGGTTCACGCCCAGGTCCGAGTTCTGGATCGCCTTCTCGATGGCCTTGATGGCGCCGGCGTCGTAGGGCTGGATCACCAGCATCCGCGCCTCGGGCACGGTGAAGCCGGCAATCTGCTGCATCGGCACCTCGCTGCCGTAGTAGTCCACGGCCAGCTTCTCGACGAAGGCAGGACTGGCCCGGCCGGTGCGGATCCCACCGAACTCGGTCAGGGTGTGCTCGACGGCCTTGTGCATCTTCTCCCGGGTCTCGGAGACGATGAGGTCGGTCATCTCGCTCATCGAACCAGCGTACCGATGCCGTCCTGGCCGGTGAGCACCCGTCGCAGGTTGCCGGGCTGCAGGACGTCGAAGACCACGATCGGCAGGTCGTTGTCCATGCAGAACGTGATGGAGGTGGTGTCCATCACGTTGAGCCCCTTGTTGATGACGTCCATGTACGACACCTCGTCCAGCTTGGTGGCCGAGGGGTCGATCTTGGGGTCGGCGGTGTAGACGCCGTCGATGCCGGAGTGGGTGCCCTTCAGCACGGCGCCGGCGTGCAGCTCGGCGGCCCGCACCGCCGCCGGGGTGTCGGTGGTGAAGAACGGGTCGCCGAGGCCCCCGGCCAGCACGACCACCCGACCCTTCTCCAGGTGCCGGATGGCCCGACGCCGGATGTAGGGCTCGGCCACCCGGGCCATCTCGATGGCGGTCTGGACCCGGGTCGGCTGGCCGACGCGCTCGAGCGCGTCCTGCAGCGCCAGCGCGTTGATGACGGTGCCGAGCATGCCCATGTAGTCGGATTGGGCCCGATCCATGCCCTTGCCGGCGCCGGTGGCGCCTCGCCAGATGTTCCCGCCCCCCACGACGACGGCCACGTCTACGCCGAGCTCGGCGCGGACGTCGGCGATCTCCTGGGCCACCTGGAACACGACGTCGCCGTCGATGGAGCTGCCGCTCTTGTCGGCGAACGCCTCACCCGAAAGCTTGAGGACGACGCGCTTCCAGCGCGGGCTTGGATCCCCCACTAGCCGATCAGCACCTGGGCGAAGCGCACGACCTTGGCGTCGCCCAGGGCCTGGGTGACGGTCTGCTTCTCGTCGGAGGTCCAGGGCTGGTCGAGCAGCGCGCCACCGGGCTTGCCCTTCTCGGGCTCGCCGAGCCGGGCGAACCAGCCGGCGAGACGGCCCTCGACGATCTTGGGCCACGCCTGCTCGGGCTTGCCCTCGGCCTTGGTCATGTTCAGGAGCAGCTCGCGCTGCTCCTCGACCTCGGCGGCCGGGACCTCGTCGCGGTTGAGGACGGTCGGCTTGGCGAACGCGATGTGCAGCGCCACCTCGTGGGCCAGCTCGGGGGTGCCCCCGGCCAGCTCGACCAGCACGCCGTTCTTGCCGCGGTCGTTCTGCACGTGCAGGTAGGTGTCGAGGATGTTGCCCTCGGCCGGCTCGAACCGGACCACTCGGCCCCAGTCCATGTTCTCCTTGAGGGAGATCTTCAGCTCGTCGAGCCGGGTCTGGAGCTGGCCGATGGCGTCCTCGCCCTCGGCGGCGACCAGGTCGGCGGCGTCCTGGACGAGCTTGGTGAAGTCGGGGCTCTTGGCCACGAAGTCGGTCTCGCTCTTCAGCTGGACCAGCGCGGCGGCGCGACCGGCGGTGCCGAGGGCGACGGCGCCCTCGTTGTTCTCGCGGTCGGCCCGCTCGGCCGACTTGGCCAAGCCCTTCTCCAGCAGCCACTTCGTGGCCTTCTCGAAGTCGCCGTCGTTCTCGGTGAGCGCCTTCTTGGCGTCCATCATCCCGACGCCGGTCGAGTCGCGCAGGCGCTTCACGTCTGCGGCACTGAAATCAGCCATGACACCTACTCCTGGGGGGCTTCTGCGGTCTCGGGGGTCTCGTCGGTCGCGGGTGCCGGCACAGCGCCCTCGTTCGGCTCCTCGCCGGCGTCGACGACGGCAGCGGTGACGTCGCCGACCGGCGCGCTCTGCACCGACGCCGCGACGCGGGCTTCGCGCTCGGCGGCCTGGCGGGCGGCGGCGGCGCGGGCCTCGGCCTGCACGCGGGCGCGCTCGGCCTCCTCCTCCGGGGTGGGCACGGCGACCTGGGGCTTGGCCGTGCCGCGGCGCTCACCGATGTAGCGACCCTCCTTGACGGCGTCGCTGATGATCCGGCACATGAGGGTGCCCGACCGGATGGCGTCGTCGTTGCCCGGGATCACGTAGTCGATGAGGTCGGGGTCGCAGTTGGTGTCGACCACGGCGACGACCGGAAGCCGCAGCTTGTTGGCCTCGACCACGCCGATGTGCTCCTTCTTGGTGTCGATGATGAACACCGCGTCCGGGAGCTTGGTCATGTTCCGGATGCCGCCCAGGTTCCGCTCGAGCTTCTCCAGCTCGCGGGAGATCAGGAGCGCTTCCTTCTTCGGCATCGCCTCGAAGTCACCAGCGGCACGCATGCGCTGGTACTCCTGCATCTTCTTCACCCGGCCGCTGATGGTCGAGAAGTTGGTGAGCATGCCGCCGAGCCAGCGCTCGTTGATGTAGGGCATGCCGCAGCCGTCGGCCGCCTGGGCGATCGGGTCCTGAGCCTGCTTCTTGGTCCCGATGAACAGGATGGTGCCGCCGTCGGCGACGAGGTCGCGGACGAAGGTGTAGGCGGTCTCGATGCGCTGCAGGGTCTGCTGCAGGTCGATGATGTAGATGCCGTTGCGCTCGCCGTAGATGAACCGCTTCATCTTCGGGTTCCAGCGACGGGTCTGGTGCCCGAAGTGGACGCCAGCCTCCAACAGCTGCTTCATGGTGACGACGGGTGCCATGGCACGCCTCCCTGACGGTTGATGGACCGGCGACCGCGCGCTCTGTCGAGCGACCGTTGGGGCGGGGCCGGATGATGGTCCTCAGCCGGGGGGCCGAATGCCTCCCGGAGCAGGGAGTGAGTGTACGAGGCGCCCGAGACGATCGGAAACCCAGGTCACGGTGTTGGCCAGGTTCACGGCGTCGACCAGCTCCAGGTCGGGGCCCAGGTCACGGCAGGTCGGGCCCCGGCCACCGAGGGCCAGGGCCAGCTCCCGGGCGGTGGCCGGGGCACCGGGGAGGGCGTCGTGGGCGGTGCCCGAGAGGATCCCGCCGGCCACCGGCACCACGACGTTGGTGGCGTCGTCGATGGCGCTCATCTGGGCGTCGACCAGCAGGTCGCCGCTGGCGGCGATGGACGTGACGGTGGCGCCCGCCGGCAGCCCGACGTCGTGCAGCTCGTCGATGAGGTGCGACGACGACGCCAGCTGCTGGGTCGACCGGCCGGTCGGCGCCCCCAGGCCCTCGGCCACCTCGAAGAGGCGGGCGACCCGACGGTCGACGCCGATGGCGTTGGCCGCCGTCGCCGCCACCGCCCCGTGGTGGGGCGTGCCCAGGGTGACGACGTTGGCGATCGTCGGCATGGTGGGGTCCCAGTGGTCGGCCCCGGTGACCGCCGCCCGCACCACCAGGCCGCCCTGCGAGTGGGCGATGAGGTCGACCGGGACGCCGGGGTGGGTGCGGGCGATGTCCTGCAGGAGCGCCCGCAGGCGATCGCCCGAGATGCGGATGTCCTGGTGGGTGTCGCGGGCGTCGTACTCGGCCTGGCCGCCGACGTAGGAGTACTGCACGACCCGCTCCGGTAGGTAGCCGAGGGCGCCGGTGTCGATCCGCATGACCGCGCCGCCTCCCATCGTCGAGTTGAGGCCGGCGACGAGCACCGCGATCCGGTCCCGACCGGGTGCCGACGGTGGCGGCACGTCCGCCGGCGTGCAGTCGCGCTGGTCGTCGACGACGCGCTCGACCCGACGCGCCACGCGCTCGTCGTGGGTCAGCGGCGCGTTGATGGCGTGGGCCCACGCGCGCACCCCCTCGTCCAGGCGGGTCCACTCCCGGCTCACCCGGCGCAAGGCGCGGTCGGCGGCCTCCCAGGTGACGCCACCGAGCGCGTGCGCCGCCGGGCTGACGGCGTCGACCACGGCGCGGCCTCCGCCGCGCAGCACGTCTAGCAGGTCACGGCGCTCCTCCCACTCGTGCAGCGGGTGGCGTTGGTCGGCGGGGACGAGGTGGACCTGCGGCGGGCCACCGCCGAACAGCACGGTGGGATCCAGGTACTCGTCGCCGGCGCGGGCGCCGAAGTGCACGGGTCCGGCGGCAGTGCCCACGGTGTCGCCCTGGGCGACGCGGTCCCCGCGGCGGACGTCGGTGTCGGCCAGGAACGAGTACGAGGTGCGGATCCCGTCGTCGTGCAGCACGACGACGTGCGACGCCGAGCCGATGCGGCCGGCGAACACCACGGCACCATCGGCGGCGGCGCGGATCACCTCGCCCGCGTCGGTGGCGTAGTCGATGCCGCGGTTGCCGGCGCCATAGCTCGACGTCGGTGGGCGGAACCCGTCGACGACTAGTTCGTCAGCGGGCGGGACGTAGGAGACGGACACGGCCGCGACCGCGGCCACCAGCAACGAGGCGAGCACTGCATCCTCCGGGACGTGAAGACATCGACCGGGGGAAGCGGGGAACAGGACTCTACGACCGCGTCTTGGCAGTGATCCAGCGCGTTCTGGCGCGTTGGATCACTGCCAGAACACGTCAGGCGGGTTCGCGCTCGCTGGCTGCGATCTTGGCGCGGAGGTGGATGACCGACTTGGTGTGGATCTGGCACACGCGGGACTCGGTCACGCCGAGGACGTCGCCGATCTCGGCCAGCGTCAGGCCCTCGTAGTAGTAGAGCGTGAGCACGATCTTCTCCCGCTCGGGCATGTCGTTGATCGCCTGCGCCAGGATCTGGCGCATCTCCTCGACCTCGTACGCGGCGACCGGGCCCTCACCGGCGTCGGCGATGGTGTCGCCCAGCGTCATGGAGTCACCGCCGCGATCACCGCCGAGCATCTCGTCGAGCGCGACGAGGCCGATGAAGCTGATCTGGCTGAACGTCGTCTGCAGCTGCTGGTCGCTGATGCCCATCTCCTCGGCCAGCTCGGCATCGGTCGGCGTGCGATGCAGCTGGGACTCGAGCTTGCTGTACGCCTTCTCGAGCGAGCGCGCCTTGGATCGCACCGATCGCGGCACCCAGTCGATCGAGCGCAGCTCGTCGATGATGGCGCCCTTGATGCGCGAGATGGCGTAGGTCTCGAACTTGTAGCCACGCCCGAGATCGAACTTCTCGATGGCGTCGATCAGCCCGAAGATGCCGTAGCTGACGAGGTCGGCCTGGTCCACGTTCTGCGGGAGACCGACGGCCACGCGACCGGCGACGTACTTGACCAGCGGCGAGTAGTGGACGATCAGGGCGTCGCGCAGCTCCTGCGCGCCGGTGTCCTTGTACGACGTCCAGAGACGCTCGATCTCGCCCGGGTCCTCGAGTTCCATCAGCTGCTCCGGGAGTCGGGCCGGGCGCGCGGGTGCGTCGATGCGTAGACCGAGCGCAGTCGCTCCTTGCTGACGTGAGTGTAACGCTGCGTCGTGGCGAGGTCGGCGTGGCCCAGCAGCTCCTGCACGGCCCGCAGGTCGGCACCGCCGTCGAGCAGGTGGGTGGCGAACGTGTGGCGGAGCGCGTGCGGGTGCGTCGGTGACGACGCTCGCCGGTCGATGATGCGGCGGCAGTCTCGCGGCGACAGCCGGCGCCCGCGCGCGTTGCGGAACAGCGCCGCCTCGGCGTCGACGTCGGCGGCGACGATGACGGGCCGACCGGTGCACAGCCAGCCGTCGACGGCGTCCACCGCCGGTTCGCTGATCGGGACGCGACGCTGCTTGCCGCCCTTGCCCCACACCGTGACGCTCCGTCCCGCCAGGTCGACGTCGGCGGGCGCCAGGCCGCACAGCTCGCTCACCCGCAGCCCGCTCCCGTAGAGCAGCTCGAGGACGGCGTCATCGCGCAGGCGCACCCACGCCGGGTCGCCGTCCACCACCGCCGGCGGCTCGTCGAGCAGGGCGGTCAGCTCATCGCCCCGCAGCACCCGCGGGAGGCGACCGGCATCCGACGGCACCGACACGCCGACGGACGGATCGACCTCGAGCTGACCGCTGCGCACCAACCAGCCGAAGTAGCGGCGCAGCGCCGAGGCGTGCCTGGCGATCGTCTTGCGGCTGCGGCCCAGCGTGTGCAGGAACGACAGGTAGCGCCGCAGGCGGCGGCGGTCCACTGCTCCGGGGCCGTCGACGCCTCCGCGCTCGGCCCAGTCCACGAACGACGTCACGTCCCGGCGATAGGCGGCGCGGGTGTTGTCGGACGCGGCGGTGAGCGAGGCGACGAACTCGTCCACGGCCCAGGCCACGGAGCCACCGTAGTGGTGCGACCCCGGACGAAAGGCGCATCAGCGGGCACGCTCCCACCAACCGGAGCGTTGGACGACCCAGCCGGCGTTGGCCAGCCGCGTGAGGTGCACGGCCACCGGCCCGAGCGGTGCGTCGAGCCGCTCGGCCAGCTCGTCGAGCGTCGCCGGCTCCCACCCGAGCGCGTCCAGCACCCGCGCCAGGTCAGGATCGTCGATGGTGGGCTCGGCGCCGACGGACTGCTGGTGGCGCGTGAGACCCAGCGCCACCAGCACGTCGCCGGCGTCGCGACACGGCGGGCAGCCGGCGGCCAGCAGCCCGTTGGTCCCGGCCGACGCCGGGCTGCGCACCGGCCCCGGTACCGCCAGCACGACCCGGTCGCGCTCGAGAGCGGCGTCGACGGTGTGCATCGAACCGCCCCGCTCGCTGCTCTCCACCACGACCACCACCTCGGCCAGCGCGGCGATGAGCCGGTTGCGGGCGGGGAACCGCCACCGCTCGGGGGTGGTGCCCAGCGGGTACTCCGACACCAGCGCGCCAGCGCCGGCAACCGCGTCCCACAGCTGGGCGTGGCGCGTCGGGTACACGACGTCGAGGCCGGTGCCGACGACGCCGACCGGACGCGCGCCCTGCACCTCGAGGGCGCCGGCGTGCGCCTCGCCGTCGATCCCGAGCGCCAGACCCGACACCACGCACACGCCGCCCTCGGTGAGCTCGCGCCCGAGCGACCGCGCCACCAGCCGCCCGGACCAGGTGCACCGCCGCGTCCCGACGATGGCCACCCGGCGCGCGGCCAGCGCATCGAGCGAGCCACGCACGAACAGCACCGCCGGCGGCTCGACGTCATCGGCCAGCAAGGAGGGGAACGCGTCGTCGCCCGCAGCCAGCACCTGCACGCCGGCGTCGACGTGCGCCGCCCAGAGCGCGTCGGCGTCCACCCGCGCCGCCGCCGCCCGCCACAGCTGCCGAAGGTGCTCGGGGACGACGGGGAGGTCGCCCCGCTCGACGCGCGCCCACGCCTCATCCGGCTCGTACGCGTCGAGCAGCGCCGAGAGCCGCACCGGGCCCATCGCCGGGAGCCCGGCCAGCGCCACCAGCGCCCGGGTCATGCCGCCACCGCCCGCAGGAGGTCGGGCTCGCTCCGCAGCTGCAGCGCCAGGCACACGTCCTCATCGCTGATCGGACCGTCGCCGACGCGCAGGTCGGCCAACGTGCGCGACACCCGCCGCGCTCGGTGCAACCCGCGCGCAGTGAGCGAACCGGTCCGCAACGCGTCCTCGAACAGCACCGCCGCGCTCCCGCGCACGGGTGCGACGTCGTCGAGCGCCCGCACCGGCAGCTCGGCGTTGCACCGGACGCCCCGCCCGACAGCCAGCTCCCGCGCCGCAGCGACGCGCTCGGCCACGACCGCCGAGCACTCACCCGGTGGACCGGCCAGCAGCTGGGCGACGTCAGGTCGCGGCACGTCCACGCGCAGGTCGATGCGGTCGAGCAACGGGCCCGAGAGGCGCCGCGCGTACCGCAGCCGGGCCGCGTCGCTGCACGTGCAGACGCCCGGCCGCCCGCCGCGCCCGCACGGACACGGGTTCATGGCTGCGACGAGCAGGAACCGGGCCGGGTACTCGACGACGGCGCGGGCCCGCGCGATGCGGATCCTCCCCTCCTCCAGCGGCTGGCGCAGCGCGTCCAGCACCGACGTCGGGAACTCACCCAGCTCGTCGACGAAGAGCACGCCGCCGTGTGCCAGGGAGATCTCACCGGGACGCAGCTGGTCGGAGCCGCCCAGCAGCGACGCACCCGACGCCGTCTGGTGCGGTGCGCGGAACGGCGGTCGGCGCACGAGACCGCCGGCCGGCAGCGACACGCCGGCAGCGGAGTGCACGCGCGTCGCCACCAGCGCGTCCTCGTCGGCCAGGTCGGGCAGCAGTCCGGGCAGGCACTGGGCCAGGAGCGTCTTGCCGGCGCCGGGCGGGCCGGCGAGCAGCAGGTGGTGCCCGCCAGCCGCCGCCACCTCCAGCGCCAGGCGCGCCACCGCCTGGCCGCGCACCTCGGCGAGGTCCCGCCCCGGTGCCGGGACGGGCACCGGCGGATCGGCCGGCGACTCGGGCCACGGCCCCTCCCCCTTCAACGCGCGCACGAGCGTCGTCAGGTCGGCGACCTCACGCACCTCGTGACGCCCGACGAGTCGGGCCTCGGCGCCGCACCCCGCGGGCACGACGACCGCGGGCGCCGACATCGACGCAACCAGCGGCACGACGCCCGGCACCCGACGCACGGAGCCGTCGAGCCCGAGCTCGCCGAGGAACGCCGCCCCCGCCACCGCGTCGGGCGGCACCTCGCCCTGCGCGACGAGCATGCCCACGGCGATGGCGACGTCCAGCCCGGCGCCGCTCTTGCGCACCGCGGACGGTGAGAGGTTCACCGTGATCTTTCGCGTCGGCCACGGCAGCGAGCACGTCTGCATGGCTGCCTTGACCCGATCGCGCGCCTCTCGGCACGCGGCATCGGGCAGACCGACGACGGTGAAGCCCGGGAACCCGTTGGCGACGTGCACCTCGACCCGGACCGGCTGGCCGTCGACGCCCAGCAGGGTGGCGGACGGGATGATGGCGAGCACGACGGCTCCTCTCGACGATGACCGGAGAGGAGCGCCGTACGCCGCGCTCGATGCGTGTCCCGACGGTATCGAGGGGGTGTGACACGATCCGCCCATGCGGATCGCGATCGGGTGTGACCACGCCGGCTACCGGATGAAGCTGCTCGTCGCCGAGCACCTCCAGAAGGGCGGCCACGAGGTCCTCGATCTCGGGACGGACAGCGAGGAGCCGGTCGACTACCCGGCGTTCTGCGCCGCCGCCGCCCGCGCCGCCGTCAACGGCGAGGCCGACTTCGCCATCGTCATCGGTGGGAGCGGCCAGGGCGAGCAGATCGCCGCCAACAAGGTGCGCGGCGCGCGGGCCGCGCTCTGCCACGACGAGACCACCGCGCGCCTGGCCCGCCAGCACAACGACGCCAACGTGCTGTCACTCGGCGGTCGCCTGCTCGGTGAGACCCTGGCGCTGACGATCGTCGATGTGTTCCTGGCCACGCCGTGGGAGGGCGGCCGCCACGAGGCGCGCGTCGCGCAGCTGCGTGACATCGAGCTCGCCGAGTGCGGCGAGGACGACGCGACCGTCTAGCGACCCTCGAAGCGCGGCTCGCGCTTCTCGAGGAACGCCGCCATCGCCTCGGCCGTGTCGGCGGTCCCGAAGTTGACGGTCTGGGCCATGCCCTCGTTCTCGAGCGCCTGGTCGAGCGACATCCCGATGCCCTCGTTGAGGAGCTTCTTCGTCATCGACAGCGCCAGCGGCGGACCGGCGGCGAGCCGCGTCGCCCAGTCGTCCACGAACGCGTCGAGCTCGGCGGCCGGCACCACGCGGTTCACGATGCCGAGGCGTTCGGCCTCCTGCGCAGAGATGACGTCGGCGAAGAGCGCCAGCTCCTTCGCCTTGTGCAGCCCGACCAGGCGCGGCAGCACGTAGGAGCCGCCGAAGTCGATGGTGAGCCCTCGGCGGGCGAAGATCTCGGAGAACCGCGCGTCGTCCGACGCCACGATCAGGTCGCAGCCGAGGGCCATGTTGCAGCCGGCGCCGGCGGCCACGCCGCCGACCTTGGCGATGATCGGCTTGGGCAGGTGGTGCAGGGCCAGGCACACGTCGGCCACGTCGCGCATGCGGTCGAGCTGGTGCTTGCCCTCGTCACGACCGCCCGGCGACAGGTCGGCACCCGAGCAGAACGCGCCGCCGGCACCGGTGAGCACGACGACGCGGACCTCGCGGTCGACGGCGGCGTCGCGCAGGGTCGCCAACAGCTCGGTCCACATGGCGCCGTTGATGGCGTTCTTCTTCTCGGGCCGGTTGAGCGTGATCGTCAGCACGCCGGCGGAGCGGTCGACCTTCAGGGTCTCCATGGCTGCCTCTCGCCTCCTTCGTCGGCGGGCCGGCGGGCCCGGGTCCGGCGACCATACTCACGGCGTGGGCTTCAACCCGTTCCGTCAGCACCGCCGCTCCCCCGTGGACTACGTGGTCCTCGCCGTCGCCCTCGTCGCCGTCCTCGCGCTGGTGCTCTGGGCGGCCGGCGCTGTCTGAGCACCTCGAGGTCGAGGTCCGCGCCGTCCACCCGTTCGAGGCGACCAAGACGTACCGCTGCCCCGGCTGCAACCAGACCATCGAGCGGGGGGTCGGCCACGTCGTCGTCGTGCCGATCGAGGCGCCGGACCAGCGCCGCCACTGGCACCGGCCGTGCTGGTCGGCCCGGGGGCGACGACGCCCCGGACGCGCCTAGCGGTACGGTCCGTGGCGGACGTGTTCTGACTGTGGCTCTGGTCAACTGCTGTTGCCACTGTCATGCTTTCTCGCCACCCCAAGTGGGGCTCAGCCCAGATGACGCAGCTCTCCCGTCGACTCGCCGCCACGCTCGCTGCGCTGGCGCTCAGCTGGGTGGTCGTCGCGCCCGGCGCCGAGGCCGAGGCGGTCCGCCCCGACCTGGACGAGGCGGGGTCGTACGCGGTGGTGGCCGACAGCTCGATCGCCTCCACCGGCGCCACCGTCGTGACCGGTGACGTGGCGATCGCCGCATCGTCCACCTTGACCGGGTTCCCACCCGGCACCATCACCGGCGCCACCCACCTGGCCGATGCCGAGGCGATCGCCGTCGCCGGACGAGTCACCGAGATCAACCAGAACCTGCAGAGCCAGCCGTGCAACTCCGACCGCACCGGCGAGGACCTCGGCGGGCTGCGCCTCGGCGGTGCCGTGTACTGCTACATCGAGACGACGACGCTCACCGGCGAGCTGCGCCTCGACGCGCTCGGCGACATCGACACGGTGTGGGTGTTCCAGGTGAACGGCAACCTCGACGTCGGCGCCGGCTCCCGCGTCATCCCCGTGAACGGCGCACAGTCGTGCAACGTGTTCTGGCAGGTCGACGGCGTCATCGACATCGGCGCCGGCTCGTCGATCGCCGGCACGTTCCTGTCCGAGACGGGCATCGTGCTCCGCGACGGCGTCACCCTCGATGGGCGGCTCTTCTCGGCGCAGGGCGGGGTGGATCTGGCCCGCAGCACCATCGGCCAGTCGGGTTGCCTCGAGGCCAGCGCCACGACGACGACCACCGATCCCGCATCGACCTCGACGACCGTCGACCCGGCGACCGGCACCACCATCGACCCGACGACCGACGCGGGTTCGGGCTCGGGTTCGGGCTCGGGTTCCGGGACGGGCGATGGCACGAGCGGCACGGGCGGCAGCAGCGACGAGGACGGTCTGGCGTTCACCGGTCCGGTGTCGATGGCGGTCGTGCTGGGTGCGATCGCGTCGCTGGGCGTCGGCCACGCGCTGCTCGGCACCGAGCGCGTCGCGGCATGGAACGCGCGGCGGTGGCGACCTCGGCACGCGCAGCCACGCTTGGCGCGCCTCCGTCGTCGCTAGGAACCTAGAAGGCGCCCTCGAGCACCTCGACGTCGTCGCCGAGCACGGCGGCCACGTCGAAGCGGATCTCGGCCGGACGCGGCTTGGCATCCTCCAGCCAGCGCGCCGCCAGGAAGCGGATGCGCTGCTTCTTGTCGCGGGTGATGGCCTCTGCCGGCGCTCCGAAGCCGAGCCCGGTCCGCGCCTTGACCTCGCAGAACACGACCTGGCGTCCGTTGCGCAGCACCAGGTCGAGCTCGCCGTGCCGGCACCGCCAGTTCCGGTCGACGACCTCGTAGCCGTTGGCGACGTACCACGCGGCGGCGAGGTCCTCGCCGCTGCCGCCCACCTCTCGTCGGGTCCGCATCAGATCTCCTTCTTGGGGAGCTCCTCGACGTTCACGTCCTTGTAGGTCACGACCCGCACGGTCGAGACGAACCGGCTCTGCCGGTACATGTCCCAGACCCACGCGTCGTGCAGCGTCAGCTCGATCCGGCTCCGACCGTCTTCTTCGCGAACGACCTGCTCGACCTCGTTGGCGAGGTAGAAGCGCCGCTCCGTCTCGACGACGTAGCTGAACATGCCGATGACGTCCTTGTACTCCTTGTACAGCTGGAGCTCGACATCGGCCTCGTACCGCTCGACGTCCTCGGATCCGGGCACCGGACAACGGTAGTCCGACTAGAGGAACGCGATCCGTGTGGGTGGCCAGACGCGCGCGATGGCGCGCCCGACGATCGTGCGCTGCTCGATCTGTCCGAACACGCGGCTGTCGGCGGAGTTGCCGCGGTTGTCGCCCATCACCCACAGGTGATCGGCCTCGACGGTGACCGGTCCGAAGTCCGACGTCACGGTCCCGGCGGGAAGGTACGGCTCGGCGAGTCGCACGCCGTCGATGAAGACGTGACCGTCGTGCGCCTCGACCGTCTCCCCCGGCAGCCCGATGACGCGCTTGATGAACTCCTCGATCTCCGGCTGGCGCAGCAGCAGCGCCTCGGCGAGCGTCTTCAACGCCCGCATGGGGATGGCGTCGTCGTGCCGATCGTCGCAACCGGCGGCAGGTGGGCAGTCGAACACGACGATGTCCCCGCGGTTGGGCTCGTGCACGTCGTACGCCAGACGGGAGACGACCACGCGGTCACCGACGAGGAGCTGCGGCTCCATCGACGCCGACGGGATGCGGAAGGCCTGGGCGACGAACGCCCGCAGCACCACCGCGATGAGCACGGCCAGCCCGACCAGCAGCGCGGTCTCGACGACCGCCCGCCTCGTCTTCGGGTTGGCCAGCAACGGACTAGCGCGCGGCGCGCTTCTCCTTGATCTTCGCGGCCTTCCCGCGCAGGTCGCGCAGGTAGTACAGCTTCGCCCGGCGGACATCGCCCAGGCGGTCGACCTCGATCTTGCCGATGATCGGCGAGTGGACGGGGAACGTGCGCTCGACGCCGACGCCGAAGCTCAGCTTGCGGACGGTGAACGTCTCCCGCACCCCGCTGCCCTGGCGGCGGATGACGACGCCCTGGAAGACCTGGATGCGCTCGCGGGTGCCCTCGACGACGCGGACGTGGACCTTGACGGTGTCGCCCGGGCTGAAGGCCGGCACGTCGTCGCGCAGGCTGCCGCGGTCGACGAGATCGGTGGGGTTCATGGCGCGTCAGGCTCCTCAGAGGGTCTTGCGGGGGACGGGCCATCGTACGGGTCGAGGCCGTGGTCCGCCAACAGGTCGCGCTCGTCGGCGTTGAGGCCGCCCCTGGCGTCGAGGAGATCGGGCCGATGGCGCAGGGTCCTGACCAGGGCCTGGGCCCGCCGCCAGCGGGCGATGCGGGCGTGGTCACCGGAGCGCAGCACGTCCGGCACCTCGTGGCCGCGGAAGACCGCCGGCCGCGTGTACTGCGGGTACTCGAGCAGCCCGTCGCTGAAGGACTCCTCGTCGGCCGACGTCTCGTTGCCCATGACGCCGGGCAGCAGCCGGCCCACCGTCTCGAGCACGACCATGGCCGCCACCTCCCCCCCGCCGAGCACGTAGTCCCCGATCGAGAGCTCGCCGTCGACGAGGTGCTCCCGGACGCGCTCGTCGACCCCCTCGTAGCGACCGCAGAGGACGCTGAACCCATCGAGATCGGCCAGCTCACGGGCCACCGCCTGGGTGAACGGCCGCCCGCTCGGGCTCAGGTAGTAGAGCGGCCGCGGCGGCTCGACCGCCTCGACGGCGGCGAAGATCGGCTCGGGCATGAGCACCATGCCGGCGCCGCCGCCAAAGGGCGCGTCGTCGACGGTGCGGTGGACGTCGGTGGTGGTCGCCCGCAGGTCGTGGACGCGCACGTCGAGCAGTCCCCGCTCGCGCGCCTTGCCCAGCAGGCTCTGGCGGGCGAACGCCTCGACCATGTCGGGGAAGATCGTGAAGACGTCGACGCGCATGGCTCGCCGACGGTAACGCCGGACGTCAGCGGGCGTACGTGAGCGCGTGCCCGCGGACGACGGGGCGGTTCAGCACGGAGAAGCGAAGGCTCACGACGCCGACGTCGTTGAACATCAGGGTGCACACGTCGGCCGAGCGGTCGACGGCGGCCGACGGCACCGATTCGGCGCAGTTGGCGTAGTGGTGGTGCGCGCCCAGGAGGTGGCCGACCTCGTGGGCCAGGATCTTGCCCGGGAGGTTGGCGCCGACCTCGATCGAGCCCGACGACGAGCCGAACGACAGCCGCTCCCCGATCGCGAACGCCCGGTGCGAGAACGCCACGCCGCCGATGCAGTCGGCCAGGCCGGCGATGGCGTACGACCGGCTGTCCGCGTCGGGCTGGTTCTCGCCCAGGTACAGCTCCTTGGCCGTCAGCAGGTACACGACCTCGACACCGGGCGGCACCCGACCGCCGACGGCTCGCTTGGTGAGGGTCATGGCGCGGTCGGTGGACGCCGTCGGCCACGTCGTGCCATCGAGGCCCTCGGTGGTGCCGTCGGACGGGATGGCGATGGGGGCGAACCGGGCACGCAGGTCGACGCCGATCGGCTTGTACGCGGTCACCGCGTCCTTGACGGCGGCGCGGCCCTCCGCCTCGGTCACGCCATCGAGCAGGACCAGCACGTCGACCGCCGCCCGCTTGCCGTCGAGCGGCGTCGCCCCCAGATCGACCTGGCGTGGTGCCGGTTCGAGGCAGTCGATCTCCTCGTCGATCGGCGGGGCGACGGGCACCGCGGCCCGGCCGGCCGGGGCCAGCACCGCGCCCAGGAGGAGCGCGATCCCCAGCAGCGCGGCGCGACGCATCGCTCTGGAGTTCGCCTCAGAGGTCGAGCAGTCCTTCGGGGATGTCGACGGTGACGGTGCCGTGAGCAAACGACTCGACGAACGTGACCGGGATCAGGCCGCCGCTCTCGAGCACGAGCAGGTCGGCGGCTGGGTTGTCCTCCACCGCGTCGACCGTGCCCAGCGCCGTGCCATGCGCGTCGACGACGCGGGCGCCGATGAGCTCGTGCACCCAGAGCTCGTCGGGGTCGTCCATGCGCTCGGCCAGCAGGACGGTGCCCCGCAGACCCTCGGCGTCGTTGCGGGTCGGCACGCCGGCGAACGCCACGAGCCAGTGACCCTGGTGCGGGCGCGACGCCTCGACGGTGAGCGGGCCGGTCTTGGTCTGCAACACGGCCCCGGGGGCCACGCGCTCGGTGCGATCCGTCGTCAGCACCACGACGACCTCGCCCCGGATGCCGTGCGGCTTGGTGATCCGCCCGACCTCGAGCAGATCGGTCATGACCTCAGTCGACGAAGTCGACGTCGACCTCGACGCCGTCGCGCACGGCGGCGGCGGCCACGAGCGTGCGCACCGCCTGGGCGGTGCGGCCTCGACGGCCGATGACGCGGCCCATGTCGTCCGGCGCCACGTTCACCCGCAGGATGACGCCGCCGCGGCGGCGCTCCTCGGGCTCGATGCGCACGGCGTCAGGCTCGTCGACCAGCGCCCGGACGACGTGCTCGCAGACGTCGAGCGCGGTCGCGGCCTCGGACTTCGCGTTGAAGTCCTCGTCGTCGCTCACTTGGCGCCCTTGAACTCGGCCCACGCGCCCGAGGTCTCGAGCAGCTTCTGCACGCGCTCGGTGGGCTGGGCGCCCTTCTTGAGCCAGGCGATCGCCTTCTCGTTGTCGATCTCGACGCCCGAGGGCTCCTTGCGGGGCTCGTAGAACCCCACGATCTCGATGAACCGGCCGTCGCGCGGCGAGCGGCCGTCGGCCGCCACGACGCGGTACGTCGGCTGCTTGGTCTTGCCCATGCGCATGAGTCGGAGCTTCACGGCCATTCGTTCGTTCTCGTTTCCCTCTAGTTGAGACGGGTGTCCATCTCGGCTTGCATCGCCTGGAGCTGCTTGAGGTTGGGGAGCTTGCCCGGGCCCTTGCGGCCCTTCTTGCCCTTCTTCCCGCCCCCGCCCAGACCGGGGATGCGCTTCATCATCTTCGACATCTCTTTGAACTGCTTGCACAGCTGGTTGACCTCCGCCACGGAGGTGCCGCTGCCGTTGGCGATCCGGAGCCGCCGCGACCCGTTGATCAGATCGGGGTTCACCCGCTCTGCCAGGGTCATGGAGCGAATGATCGCCTCGATCCTTCCGAGCTCGTTCTCGCCCACATCGGCGTTCTTGAGCTCCTTGGGGACCCCCGGGAGCATACCGATGATGTTCTGGAGGGGACCCATCCGCTTGATCTGCTGGAGCTGCTCCAGCAGGTCGTCCATCGTGAACTGGCCCTCCATGAGGGCGGTGGCGGCCTTCTGGGCCACCTCTTGGTCGTACTCCTGCTCGACCTTCTCGATGAGCGTGAGCACGTCGCCCATGCCGAGGATGCGGTCGGCCATGCGGTCGGGGTGGAACTGCTCGAAGTCCTGGAGCTTCTCGCCCACGCTGGCGAAGGCGATGGGGCGACCCACGACCGACTTCACGGACAGGGCAGCGCCGCCGCGGGCGTCGCCGTCGAGCTTGGAGAGGATGACGCCGTCGAGGGCGAGCGTCTGGTGGAATGCCTCGGCGACGTTGACCGCGTCCTGACCGGTCATGGCGTCGACGACGAGGAACGTGTAGTCGGGCGAGGTGACCTCGCTGATCCGGCGCACCTGCTCCATGAGCTCGGCGTCGATGGCGAGTCGACCGGCGGTGTCGATGATGACGACGTCGCGCCCCTTGTCGCGTGCCTCCTCGATCGACTGCTTGGCCACGTCGATGGGGTCCGTCGCCGCGCTGAACACCGGGACGCTGACCTGCTGGCCCAGCAGGCGCAGCTGCTCGACGGCGGCCGGGCGCTGGAGGTCGGCACCGACGAGCAGCGGGTTGCGACCCTGCTGCTTGAACCAGCGCGCCAGCTTGGCGCTGGCCGTCGTCTTGCCGGCGCCCTGGAGGCCGGCCATCAGCACGACCGTCGGCGGCTTGCCGGCGTAGGTGATCTTGAGCGTCTCGCCGCCGAGCGTCTCCTTGAGCTCGGTGTGGACGATCTTGATGACCTGCTGCGCCGGGTTCAGCGCCTTGGACACCTCGGTGCCCACGGCCTGCTCGCGGATGCGGTTCACCAGGTCCTTCACGACGCCGAAGGCGACGTCGGCCTCCAGCAGCGCCAGGCGGATCTCCCGGAGGACCTCGTCGACATCGGCCTCGCTGAGCCGGCCCTTCCCGCGCAGGCGCGTGAAGATCCCCTCGAAGCGGTCGCTCAGGCTGTCGAACATGCGGTTGGCAACGATACGGGGCACCCGGACCCGGGGCTACCGGCCCGACCCACCGAGCCCGAAAGGCCGCCTCACCCACCGTTCTGGCAGTGATCCATCGCGCCCTGGCGCGTTGGATCACTGCCAAGAGCCTCAGTGGCCGTGCTCGGCCTCGGCGGCGTCGGCCTCGGCCTTGGTCTGGTGGACCGTGCCGTCGGGGTGCTCGGGCGGCGAGTACAGGGAGTACAGCTTCAGCGGGCCGTCGCCGGTGTTGATGACGTTGTGCCAGACGCCGGCCGGGATGATGACGGCCCAGTCGTCCTCGAGCTCGTGCGTCTCGTCGACCGTCTCCTTCGAGCGTCCCATCGTCACGCGCGCCGAGCCCTCCTCGACGCGGATGAACTGATCGATCTCCTCGTGGGCCTCGAGGCCGATCTCCTCGCCGGCCTGCAGGTGCATGACCGTCAGCTGCGTGTGCTTCCCGGTGAACAGCACGGTGCGGAACGTGGTGTTGCCGACGGTGGCCTCTTCGATGTTCGCCGACCAGCCGAGACCCATCACACGCCTTCCATCGTCAGGTCGACCACGCGGTCGCCGCCGCCGATGGGCGACTCGGCGGGCACGGGATCGTTCGTCATGTCCCCGTCGATGAGGGCGCGGATCTTGTCGCGCAGTGCAGCACCCGTCATCGGCGCCAGCAGCAGGCCGACGGCGACGCCGAGGCCGAACACGAACAGCCGCCGATACCCGAACAGGCGGCCCGTCTTGTAGCCGAGCTTGGCCGAGCCGGCGCCCGCCTTGACCGGCCACACCACTGAACGGGTCAGCAACCAGAGCATTCGACGCCTCTCATGAGAACAGGGCCTCCACGAACTCGTCGGGATCGAAGTCGACCAGATCCTCGGCCGTCTCCCCGAGCCCGACGAGCTTCACCGGCAGCCCGAGCTCCTCGGTGATGGCGAGCACGATGCCGCCCTTGGCCGAGCCGTCGAGCTTGGTCAGCACGACGCCGGTGACGTCGACGGCCTGGGTGAACTCCCGCGCCTGGGCCAGGCCGTTCTGGCCGGTGACGGCGTCGAGCACGAGGAGCACCTCGGTGACCTTCCCCGGTTCGCGGTCGGCGATCCGCCGAACCTTCTTGAGCTCCTCCATGAGGTTGACCTTGGTGTGGAGGCGGCCGGCCGTGTCGGCCAGCACCAGGTCGATGCCCTTGGCCCCCGCGCGCTGCACGGCGTCGAAGATCACCGACGACGGGTCGCCGCCGTCGGCGCCGCGCACGATGTCGGCGCCACTGCGCTCGGCCCACGTCTCGAGCTGCTCGCCGGCGGCGGCGCGAAACGTGTCGCCGGCGGCCATGACCACGGTGCGACCGTGCTCGTCGATCTGACGCTTGGCGATCTTGCCGATCGAGGTCGTCTTGCCCGCGCCGTTCACGCCGACGACGAGCCACACGTTGGGGACACCGGGCTCGAAGCGCAACGAGCGGTCGAGCGACATGAGCCGAGCCTTGACGTCGCCCTTCAGCTGCTCGAGCAGCGCGTCCGGATCCTTGATGCCCTTCGACTCGACCTCCTTGCGCAGGTCGTCGAGCAGCATCGTCGTGGTCTGCACGCCGACGTCGGCGCGGATGAGCGCCTCCTCCAGCTCGTCCCACGTCTCGCGGTCGACCTTGCCGCTGGCGCGGATGCCGCCGAGGTAGCCGGCGAGCGCGCTGCGGGTCTTGCCCAGACGATCGCGGAAGCGCGGCTTCTCGAAGGTGACCTCGGCCAGCGCCTCCTCGATCTCCTCGACGAGCTCCGGCTCGACGTCGACGTCGGGCTCGGGCGCAACCGCCACGCCGGAGGAGGGCTCGTTCAGGTCGAGGTCATCGACCGGCAGCTGCTCGGTGGGCGCCGGCTGCTCGATCCGCGGCGGCGCCGGGGGCGGTTCGAGGATCGTCCCCCGATCGGGGCCCCTGCGGGCGACGACGAAGCCGGCGGTGGCCCCCGCGATCACGACGATCGCCAGGAGCAGGATCACGATCTCCATGCGGGATCGACCCTACCCCCGAGGTTTGTGCGGTCCCTCAGGCAGGCGATCGCGTTGCGCGACCGCACAAACGGAGGGGTCAGGCCCCCGCGGCCACCTTCTCGCTGACGACCTTCGACGATGCGCCAGGCTGCATGGTGACGCCGTAGAGCATGTCGGCCGCCTCCATGGTCCGCTTCTGGTGCGACACGACGATGAGCTGCGCCTCGCGGCGGAACTCGTCGAGCAGGTCGAGGAACCGGCTCAGGTTCACGTCGTCGAGCGCGGCCTCGACCTCGTCGAGGAGGTAGAAGGGCGACGGCCGGCTGCGGAACACGGCGAACAGGAACGCCATGGCCGTGAGCGAGCGCTCGCCACCGGAGAGCAGCGACAGCTTGCGCACGTTCTTGCCGCTCGGCCGCGCCTCGACCTCGATGCCCGTCTCCAGCGGGTTGTCGGGATCGGTGAGCTTGAGGGAGCCCTGGCCGCCGGGGAAGAGCGTCTCGAACAGCGCGCTGAAGTTCTGCGACACGTCGGCGAAGGCGCCGACGAACACGTTGACGATCTCCTGATCGACCGCCTTGATCACGCGCGCCAGCTCGCGGCGCGACGACTTCACGTCCTCCAGCTGCGCCTCGAGGAACTGGTTGCGCTCCTGCAGCGCGGTGAACTCCTCGAGCGCCAGCGGGTTGATCGGCCCCATGAGCCGCAGCTCGCGCTCGAGCTCGCGCAGTCGCGCCGGCGCCGTGACGTTCTCCGGCAGCGGCGGGCACTCGGCGGCCATGGCCACGTCGGGCTCGCAGTCGAGGTCGCGCCGCAGCGTCTCCGTTGCGCCCTCGAGGCGGATCTGCAGCTCCTGCGCCTCGAGCTCGGCCCGCTGCTGGCGCTCGCGGATGCCCTCGAGCGTGCGCTCGGCCTCGGCGCGCGAGCGACGCAGACCATCGAGCCGCTCGGCCGTGGCGCGCTGCGCCTCCGACTGCCGCTTGCGCTTCTCGCGCAGCTCGGCCAGCCACGACTCGACCTGGTGCAGGCGCTCGTCGAGCAGCTGCGCGAGGCGATCGGTGACGACCAGCTTGTGATCGAGCTCGACGCGACGCGACTCGGCCTCCTCGCGCTGGGCCACGTTGCGCGAGAGGTTCTCCTCGACCTCGGCCAGTCGGCCCTGCAGGTAGGTGCGGCGCTCGTCGAGTCCGGTGGCGCGGATCTCGAGGTCGGTGCGCAGCGCGCCGACGGCCTGGGCCCGCTCCTCCAGCCGGTTGCGGGCCGCCGTCATCGCTCGCGCCTGCTCGAACGCGCGCGCCTCCTCCTCCTCCAGGCCGGGGAGCGCCATCTGCAGCTCGTCGGTGCGGGCTCGCTCGGCCTCGATGCGCTCTGACAGCTCGGCCAGGTGCTGGCGAACGGCGTCCGACTCGGACGTCGCATCGGCGATCTCGTCGTCGATGCGAGCCAGCGCCTCACGTGCGGACGACAGCTTCGACCGGTTGTCGTTGAGTGCACGAGTGAGGTCGGCCTCGGCGTTGCGAGCCTCGGCCAGCGCGTGCCGCGTCGAATCGAGCTTCGACTCGGCAGCGGCCAGTGCCGCGGCTGCCGACTCCGCCTTGTCCCGCGCCTCGTCGAGCGCGGCGCCGGTGGCGCCCGCCCCGGCGGCGCCGACGCGCCAGCCACTGGTCGCGAAGCGGTCCCCGGCGCGCGTGACGACCACGGCATCGGGGTTCGCCATCGACGCGTCGAGCGCGGCGGCCCAGTCGCCGTCGATGCTGACCGCGCCGGCGAGCAGCGAGTCGAGCGCCCGCTCGACCTCGGGTCGCGATGAACGCACGTGTCCGCGCACCGGCTCGCCGATCGACGGCATGGCCACCGGCGACGGACCGGGGACACCGAGCGCCAGCACGGCACCCTCGCCCAGCGAGGTGAGCGCGCGGCGGGCGGCATCGGCGCCGCCGGCGACGACCACGGCCCCCAGCGCCGGGCCCACGGCCGCCTCGAACGCGGCCTCCCAGCCGGGATCGACGTCGACGAGGTCGAGCAGCGTGCCGAGGACGCCGGCGACGCCGGCGATGCGCTCGGCACCGGCGCGCGCCCGCGCGTCGTCGAGCGCGCTGGCCAGCGCGTCGGCGCGTGCGGCCCACGCCGAGCGATCGGCGTCCGCGCCGCGCACGGCCGACTCGGCGGACGCCAGCGCGCCTTCGAGATCGGCGCGGCGGGCCTCGGCCGTCGACAGCTCCCCGGCGAGGCGCGGATCGGCGGACTCGGCGGCGGTGAGCTCCTCGCGGCGCTGGCGAGCCTCGGCCGCCAGGCGCTGGACCTTCTCGGTGAGCGCTGCCAGTCGGGACTGCAGGCGGGACGACTCGAGATCGACGCGCTCGATGCCGGATTGCAGCGCGGTCAGCTCGCCGCGCACCTCGGCGGCAGCACCGCTCGGCGCCGGCACGCCCTCACCCCAGCGCACCTCGTAGTTGGCGCGCTCGGCGGCGAGGTCGGCCTCGGCCTCGGCGAGCCGCTCGGCCTCGGGGATCAGCCGCTCGGCCTCGGTCTCGGCCTCCTCGAGCTCGCGGCGCAGGCGGGCGGCCTCGGCCTCGTGGGTGGCGATGACGGCCTGGTCGACGGCGACGGCGCGGTCGCGCTCGATCCCCCGCCGACGCTCGGCCAGCACCGCGGCCAAGCCACGGGCCCGCTCGTGCAGGCGCTCGGTCCGCACCAGCGAGTCGCCCAGGTCGTCCGCACCGAGCGCTGACAGCTCGGCCTCGGCGGCGAGCACGGCGGCGTCGAGGCGAGCCAGCTCGTCCCGGGTGGCGCGGTCGTCCGTCGTGAGCTGCGCCCGCGTCTGCGCACCCGACTCGAGGCGCTGCTTCAGCGTCGCGAGCTCGCGGCCGGCGACGAACAGGCGGATGCCGGTCAGCTCCTGCACGAGCTCGCCGTGACGGCGGGCGGCATCGGCCTGGCGCTCCAGCGGGCGCAGCTGACGGCGGACCTCGCGCAGCAGGTCGGACAGGCGCAGGAGGTTGCCCTCGGTGGCCTCGAGCCGGCGCTCGGCCTTCTCCTTGCGCTTGCGGTACTTGAGGACGCCGGCCGCCTCCTCGATGATCGCCCGCCGGTCCTCGGGGCGGGCGTTGAGGACGCTGTCGAGCATGCCCTGGCCGACGATCACGTGCTGCTGGCGGCCCACGCCGGAGTCGCTCAGCAGCTCCTGCACGTCGAGCAGGCGGCACGGCACGCCGTTGATGGCGTACTCGCTGTCGCCGTTGCGGAACAGCGTGCGGCTGATCGACACCTCGGCCAGGTCGATCGGGAGCATCCCGGACGTGTTGTCGATCGTGAGGTGCACCTCGGCCCGGCCCAGCGCAGCGCGCTTGGCGGTGCCGGCGAAGATGACGTCCTCCATCTTGCCGGCGCGGACCGTCTTGGTCCCCTGGGCGCCCAGCACCCACGCCACGGCGTCCACGATGTTGGACTTCCCGCTCCCGTTGGGTCCCACCACGACCGTGACGCCTGGCTCCAGCTCCAGCGTCGTGGTGTCCGCGAAGGACTTGAACCCCTTGAGGGTGAGGGTCTTCAGGTGCACGAGATCGAGGGTACGCGCGGGGGTGCTTGACACGCGCGGATGCCCCGAGCGGGTGTCGGGGCGCCGCTTGCAGCGCCCCGCCAACCGGCACACTCGTCGTCTCCGATGCTGACCCTCGTCGTCGCCCTCCTCGTCGCGCTCCTCCCGGGGGCATCCGGCGCGCCGCAGCTGCCGGTGGTCGACGCGTACTCGACGTCGGCCCAGCTGCACCACAGCTCCCCGACCCTGGCCGACGTGGATGGTGACGGCGCCAACGAGCTCGTGGTGGGTGATCTCGGCGGCCGCGTGTACGTGCGCGTGCCGGGCGGCGACCTCGGCGGCTGGCCGGCCGAGATCCGCATCGGCGAGCGCGGGCGCACGGCCGTGGAGTCGACCCCGACCGTGGTCGACCTCGAGGGCGACGGCCACAACGAGGTCGTGGTCGGCGCCGGCAGCCGGTGGGTGCCCAACCAGGACGGCGGACTCGTGATCCTGCGGGCCGACGGATCGGTGCGGTGCACGTACCAGACGCTCGACCTGTTCGACGTGTGGGACGAGTCCGTGGGGGCCACGCCCGACGGCTGGTCGGAAGGCGTGATGTCGACGCCGGCCATCGGCGACGTCGACGGGAACGGCACCGACGACATCGTCTTCGGCGGCTGGGACAACCACGTGCACGCCGTCGACCGCTCCTGCCGCGCGCTCCCCGGCTTCCCCTTCCACGTCGACGACAGCGTGTGGTCCTCCCCGGCCCTGCACGACGTGGACGGCGACGGGGACGACGAGATCTTCGTCGGCAGCGCGGCATCGCCCGGTGGACCGGAGAACTGGAGCGGCGGCGTGTTCCGAGCGCTCGACTGGTCCCCGTTCAACGGCGGCTACGTCGTCGTGCTCTGGCGCCAGCGCATCGGGGAGGTGATCGACTCCAGCCCGGCCATCGGCGACATCGACGGCGACGGTCGCGCCGAGGTGGTCGTGGGCACGGGCGTGTTCTACGGCCGCGAGGTGGACGTCCCCGACTCGCGACGCGTGTTCGCCTGGCACCTCGACGACGGCTCGCCCGTGGACGGTTGGCCGTACCGCA